>CAZDZB010000082.1:0-10254 GCA_964509795.1 uncultured Christensenellaceae bacterium | reverse complement strand
AAACCAGTTTCTTGTCATCCGTTACCCAGTCCAACCCTCGCCACACTTCAAGTCCAATCAGCTTTTCCGGTTTTTTATCCTCCGGCAATGCCTTTACCGCTTCTATCACGCGCAATGCTGCGGCGGCATGCGTCGCGTGCTTATCCATGGGATTGTGCGTATATATAACATTCGGACGGCACTTAAGGATAATATCTTTTATTTCATCCATTATTTCCTGGTTATTTTTTTTAATATCGCTGCTTTTATGCCCCAGCTGCATCTGAACGCTATATTTCCCTATCCTAGCGGCTTTTTTTTGCTCTTTTATCCGGACGCTTATCATTCTCTCGTCGCTAAATCCAGCATATTTGCCTTTTCTTGGGCTTCCACTTCCGTCTGTCAATATAACAGAAGTAAACCACTCATTTTTGCTTCGATAACATTTCTCTATGGCATGGAAAGCCATAAATTCCGTATCATCCTGGTGAGCAGCAAAGCAAAGCTCGGTGGTTCTTTGCATAGCCAATTCAAAATTTGCCCCGTCGGGAATATATATTATTTTATTGCTGCTTTTCTTCATGTGTCCTCCTTGGAATCTTGTTAATTAATCACAACTGCATATTTTATTTAATTATTCAGACGCACCGAAACAAACTCCACTATGAACTGTTTGTCATTATCAAAAGGCCAAATTACAAATTTTCTTTCTACAAATTCTGTTTTGGCCTTTAATTCCTCAATGCCCATAATTCCGAATTCCTGCCCATGTTTTTTCAGGTACTTGTCGATGTATTCATAATCATTCAATCTTTTCGAGACGTCGCTTAGCACTTTTTCGTCTGTAATTTCCGCAACATCAGAAAGCACCACTGCCCTTCCATTATCTTTAAGCATAGAAACTATCACATCATTGTATTTTTTAATAATCGATGGCATACAATAATGCATTGTAGTAAGAATTTTATTCAACTCTTCAAGCGGATATATTCCATACCGATATAAGATTCTAAGCAGTGTCTCTATCTGCGTATAAGCCAGCTGTGTATATGTCGGCAAAATAAGAACCATATCGTATTGATTTTTGTGTTCATACAAAATGCCGTCAGTACGGAGATTTTTTATTGTATTTTTAATGTATTCTGAAATGTCATCGCTCTTAGTTTTGGCAGCGGTCATTTCGGATAAATTCTTAAAAAAGCCGAAATCACTTAATCCTGTATATTCCGCTTTTATTTTTTTTATCTTTTCAAGTTTCTCGTGCGGCAGGTCCTGACGCTTTATTCCCTCGTCAATGCTTTTTATGTCAATATCACTTAAGAATATTTTATCAAATTCAGATGTTAAAAAATTAATATCTAAATCGTTGCATTCACCTGCACCGAAAACAAAAAGGCTGCCCTTGCTTCCTTCAGTATTTTTAGAAATAAATTCAGAAACAGCCTTCCTGTAACCTGACCAACCTGAATACTTTTGAATTAAGTTCCCGCTGTTATTAACATCATTATTAAATTTTTCTATTGAAAAGTTTTTTATTTTGAAATCCATATAATATCCTTAGTACTTGTTATTATAATTGTATCAAATTCTTAATTTTTTTGATAGTTATATCTAAAAATACTTTGATTTAGGTGTTTATGCTTTCATACTTTTTCTTCTGCTGATAAAATGTTTATAAGAAAAAAATATTGAATAAATATTTATTCAAAATTATATTCAAGAATTCTTAACTGAAAATATAATATATTGAAATTATTACATTATGATGATATTATATAAAAACTATTAAAATATAAAAAGAGGTAGGAATATGATTAAAAAAACTTTTTCAACGCTAAAAGAAAATCCCCTTGTTTTTGTTGTTTTCTTTGCGGCAACGCTGCTGGCAGGTGGCGCACTCATTGCCCTTATGTATGTTATGATGCCTGAAATTTTTAAGCCGGATTCATACATGCAATTTGACAATACAAGATTTCTGCTAAGTTATTTAAAAATGATGGGTTCAATGCTTCTGTTTTATCTTCTATACGGATTTTTAATCATGCCTGCGCTAGGTAACTATGTTTATGAAATGTGTTCAGGCAAGTTATCCAAAGGATGGTACCTGCGAAGCCTTAAGCGCGGTTGGTGGAAAGTTGTGGTTTTGTGGCTGATTCTCATAGGAGTAATGATAGCGTTTGGTACCTTTATGATGATTATGACATTCCTCCTGTCACGGGTAATGGTGTTCCTGATACCTTTTTACTATGTAATAATTATAGCTCTTGATATATATCTTCTTCTCGCTTTCACAGCAATAATGGCAGAAGATAGTTTTTCTGTTGCCTTATCAAACACCTTTACAGTTGGCAGCAGGTATTTCTTCAAGCTTTTAGGCACAGCAGTTCTTTTTGCCCTTCCTCTTTTAGTAGTCAGCCTTGTCTTGTTTTCTATTGACTTGAGCAGCATTACTATCTTTAGTGACTCAATCGATTACTCAAATTTATATACACCTATATACTGGGTATTAAGTATAATTACTAGTTTATACTCGCTTTTTTACTGGGTCTATCTGCTGGCATACAGCATGAATCAATACCTCGAAAAAAGGCTGCCGTATATGCAGAGGATTTCTGAACGCCATGCCGCCACTTTGACGGATGAAAGTTTAAGTACGGATTCTTCTTCAGACCCGAATAATAATAATCCGGTATAAAAAAACTAGCAAAATATAATTAAAAATATCACCATATTACAAAAGGAAGGCATTTGCCTTCCTTTTGCTTGCTGTCTGTGATTTATTACTTTTTCTTTGATTTTCTTAAGTATTCATCAATTCCCACTGCCGCGTCATGCCCATTGGCAATTCCGTTAATTATGTCCATTCCTTTTATTATGTCGCCGCCTGCAAACAGCCACGGAACTCCTCTTACCTGTCCGTTTTTATTTGTCTTTATTTTGCCGCGCTCAATGGTCATTTCTTCCTGCAAATCCTTTGGAATGTATGAAAAGTCAGGCATCTGTCCAATGGCAAGATATACTTGGTCAGCATCAAGCAATTGTTTGGCGTCAAAGTTAAACTGTGGATTAAACCTATGGTTTTCATCAAACAGCTGAGTGCATTCGCACACTTCAACACCCTTTAATTTTCCGGTCTTTTCATCAATTATCATCTTCTGCGGCCCGCAGCCCAGGTTGAACTTGATGCCTTCTTCAGTTCCTTCTTCAATTTCTTCAATGTCAGCGGGAACCTGACTTCTATTTTCAAGCGCTGCCATCAGAACATCGGACTTGCCGTATTTAATGTTCTGCAGCCTTACAAGAGTTCTTGCAACGTCAAATGCTACGTTTCCGGAACCGATTACAACAACCTTTTCTTTTATCTCAGGCATTTTGGCGATGCCTCTTTCATAGTCTCCTGAGTCTGCCAAAAACGGCATCGCCAATATTACGTCATCATGGTCAACTCCAGGAATATTAAGCGGCCTGGTGTCGGGGTATCCCGTGCCAATAAACACAGCGTCATGGGTGCTTTTCAGCTTTTCTAACGTAACATCCTTGCCTACTTTGGTATTGGTGTGGATTTTAACACCTAGTTTTTCAATGAAAGAGATGTCCCTGTCTGTTATGTCGTCAGGCAGTCTGTACTTTGGCGCGCCATATCTCATTGGGCCGCCTGCCAAAGGCTTGCTTTCGTATACGTCCACATCATATCCTAATGTGCTCAAATAATACGCGGCGGAAAGCCCTGATGAGCCTGAACCGACCACAGCCACTTTGCCTTCACCTTTTTTTGATACCTGTGACAAAACAACCTTCTCGTATTCTTCCTGAGGAGAATTGTCGACAATGTATCTTTTCAGCCATCTGATTGCTATGGCGTCGCCCCTGTTTGATATGGCGCATACGCCTTCGCATTTGTGAGTGCATATTCTGCCGCATACAGATGGCAGCGGGTTGGTTTTGTAAAGGTAATCTAACCCTTCTGTTAAGTCATCATTCCATACTGATTTTATGTATTCGGGTATATTCATGTGGGCAGGGCATGTCTTTGTGCATATTTCGCATCCGACGCACCTGGAAGCCTCTGCTATTGCCTGCTCCTTCGAAAACCCCTTTACTATTTCAATGAATGACCCTTTCCTGTCCTCTGTGCCTAATTGTTCCATATGCTTTCTTTCAAGGTCTAAAAGGTCAGATGTTTCATCCTTTACATATCCCAGTTTGACAGGCTTTCCCGTTATGCCTTTTTCTGTCGGCATGTAATAAAAGTCCTCAGGGTCGCTTGAATTGTAAAGGTACTCTTTTGTCAGGCTTAATGAGCCAGATGTGCATATGTCAACGCACAGTGCGCAAAAGCAGCATCTGCCGTAGTCTATCGCGGGGCGCTCAGGCTTGCTGCCTTCCGCGTCCTCCACGTCGCTGCGTTCAACCATTTTTATTGCGTTTGTGGGGCACACTTCCGAACATGTGCCGCATCCGATGCACTTTTCCCAGTCGTTTATGTGGAAACCTCTGTAGTTGTCCTGAGACTCTCTGGGGTTTTTGAATATATCATCCATCGACACGGTAACAGGCTTTTTAAACAAGTATTTCCAGCTTTTAAAAGGCGCTAAAATGCTTTTTTTATCCATATTCTTTTCCTCCTATCTGTCAATCTCAGGTGAACAAATTCCCATTGTGTCAAACCATAATGGTGCATCGTCTATTCTGTGTCCGGGCAGGTACTTTTCAACACCCAAAAGCCCTTGCGGGAATGAAGCTCCTCTAACGGCCACTCTGTAGGGCATTGTCTCCCCTGTAGATACCGTGTAATATCCGTATTCGCCGCGGCTAGCTTCAACTGCGCTGTATACCTGTCCTGCGGGCACGCGCCATCTTAGCGCGCTGCCGTCGGATACCTTGGCGCGCACTTTGCCGCCCGGCATCATGTCAAGCACCTGTTTTATTATCCTGATTGACTGATACATTTCGCGGTATTTAATCGTCAGCCTTGTCTGCGCGTCTGAATATGTCGCTGTAGGCACTTCAAAGTCAACCTTGTCATACCTTGCATAGGGTGTTACTTTTCTCACGTCGTATTCTTGCCCTGTAGCTGACCTCATGCCGATGCCTGTTACGCCCAGCTCCCACACAACCTCGGCGGGAAGCATAATGTTGTCAACGCAACGGGCCCTGACTATTGGGTTGTTTAGCACCAGGTCTTCGTATTCAGGAAGCCTGCTTTCCAAATCGTCAAGAAAAGCAAGTATTTTCTTTTCAATGCCTTTAGGAAGGTCTTTCCTTACACCGCCTGCCACAATATACATGTGATAAACCCTATGACCTGTAATTTCCTCAAAGAGTGTAAGGATTGTGTCTCTGTCTGCCTGCGCCCAGTACATTGCCGTGTAAAGCCCTGTGGGGCCGCCTATTCCGCCGAAGGCCATAAGGTGGGCAGAAAGCCTTGCAAGCTCAAGTATAATCATGCGAATCCAGTGGGCCCTTTCAGGCACCTTTATTTTGGCCAGCGCTTCTACGTTCATGGCATAAACCATTTCATTCGGGTCAGGCTCAGGAACGCATATTCTTGGGATAAGCGCGATGTTATTCATCCATGTGCGCCTTTCCATGGATTTTTCGAATCCACGGTGGAGCATTCCCGGAAGCAGGTATGACCTTTTAATTACATCTCCGTCAACATACATGTGAACGCTGGAGTTTCCGTGCATCCCAGGATGCTGAGGGCCTAAAAATAATTTTACCTCTTTCATTTTTTATCACCTGCCTTGCTGAAGTCGGCTTTGTACTCTCTGACAGGATACTTCCTGTCAGAATAAGCTTTTGAATCAAAGTCCTTGCGTAAAGGAGGCATGTCATCCCAATTTTCCAAAAAGAGCTGTTTATATGAGTTTTCATTGCCTACAAACTCCACTCCGAAGAATTCATGCACGTCTCTTTCATAATACTGTGCTCCGGGGTAAATGGCAGTTACAGTATTAAACTTAGGTTTTTTCCTGTCTATTTTTGTCCTTATCTGCAGCCTTAATCCCATCTCCCAGTTAAAGACTATAAATACTAATTGGAATTTGTCTTCTTTTATCCAATCAACGCATGTAAGAATGGAAAGCTGCCGGAACCCCTGGGATCTGACAAAAGACAGCACAGAATGAATTTCATTTGAATTAAAATCTAATGCAGCCTGGTTATCCTTAGGGTAATCTTCTCCTAGAAGCTCATATTTTGATTTTATTTCTTTTACTAAATTTTTAATATCTTTATTCATGGAACTCATCCTTTATCCGCAGTTCACCAAGAGACTGTATCTGGTTTTTCCTATACCAGTCCTTGTTCTGCTCGTACATTTTCCAGCCGTTTGCTTCCTTGCGCTTTATCATGTCGATTAAGTCCTGGAAGCCGTTCATAACAGCCTCAGGTTTGGGCATGCAGCCCGCAATATAAACGTCAATGGGAAGATACTGGTCAAGCCTGTTTATTACAGCGTGGGAATCGTAGTATATTCCTCCGTTTAATACGCACGGCCCGAAAGCTACAAGATATTTAGGAGTGGACATCTGCTCATATGCGTATATCAGCCTTCTTAATGTCTTAAGGCTTAAATACCCTGTTACAAGCAATACATCCGCCTGTCTGGGCGTTGCCATCGGCCCCATTCCCAAACGTTCCATGTCATACCTTGATGTCATAGCCTGCGGGAGCTCGATGGCGCAGCAGCCTGTGCAGTACATCAGCATCCATATGGAGTTTGCACGGAAAAATCTTGTTATCCCGTCCCAGCCCTTTTGAAGCTTTTCCTGCTTTTCTTTTGTGTTTTCCATCAATTATACCCCCCATCCTAGAAAAATAACTATAAGCGCCTGTACGATTGCCAAGGTTATCGGCACTTTATAGTAGAACTTTATAACCTGGTCTATCTTAAACCTTGCAAGAGCGTTGGATATCAGGCTGGCTAAAATATATACTACAAAGTATTTTGCCAAAAATCCAAGCAATGTCGCTCCGCCGCCTAAGAATATTGTTACGAACAATGTAACCTCAATGAAGGTTGCGAATTCGTGCATTATTATCAGCATTCCCAGCTGCTTGCCGCCGTACTCAACCATTGGGCCTGACGCAATCTCAGCAGGTGCAATGAATGTTTCAAACGGCTTTTTGCCCAGCATTCCAAGCAGGGACAGGTAAGCTACTATTCCACCTAAGGGCATCTTCACAAAGTTCCATGTCATAATGCCGCCGGCTTGCTGAATGACAGCAAGCTCTGATAAACTGCTTGTGTCATGCCCGTAAATAATCGCCAAAATTACAACCATAAACGGGACTTCGTATCCAACCATCTGTGTCAGGGCACGCATTACGCCGATGCTGGCCAGGGGGTTACCCGAGCCTACTGCGCTCATGGCCATGCCCAGCATGCCAACAGCTAGCAGATACACAAATATAAAGAAGTTGTCAAAACCCGGGAAAGCAGAAACATTTACAACCGGCAGAAACATTACAGTTGCCATTATTCCGCCCAGGGCCATCATTACGCCGAAGTCATATATCCAGCCGTGGCTTACTCCAGTCTTGCTCAATGCTTTGAAAATGTCCCTGAACTGCTGGTACCATTTCGGACCATACCTTTTTTGGAACCTTCCTACTATTTTTCTGTTTATTCCGTCTAGTGATGTCTGCCAAACAAAAGCAAACAGCAGTATACCTAAACCTGTTAATATTCCTTTTATAATCATAAGCTTCCACCCCACAATAATACTATTGTCGCGCATACCATCCAGAATACTGCGGTCCTCGGTTTGCTGCTGAACAGTGAATAACTTACCAGCCTTCCGATTTCATCAATCTTTTTAATGAGTACGTTATACCATTTAGCAGTTGAAGGCGCATTTGCATACAGTCTTTCAAACGGTGCGTAAAAGTCGTGTGAATAATGCAGCAGTTCCGGCGTGTATATAAATTCCGATGCCGTGTAGGTGTCCATCAGTTCCACTTTTCTTGATTTCGGATGAATTACAAATATTATCAAAGCAATTACAAAACCTATTCCGAATACCAAAGCGATAAGCGATGGATTCAAAACGCCGTTTGTTCCTTTAATAATGAGTCCATCCAGATTCAATCCTTCCATTCCGACCGATGTTATTATGCTGCTAATGGGCTTAAGAATGTAATTTGGGAATATTCCGAACGCAAGTGTCAGCAATGACAAAATTACCATCGGCACCTGCATAAGGAAAGGCGCTTCCTTAACTTTTTCATGCTTTGGTGAAAGCTGACCCAAAAATACAGCACTTAACGGCCTGAAAACATACAAGAATGAACCTATGCTTCCGAAGAATGCCGCCGCCGCTACGAAAACCATTCCGTTTTTAATCATTGACTGAAACAGCATCCATTTTGATATGAATCCGCTCATAGGAGGTATTCCAGCCATTGAAATTATAGCTATCAGGTAAACAATATATGTAAGCGGCATTCTGTGGATTAATCCGCCAAGCTCGCTCATCTTTGTTGTGCCTGTTCTGTGAACAACAGCTGCAGCTGCCAAAAATGCTGCAGCCGATGCCAGCGCGTGGGCAAACATATGCATGAAGGCTCCGCCCACACTCAATGAATTCATCATAGCCAGGCCTATAATTATGTATCCGCCGTTTGCTACAGATGAATAAGCTATAAGTTTTTTGAAGTCTTCCTGCTTAATAGCCATCAGCGTGCCGACCACTATGCTCACAGCGCCCAGCACCACCAATGCGTAGTTCGGAAGAGGCATTATCAATTCTTTTCCGAGGAAAGTGAAATTTGATGCAAACACCTTAACAGAAGGCATAACAGCAGTAATCAAAAACACCGCGAAACCTCCTGCCTTTACAAGCCCGCCCGAAAGAATTGGCGAGAATGTATCCGGCGCGTTTCCGTGGGCCTGGGGCAGCCACAGATGGAACGGAAATACTCCGATTTTCACAAGCCCTGCAAGCCCTATTGTTATGAAGGCTACCAGGCCGTATGTGAAGTTGCCCGATGCCTGCTCCAGAACATACTGTATGTCAAATGAGCCTGTCTTTGAGTAAAGGTACAGAATGCCAAAGAGCATGCTCAGCGACCCGAATGCGCTGAAAGCGTAATAAACAACCGATGCTTTTCTGGATTTGCCGAATGGGATAATAAACATCGAAGCCCATACGATTGTTTCCCAGAAAATAAACAACACTATAAAATCTTTTGCTGTGAATGCTCCGATTGTCCCTGCAAGTGCCACCAGATACAAGAAATTGTAGCCTGCCGGGTGAATGATTTTTTTCATCCAATAAAGGTTGAAAAATGAAACACACGCAAAGATTAAAAGCATAAGAGTTGAGAAAAACCATCCATACTCAGTCAGCTTAAAGTCCAGCATATAAAAACTCTGTGTGCTGCCGATGTCTCCTCTGAGCATAAACATCACGGCAAAGGCGCCGCAGGATGCCAGAACTGTCACCAGAGCGCCCAGCGTTTTGTCCGCTTTGGTCAAGATATATGCCAGCACAGAGCTTAATATCAGCCCGACAATTACTGCCGGAACACTAATCATAATATCCATTTAGACACCCCCTAATCCATTGGTTAGAAATGCTAATAAATCAAAATTAAACATATCCATGTGAACAGCCGGTATTATTCCGCCTGCGATTATTGCAAGGGCTGCAATTACAAAAATAATTGTAAGCCTTACTTTGTTTGTCAGTTTGTATTGTTTCATCGTGCCAGCCGACGCAACCTCGCCCTCGTCTCCTGTGTTCCACAATGTTGTAAGCATGCGCACAACGTACGCTCCCTCAACAACTGCTGTCAGCAGAATAACCATTGGCAGCCAGATGTTGTCTATGGCAAAAAGCGCAGTCAGCGCATTTGCCTTGGCCACAAACCCGAAAAAGAACGGTAGCCCTATAAGCGACATTGCCGCAGCTGAAAACGCAAAGCCCAGTGTTTTGTTTTTTGCAAATATACCTTTCAAATCATCCAGCGAGTCTGTTTTGTTGTCTTCTGCGATTTTTGCTGACAATGTGAACAAAACCATCTTTGAGACTACATTGTTGATTAACACAAGCACAGCCGCAGACTGCAGTCCGTTAATAAACAGAGCAACCACAAGCCCTGATTGGGCAATGCTTGAAAAGAGCAGTATTTCTCTTAAATTCCTTTTTGAAAAGGCTGCAAACTCCGCAAGCACCAAAGTGGCAACGGCAATTACAGTAAATACTATCATTACTGAATCACTCATTACAAAAACTGTAGTCAGAAGCCTGCCAAAAGCAAACAATA
>CAZDZB010000081.1:0-10292 GCA_964509795.1 uncultured Christensenellaceae bacterium | reverse complement strand
GAAAAAGCAATAATATTATGGTATAATCAAAAAAAATGAATTCTACTTGTGACCCTGCCCTTTAATAAGGGCTTGTAAATTCAATGGAGTTAACTATGTCAGAAATATATGAAAGAATAAAAGAACTCAAAGAAAAGCATAATGTTATTATACTGGCGCATTATTACCAGGTGGCTGAAATCCAGGAAATTGCCGACATGGTCGGGGATTCATACGGTCTGAGCAAAGAAAGCGCCGAGACAAGCGCTGACGTAATAATGTTCTGCGGGGTTAAGTTCATGGCCGAAAGCGCCAAAATACTTAGCCCCCAAAAAACAGTCATTCTTCCGGTGATGGACGCAGGCTGCCCCATGGCGGACATGGTGACCGCGGAGGACGTAAAAAAACTGCGTGAGCTCTATCCTGACGCAGCATTTGTGTGCTATGTTAATACATCCGCCGAAGTAAAGGCCGAATGCGACGTATGCTGCACATCGTCAAACGCAGTCAAAATCGTAAATTCACTTGAAGAAAAGCAGATTGTTTTCCTGCCGGATAAAAATTTGGGCAGGTATGTAGCAGAGCACGTAAAAGACAAAGAAGTAATTTTAATTAACGGCTACTGCATAGTGCACAACAGGGTAGAAGCCGAAGAAGTCAAAAACATAATGGACAAATACCCCGACGCGCCATTCCTGGTGCACCCGGAGTGCTCAGACGACGTTGTCCAATTGGCGGATTTTGTGGGCAGCACAGCACAAATATTAAAAAAAGCAAAAGAGCTTGATGATGAAGCAATTATTATAGGAACAGAAGAAGGCATCCTGCATAAATTAAAAGAGCAGAACCCGGATAAAAAATTCATCGTGGCAGCGGGGGATTTTGTGTGCAGAAACATGAAAAAAACATCTATTGAAGACGTTCTTTCTGCCCTGGAAAATCTCGATAAGGGCATAACTAGCAACGTAATCGAACTGGATGAGGACATAAGAAAACGAGCTGAAAAAAGCCTGGAAAGAATGCTTGAACTAAGCTGAGGAAACAAATGAGAAGATATCTTTTTAACCAGCCGACGGAAAATTTCATACAGCATGAAATCGACACCGCAATAATAGGCAGCGGCATTGCCGGGCTTTACTCGGCATATAACCTGGATTCAAATATACAATGCGTAATATTCACAAAGGACGCCACAGACATAAGCTCATCTTCACTGGCCCAGGGCGGCATAGCGGCCGTAATTGAAAGCGAAGACAAGTTTGAATACCACTTTGAAGACACAATGAAAGCAGGCGCCGGCATGTGCGACGAAAAGGCCGTGCACACAATTGTGGAGGAAGGCCCCGAGGACATCAACCGGCTTATCGGGCTGGGGATTCACTTTGACACCGACAGCGAAGGCCACCTGAAAACAACAATGGAGGGCGGACACGGCAAAAGGCGCATACTCCACAGCGGCGGCGACGCCACAGGCAGGGAAATAGTAAGGATATTAAAAAAGCTGGTCGGCGAATGCGAAAACATCACATTGACCCAAAACCACTTTGCCGTGGACATAATAACCGATGAATCAAACAATGTGTGCGGACTGGTCACATACGACGGCCAATGGCATTATTTCAAAACAAACCATGTTATAATTGCAGCCGGCGGCATAGGCCAGGTGTACAGGTACACCACAAACCCGCTGGTTGCCACAGGCGACGGCATTGCCATGGCCAAAAGAGCGGGAGCACAAATTGTGGACATGGAATTTGTGCAGTTTCACCCCACTGGGTTTTACAGCGCAGAAAACAGAAACAAGCAGTGCTTTTTAATATCAGAGGCTGTAAGAGGCGAAGGCGGGCTGCTTTATAACGACAAAGGCGAAAGATTCATGGTGGGCAGGCACGAAAGGTGCGAGCTGGCTCCCCGTGACATCGTGGCAAGGGAAATATACCGTGAAATTGAAAACCAGGCTTCGCCTTACGTTAAGCTTGACATATCCTACAAAGACGCTGATTTTTTAAAAAACCGTTTCCCTACCATATATGAAACATGCCTTAAACACGGCGTAGACATGACAAAGCAATTCATTCCCGTCGGTCCTGCCCAGCACTACATTATGGGCGGAATAAAAACAGACCTTGACGGCAATACAAACATCACAGGGCTTTACGCCTGCGGTGAAGCGTCCTGCACAGGGGTGCACGGGGCAAACCGCCTGGCAAGCAACTCCACATTGGAATGCCTTGTTTTCGGAAGGCGCACAGCCCAGTCCATAAATCAAAAAACACTGCACACTGAATGCGTTCCCTCAGAATTTATTAAACAAAATTTAAGCGAGTTTGGTGAAAACCTTGAGGATGAAAAAATAAAGCTTAAGGGAATAATGATAAAA
Source organism: uncultured Christensenellaceae bacterium (assembly GCA_964509795.1). Taxonomy (GTDB): domain Bacteria; phylum Bacillota; class Clostridia; order Christensenellales; family UMGS416; genus JAFGUF01. The sequence goes on along the minus strand of CAZDZB010000081.1, from coordinate 7,933 downwards.
TACTGCGGAATACTCCGCAGCGAAAAATACCTGAAAATCGGTCACGAAAAGCTGCATGCGTTAATTGCCCCGCTGGAGTGCAGCCAGCTGCCCACAATTGAGGCTATGGAGCTTTACAACATGTGCATGGTGGGCGATGAAATATTCAAGGGCGCTATCGCAAGAAAAAAATCCGTAGGCGCTCATTATAGGGAGGATGATTTAAGTGATAAATAAAGACATTATAAAAGACTTCATTAAGCGCTCTATTGCAGAAGACATCGGCACAGGCGACATAACCACACAGTGCACAGTGCCTGATGGAACACAAGTTAAAGGCAGGTTCATAGCAAAAGAATCAGGAGTGCTGTGCGGCCTTGAAATAGCCCGCGAGGTTTTCAACTACGCCGATGAAAGCATAGTTTATGAGTGTAGTTTCAAGGACGGCGACACAGTGCAAAAAGGCGACATCATTGCCCTAATATCAGGAGACGCCGCGTCCATATTAACCAGCGAAAGGCTTGCGCTAAATCTGATGCAGAAAATGTCCGGCATAGCTACCAACACCCATTACGCAGTAAAGCAGGTGGAAGGCTACAAAGCCAAAATAACCGACACCCGGAAAACAACCCCGGGCCTTAGAGTTTTTGAAAAATACGCTGTTAAAACAGGCGGCGGCTCCAACCACAGGTTCAACTTAGCCGACGGCGTTTTGATAAAAGACAACCACATAAAGGCGGCCGGCAGCATAACAAACGCCATTACATCAGCCAGGCTTAACGCTCCACACACATTGAAAATCGAAGTGGAAGTGGAAACAATTGAGCAGCTAAACGAGGCGCTTGAGGCAGGGGCAGACATAATAATGCTGGACAACATGGACAACGAAACCATGACACAGGCTGTAAGCATTACAGGCGGCAGAGCCATACTGGAAGCTTCGGGCAACATGGGCGAAAAGGATTTGAAAGCCGTCGCCGCAACGGGAGTCGACATAATTTCAATAGGCGCCCTCACCCACTCTGTTAAAGCGCTGGATATCAGCCTCAAATTTTACTAAAAAGCAACCCGTTTAATAATATATTATATAAATAATCAGCCGCTTAGCCTACGTTAAGCGGCTTTATTAATCATCGGAATTTTTTCGGCTTTGCCTTACTATAATCACTTCTAACTTATAACGCTTTTTTTTCACTGCAAGCTTATTTTAAATGCAAATATAAAATTAAATTATGAAACAAAATTGCTTTTTTAATGTAAACCTTTCAAAAATTATGGTATAGTATTAAAATAAAATTAAATTTTTCACATGGAGCTTTCCTATGTATAATGATTTTAAAAGCAAAGAGTTTTTTGAAAATGATCTTGACATACTTTTCAAGGGCAATGATGTGGCCTGCTTTCCTGATTTTCATTTTCATGATCAATACGAGATATATTACTGCGTAAGCGGTGCAAAGCAGTACATAATCGAAGATACCATTTATTCAATGGAGCCGGGAGACCTTTTTATAATCAACAGCTTTGAAATACACAAGCCCCTGCGGGACCCAAACGGAGATTACCGAAGGGTAATCGCGGTGTTTGACCCTGAAAAGATAAAAGAAATAAACCCCAGGCAGGCAATTCCGCTGCTTAACTGCTTTATTGCCAGGAAGGGCGGAACACACAACAAAATCTCTCTGGATGACGCCCAGCAGAAAATTTTTCTTGATATAGCCACAAAAATCAAAAATATCAATCCAAATGAGCAGGGCGCCCAGGCATTGACAGAAGCATATTATATCGAGCTTTTAGTTTATGTGAACAGATGGTTTTTGAAAAACTTTTCATCTGAAAAGGTGGATGAGTCATATGGCTTCAACTCAACTGTTAAGTCAATAATTGACTACACCAACGATAATTTCACCAAGGACATTTCCCTTGACCTTCTGGCGGATGAGTTCCACCTGAACAAGCACTATATGTGCCAGGTGTTCAAGCAGACCACCGGAACTACAATTCACAGGTATATAATCTCCCGCCGCCTGGCAAGGGCCAAAATACTGCTTCACCAGGGACACAGCGTGACCTCCGTGTCGGAGATGTGCGGCTTTCAGAACTACACCAATTTCATAAGAACATTCAAGCAGCACTTCCAAATGTCACCTAAGCAGTTCGCGAACAAAAAATAACCGCGCAAGCGTTGGTACGCTGGCATTGCTTGATATAATTATTATTATAATAATCTCAAAATATATCTGCTCCGCTGCATTTACTGCCTAGACAAATCATTTAGCCCGTGCTATAATTTCATAGCACACAAATTTGGGACTATAGCTCAGCTGGTTAGAGTGCTACGTTGACATCGTAGAGGTCGATGGTTCGATTCCATTTAGTCCCACCACAATGCGTTTTGATTTTCAAAACGCATTAACTTTCTTTAACTCAATTAAATCTTTCGACAAGAAAGCAGTATATATGTTAACCTTTAAAAAAATAACACTTAATGAAAAAGAAATCCTTGAAAAATACTTAAAATTTCATAAGGAACGCTCCTGCGATTTTTCCGTGGGAGTCGTTTTAATGTGGAAAGGCTTTTACTCCATTGAATACGCCTTGGATGATGACACATTGTTTATGAAATACACTTCCCCGTCAGGAAACATATTCTTTCCCTACCCTCAGGGAGACAACGCCAAAGCGGGGCTTGATAAAATTTATGATTACTGCATAGAAAACAATCTGCCTCCCACTTTTTGCTTTGTAACAGAAAATGACCTGGCAAAGCTCAAAGAGCACTTTAGCCAAGTGGAAGCCAAAGATGAACGCATGTGGGCAGATTACCTTTACCTTGCGGAGGATATAATCAACCTGGAAGGCAAGCAGTTCAGGGGCCAGCGCAACCACATAAACAAATTCTTACGGCATTATAGGTCATACAGCTTTGAACAGATTACTCAAGATGATGTTGATGATGTAAAAGCATTTTTTAAAGAAATATCAAAAGGTTTCGACAAATCCTCCCCCTATGCCAAAGAGGATCAGAAGCAGGCAAAAAAAGTAATAAAAAACTGCGGGAATTATTCGATGTTCGGTGCAATGCTAAAAGCCGACAACAAAATCATCGGAATTTCCTACGGTGAAGTTTTAAACGACACGCTTTTTGTGCACATCGAAAGGGCGGACACCAATTACTTTGGTTCCTATCAGATGCTGGTAAATATGTTCGCCAAAACATTTGTCAAAGACGGGGTGAAATACATAAACCGGGAGGACGACTCGGGGGACGAGGGGCTGCGCAAATCCAAGCTTTCATACAACCCCATAAAGCTGATTGACAAGTATAATGTTAAAATAATTAAGCGGTAGCAAAAAGCTAACCTTAACAGTTAGCTCCAGCCTGTCAATTAAGTCCATCAGCTACAAAGAAAATGAGGAGTTCGATAAAAAAATTTATGCTTTCACATGGCAATTCTTCATTTTTCTTCTCTTGTGAGAGCACCTGGGATATCAGAAAAGCTGAACCGGTTAGGAATACTTATTAATAGATGCAACTATAAATCTAACGCTCCATACTATGATAAGCATTTAGTGATTTAGTCTAATATTAAGCTCTCTTGTTCTTCGGTGTGAATTATCTCTATATTAATAGTATAACCATTAATCACTCTCTGACTTGCTGCTGCTTATCGTAAAACATCCATGGACACAGCTTTTTCTCCAGTAATTCTATTACGAATATCAAAAGCCCTGCCAGCATAGCAAGTGCGGCAATTCCGCTGAACATGCCGACGTAGTTTATCATTATCCAATTGTTCATTATAAAGTAACCCATGCCATAGGTAGTAGCATAGTTTTCACCAAAGAACAATACCGCCATACTGATGCCGACACCTATTTTCAGTGAGCTTAAAAGGTTGGGCAGAGCACTAGGCAGATAAAGCTTTGCAATCCTTTTTTTAAGCGGCATGTCATTTAGCCGCACCACATATGAATACTCAATGGGAATATTTTTCAGGCCATCCCTTGCGGCTATAATCACCTGAAAAACCAAAACCGTAAACAGCAGAATTATTTTAGACATGTCATTCAGCCCAAATAACGCAATAAACACAGGAAGGAAAGCAATTTTCGGAATGGGAAAAAGCAAAAAAACTATTGGAGTTACGTATTTATCCACCGTTTTATTTATGCCGGAAATCAATCCCAAAGGCAGCCCGATTATCACGGCAAATGCCATAGCGGCAAGCATTCTCATAAGGCTGTAGATCATATGCAAAAATATTGTACCGTTGGCAAAAAGCCTGATAAGGTTTATCCAAACATCGTGAGGATATGGTATCAGATTGCTTCCTACAGCAAGGCTTAGTATGTACCATATTGCGTTTATGCTTACAAATGAATATATAAAGACGGCAGTTTTATTTTTCATCATCTGCCTCCTTCAATAACTTGCGCAGGCTTTTTACCGCATCATAAAACTCGTTTTCTACCCTTATACCAATGTGTTTTTTTAGCGGGCTTATGTATTCTCTGGCAAGTTTCCCTTTGTGCATAACAAACACCCTGTCGGACAAAAATAATGCTTCCTCAATGGAATGAGTCACAAGCAGGGTGGTTTTTTTGTTTTTTTGATGCAGTGTAAAAAGCAGATTCTGCAAAGACTCTTTGGTAAACTCATCCAGCGACGCACTAGGTTCATCCAGCAAAAGTATTTGTGGGTCTGTTATCAGTGTTCTTGCCAGTGAAACTCTTTGTCTTTGCCCTCCGCTAAGCTGCCCCGGATAATGATCGCTGTATTGCTCTATATCCATCTCTTTCAGGATTTTTTTCGCCTTAGTTTGTTTTTCATCTTTTTTGCAATCCAGATATAAGGCGGCATTTTCCCACGCACGAAGCCACGGAAAAAGTGCGTCATTTTGCTGAACCAACCCTATGTCTGTTTGCTTTTCATCAGATTTTTCATATGTTATGCTGCCCCTATCCTGCTTTAAAAGCCCGGATAATATGCTTAGCAGAGTGCTTTTTCCACAGCCGGATTTGCCGACTATGGCGCAAACTTCACCCTCTTTCAGGCTAAAGGAAACGTCGAACACACCGTTGCCGTTTTTGTAGTCTAGTGTGATGTTTTGTGCAGCAATCATAATTGACTCCTTAGTCTAAAAATGAGTCATCGACTATGTCTTTTGGTTCAACTATAAGCTGTGTGTTCAGTATTCCTGCTGTCCAGTCAATTATTTTATTCAAATATTCGTCATCAGGCAGTCTTGCCTCATTATACACAGGCAGTGTTATCGCATCTCTTAATGCAGGAGATAAATCAGGAATATTATTCATAAGCGCATCCCTTGCCAGTTCAGGATCCTCGTTTATGTCTGCCACTGCTTTGTTATATGCCTTTTGGAATGCTGATATTGCATCTGTTTTTTCATTTAACGCTGTTTCAGTAAATGCTATAACGTCAGGAAAAAATCCATCACTTGGTTCATATATGTATTTTTCCAGTCCCTGCATCTGTGCTGCCGACGCAATAGGCTCCGGCAATAGAGCCATATCCACTTCGCCTGCAACAGCCGCTGCCATTCTTGCCGGCAATGCATTAATATAAACTTTTTCCACGTTGTATCCGTTAAGCCAGTCATCCACCACAAAGTTTGTAACGCTTATTTCCATTGTTCCTACTGTTACATCTGTTTTGCCCAGTGCTCCTTCGCCTGTGCAAAGTGTGAATATACCGTCAGCTAGCATTGTAGCCTTTAAAACAAATCCGCTGTTTGCGGATGTTGTAAGGGCAACCAAATCGGTTAATGCTCCATCTATTTCATCTGTCTGCAGTGCGGTCTGCCTGTCCTGTGCTGATGTAAATATCTGCAGATTAACCGTCAGATTTTCATCGGCAAAATATCCCTTTTCCTGTGCTACAAATATAGGCGCAGTGTCAACGGCCGGCATAAGTCCCAAGTTCAAAACCATAGGTTCTGTGTTTTTGCTGCCTGTACAGCTTGAAAGCACTATTATTGCCATAAAAATGGCCAATGCAATTAATACCATCTTTTTCATTATGTCTCTTTATTTCTCCTTGTTCAGCTTTCTTATGCTTTTGTATATATCAAGCATCGTTAAAATAATAACAAATAGTATCTACTATAATACTATATCTGCACTTTGTATTCAACATCATCAGCCAAAGTATTCTTAGAATTCTTTTCATTGTTTTTTGCCAGATACAAATCAATAACATCAAATATTTGTATCTTGTAAAACAACAACAAGCAAAGCAAGGAGATATCTCCTTGCTTTGACACTCTGTGCTAAACTTTAAGGTTAGCTTTTACATTCATTATTTTTTCTCAGTCCTCCGAAAAATTCACACTTATCACCCTGGCGGGGCAAGCTTCCACGCACAGCTCACACACAATGCATTTGCTGTTATCAAAGCAAAGCCTGGCGTCCTTGTCCAAATAAAGAGCGTCCGTGGGGCACACCGATGTGCATGCACCGCAGTGCACGCAGCTGTCTTCATCCAGGTTAATGCTTTTTGTAAGTATATCAACTTTTATTCCGCTTTGCTCTAAAAACTTTATGCCTTTTTCGATGTTGCTGTTTTTGCCCGTCACTTCAATGATGAGCTCGCCTTTCATTCCCGGCTTAATGTGAGCCTGGAATATGTTGTACACCAAATCAAAATCCTTAACCAAGTGATAAGTGACCGGCTTAGCCGCGATTTCCGAAGGAAATAACAATCTTAATTTTGTCGTTTTCATCATTCTTCCTCCTTTAACTTAAGGGGTTTGAAATCTCCGAACATCTCAACCTGCTTAATTGGCTCTGTCAAAGTGAAATTGCTTTCTTTAATGTTTTCCTTAAGCAGCTGTGCAATCTCCCTTGCCATAAACAAAGATGACATGGGCGCTGTGGGCACTGTTTTTCCGTTAAGCTCCACTTTGCCGCTCCTAAGCTGAGCATAGGACACCCTGCCAAGCGCGGGCATTTTAAGGCCGCCTGTGGAGTAATCAATAAAGTCAGTGTAAAGTTCTTCATTTGTCCTTGTAAGTTCCCTGAATAAATCTTCATCCAGAACCGGAATGGGAATCCCTATTCCCACATACAAAGTGATGCCGTAGTTTTTCATTACAGCCGCCCTTATGTACCTGGATGACATCTTTTTCAAGTCACCGATTACGGCTATCGTGCCGCCGCTTATGTTAATACCGTCTTCATATTCAGTCACGTTTTTAACCGACTGGGTGCCCTGCCATGTCACGTATCCTTGGGCGCCTCCCAAAAATATCCTCGTGCCCATGCCTATTGTCCTCATGCCAGGGTCTTTTAGAAGCGGTGAAAGTTCACCTGATGTGGAGTAATTCACATTGCTGCAGTCAGGATACAACGTTCCCATATATGTATGAATGGTCTTGGCGCCTGCGTTTGTCGCCGCGGAGTAATTTTGGTAGCAGTTCCTGGGGTTGTACATATATGCCTGGTTCATATCCTCCAGCGCTACTTCGGCAATAGCCTCAGTCCTGGGATAGGCGTCCGTGCCGTAGCTTTTGGCGTGGAGCTTAACCTTTTTGCCTTTAAGCAGTTCCTCAATTACGTGGGCTCCGCCGTATTCCATGGGCCTGTCCAATGAACCTTGTGTTGCTCCAAGGTATGTGTCAACGGCCGCTAAGCCTCCGCTTGCAGGGACATTGTTCATCGTGATTTCAGACATGCGTATTCGTTTGTCCGTGTGCCCGAAATTGAAAAAAGCGCCTGACGAGCACATCATTCCAAAGGTGGCACACGTAACTACGTCAATGTTCTCATACGCTTTTTTATGCCCTTGTTCTTTACTCATTTGTATGGCTTCCTCCGCCGTAAAAACTGCGACGTCGCCGGATTTGATTTTTTCATTGATTTCATCATAGGTACGCATCATAGTACATATACCTCCTTTGCTAGATTTTATTCTGACCATTATATAGCAGGT
>CAZDZB010000080.1:0-10431 GCA_964509795.1 uncultured Christensenellaceae bacterium | reverse complement strand
GACAAAAATAATGATTTTTATGCGGATGAAATAACCTTGTCAGAGGAAGGATTCCTGTGCACAATGCATGCAAAGGGACAAAAAGAGCATATGGATATAAAAATTCCGGGGCTCTTTAATGTGTATAACCTGCTGGCGGCATCAGCGCTGGCTAATTTGCTTGGGCTGTCTATCGAACAGATTAAAAAGGCATCAGCAAATATAAAAACGGTCAACGGGCGAATGGAAAAAGTGAATATTGATGCGGATTTTCACGTGTTTGTAGACTATGCCCATTCATCAGACAGCCTGGAAAACCTGCTTATAAACGTTAATAAATTCTGTGAGGGCAGGCTGATATGCGTTTTTGGATGCGGCGGAGACAGAGACACACTGAAAAGGCCGATTATGGGGAAAATCGCAGGGGAAAATTCGGATTTTGCCATAGTAACCTCGGACAATCCCAGGACAGAAGAGCCTGACAGTATAATAGATATGATTGAAGTGGGAATAAAAAAAGTAACAGACAGCTATATCAGAATAACCGACAGGAAGAAAGCGATACAAAAGGCTTTGGATATGGCGCAAGGCAAAGACATAGTAGTAATTGCAGGAAAAGGGCATGAAACTTATCAGGATGTTATGGGTGTAAAACATCATTTTGACGATAGAGAAATAGTAATAGAATACATGAATAAATGAGGAAATAATGATGATAACTTTGTTTGCACCTGCTCTGACGGCATTAGCACTTGCATTGGTATCGGGGCCTGTACTGATACCCTTGCTGCAAAAACTTAAATTCGGACAAACCATAAGGGATGATGGCCCGCAAAGCCACCTGAGCAAGCAGGGAACGCCTACTATGGGCGGCATAATGATAATATTTGCTGTTATCATTTCCAGCTTGATATTTATTAGAGATTACAATATGGGAGCGCTCATGGCTCTTGTGGCATTTTTAGGGTACGGATTGATAGGATTTGCTGATGACGCGCTAATAATCAAAAAGAAACGTTCCATGGGACTTAAAGCAAGGCAGAAATTAATACTGCAGGTTTTGCTTTCAGCAGTAATAGGAGTATATGCATATTTTTATGTCGGCACAGAAATCATGATTCCATTTACTGATATCACATGGGATATAGGCTTTTGGATTATCCCATTGTCCATGTTTGTAATGGTCGGAATGAGCAACTCGGTTAACCTGACTGACGGCCTGGACGGGCTGGCTTCAGGAGTTTCATTAATATTTTTTGCCGCGTTTGTGGTGATTTTCAAATCAGGATTAGTTGAGATGGACAATAACCTTCTTATTATAAGCACTGCATTGGCAGGCGCCTGTATGGGATTCATCTTTTTCAACAGGTACCCCGCAAGAGTGTTTATGGGAGACACCGGTTCGCTTGCACTCGGCGGCATGGTCGGATATATAGTAATTGCTACAAAAACAATTTTATGGCTTCCTATTATGGGTTTAATGTTTGTTTTGTCTTCAGTATCTGTTATTATTCAGGTTTTATATTATAAAAAAACACATAAAAGAGTGTTTAAAATGGCTCCGCTGCATCATCACTTTGAGCAGCTGGGATATCACGAAATAACAATAGTCACAGTATATCTTCTGATTACAACGGTTTTTTGCATAATTGGGCTTATGGCTTTTTAAGCAGAGGTAAATGATGTATCAAAATAAGAAAGCTTTGGTTGTGGGTGTAGCGCGAAGCGGCATAGGTGCGGCCAACCTGCTGGTCGAAGAAGGCTCTGAGGTTGTAATAAACGACATTAAAGAAAAAGAACAGCTTGAAAATCAACTGGGTTTGTTGGACAAAAGAGTCAAAAAAGAACTCGGCTGCAAAGCAGATGGTTTGGTAAGCGGCAGGGATTTAATTGTGGTAAGCCCGGGAGTGCCTACATCGCTCTCATTTTTTGCTGAGGCTGCAAAGCAGGATGTTCCTGTAATAAGTGAGGTTGAACTTGCCTATACAGTGTGCAAAGCAAAAATTGCTGCAATCACTGGAACGAACGGAAAAACGACAACAACTGCTTTAGCAGGCGAAATATTTAAAAAGTTTAAGGGTGAATCTTTTGTCGTGGGAAACATAGGCGATGCTTTCTCAAACAAGGCTCTTGAGATGAAAGAAGACAGCATGGTGGCGCTTGAAGCCAGCTCTTTCCAGTTGGAAACGGTAAAAACTTTCAAGCCAAAAGTTTCTGCCATATTAAACATCACGGAAGACCACCTGCAGCGCCACAAAACCATGGAAGAATATATAAGGTGCAAAAAAAGAATATTCGAAAATCAAAGTGAAAATGATTACCTTATTTTAAATTATGATGATGAAACTTTAAGAAAAATCGAAAAAGAAGGAAAGTGCAAAAAAATATTTTTCAGCAAGAATGACATTCCTGGCGATTGTGTCTGCGTGAAGAACGATAATATAATAGTAAAATATGCTGCAAAAGAAGAAACGATATGCCCAGTAGGCAGCGTGTCAATGCCGGGCATACATAACCTGGAAAATATGCTGGCAGCAGCAGCGATTTCATATTTTTACGGAGCGGACATTGAATCAATTGCTTATACACTCCAAAATTTTAAAGGGGTTGAGCACAGGCTGGAGTTTGTAGCCGAGCATAACGGCATAAGATACATAAACGACTCCAAAGGAACCAATACTGATGCTACCATTTGGGCGGTACGTGCGATGGACATGCCTACGATAATAATTTTGGGCGGCTATGACAAAGGGATTGAATTTGACGGCCTTATTAAAGAATTTAACCAATATATAGCCGGAGTTGTTATTATAGGCGAGACAAAAACAAAAATCGCCGCAACGCTGGATAAATATAATTTTACAAATTATAAAACTGCTGATAAGTTTGAAGAAGCTGTCTATACTGCGCTCGGCATGGCGCAGGCGGGATACAGCATACTGCTTTCGCCGGCAAGTGCAAGCTATGATATGTTTAAGGATTTTGAAGAACGTGGACGGGTATTCAAGAAAATTGTCGCTGAAATAAAGGAGAACTGAATGGGAAAGAACGCAAATGCGAATAATCCTGACTATGTAATAGCTATTATTGTTATTGCATTGGTTCTTTTTGGCATAATTATGGTGTTTTCAGCCACTTACTACTCAGAGCAGGCATCAGGAGAAACAGGGCAGGGGTCCTTTTTAAGCCAGGTTATCGGAGTAATTATCGGCATAACAGCAATGTATATATTGTCGCATGTTGACTACCATTTGTTTTTGAATGGTGTTTTGCTGCTTATACTGCTTGCTCTATCCTTTGCTTTTCTGGTTGCTTTGTATTTCCTTCCGAAAATTAATAATGCTCACAGGTGGATAGATTTTGGCTTATTCATGTTTCAGCCTGCTGAAGTAGCGAGGTTTTCAATAATTTTGCTGACAGCTAAAGTCCTATCAGACAAAGATAATCTTCAGATAGCTCGCTCATGGAGGCTTAAAGAGCTCTTTAACGGCCTGATTTTTTACTTTTCCGTTTTACTTGCAGTTACATTGCTCATTTTATTTGAACCAAGCCTTACTTTGCCATTAATGATTTTAGGTGCAGTTTTATGCATGTTTATCGCTGTGGGCATAAAATGGAGGCTGCTTTTTGCGCTAGGCGGCATAACTGGAATTGTGGCGGCGGCTGCCATTTATTTTACAGGATACAGAAAAGAAAGGCTGCTGGTTTTTATTAATCCATGGATTGACAGCGCGGGCTCAGGATACCAGCTTCTGCAATCGCTATATGCTCTTGGCTCAGGCGGATTATTCGGAGTCGGGCTTGGAAATTCTAAACAAAAATTATTATACTTGACATATGGTGATTCAGACTTTATATTATCTATTATTGGAGAAGAATTGGGATTTTTTGGCGTTTCACTGCTGCTTATTGCGTTTATTGTATTGATTGTGAGGTGCTTTGTAACGGCAATCAACAGCAAAGACTTGGCAGGAACAGTCCTTGCAGTGGGCATTGCGTCCTCAATTGCAATTCAGACGGTGCTGAATGTCGGCGTGGCAACGTGCTCAATTCCGGCTACAGGTGTGCCGCTCCCTTTTATAAGTTCAGGAAACACATCGCTTATAATTTTTATGGCAGAGATAGGGATACTGCTCAATATATCAAAACAGAGCAAGGCAAAAACATAAATCATAGTTACTTTGGAGAAATACTTTGGCTAAACATTCAAAAGGGAATAACATAATAAGCTATGATGAAGCCAGGCAAAAAAAACTTCGCGAAAAACAAAAGCAGGAAAATGATAACGCTGCTAGGCATTTAAAAATCGAAAAAGACGATTTAGAAGATTTTTTTGAGGACGGCTATGTTGGTGATGCGGCTAACTACTCAAATTTAGACACAAATGATCGAAATGATAAAGAAGATTTAAAAAACAGGCATGCTGTATCAAGAGAAAGAGATTATTATTCTCGAAGAGATGCCAAGTATGCCGAAAAGAAAGAGCCGCTTTCTAAAAACCTAGTTAACCTTATTATTGTTATGGTAATGACGCTTTTTTTGGCGGTTATCAGCGGAATGCTTTATAACTATTATGTGGTAGAAACCATAAATGTTACTGGTAACCATGACATAACATATCATAATATCACTGAACTTTGCGGGGTTGATTACAAGCAGAGCATGATGACAGTGAAAAAAGAAGACATAATTGAAAGTTTTGAAAGCCAGCAGCCGATGATAGAAGTGCTTGAAGTGGAGAAAATATGGCCCAATACACTTGAAATCACAGTTAGGGAAAGGCCTCCGGTGTGCTTTTTGGTGTTAAAAGGATCTCAGAAATGCGCTTTAATTGGTGAAAACAACATTTGCCTTGCGATACAGGACAGCTACCTGGAAGGAGATATTCCCAGAATATACGGGCTGGATGTAGGAGCTGCCAATCTGGCGGAGGAAGTAACAGACGGAGAAGCCAGAAAGCTTGAAGTATTAAAAGAACTTATTAGCGCAATGCTTGAAACAGACTGTATTTCAGAACTAGAAAGCATAAATATAAACAATACCACCAATATAACAATGGTAAGTGTGCATGGCACGGAAATAAAAATGGGCGACGCTACCAACCTTGTTACCAAATTTTCCAACATAAAGCTTATGCTTGCGCACCTTTTAAGCCAAAATAACACGGATGTGTGCATGGTGGTGACAGGAGATAACTCAATTTACATAGAATAGGCCAATATTCAAGGCAGCAATAAGAGTTTTTAAAGAAATTTGACGTATTTTTTAAGAAAATATGTTTTTTTTATTTATTTTTAATGAATTATTTGATATTATATAGAAAGCGTTAAGATAAGATGTTATCTTAATGGGTAGGATTTGCAGGAGGAACTTGTGATTTTTGACAAGGCAACAGCAGTAATGGATTTTGGCACGTCCAAAATTTCAACATTAATTGCTAAAAAAACAGATTATGATATTGAATATTTCGGGCTTGGTGTATGCGAGTACGCAGGATTCAGGAACGGCGTATGGCTTGCTCCCGAGGACCTGGAAGAAAGCATATATTTATCGAAAACTGACGCTGAAAACCAAAGCAGAAAAAAAATAAAGAAAGTAGGCGTTGTGATCCCCGGCGAATGGTGCCTTACCGCATTTGTGAAAGTTGAAGTAAGAACCGATGATTTAAGCGGAAAAGTATCACAATTTGATGTTGATAATCTTATAAACGCAGGGATGGATTCAGTTAACTGGCCGGAAGATTATGCTGTAATTAATGCTGCGCCTGTGGTATACTTATTAGATGGCTTGAGCAGGCGGCATTCTCCCATTGGACACTTTGCCAGAACAATTGAAGCTTATATTTCAATCACTGCAGTGGACCTTATCTTTATGCACGACATCCAGGACATTCTTGACAAACTGGGAATAGGCGTTAATGATTTTATCCCTTCCACAGTATCTATGGGAAGGTATGTACACGACCTTTCAAGCAAGAAAACCAATATTGTTATTGATTCGGGATATTACAGCACGGACATAATAATCTGTGAAGAGGAAAAAGTGATTGCACACAGAAATCTGCCTGTCGGCGGGTTTCACATAACAAGTGATATCATGTCCTTTTTGGACAAGGATATATATACTGCGGAAATTATTAAAAGAAACAGCGCTGTAGGCATGGATTCACTAGGGCTTAATAAAATAATGCTTGATGGGCGCAACGGAAAAATACAGTTTCCAATCGATAAGGCGCATGATTTAATTACAAACAGATTGTTTGAGATAATGTCTGTAGTAAAAGGCGACGCAAAAAGAAACGGCATAGAAATAAACAATCGCTGCGGAGTGTATATGACAGGCGGCGGATTGGCAAGGATGCAGGGAGCGCGAGGCATGTGCTCGAAAATGCTGGATGAGAACATAACGATACTAAAGCCGACAAGGCCTATTCAGGCCAATGAACAGTATACTTCGCTGTGTGCCGGCATGGATTATATTCTCGACGAAAATCTCAAAGGGATTTCCCTTAAAAATTATAAAAAATAACTTGATAAATACTTACAAGTATTGCAAGCAGGAGGTAACATAAGTGCTAGAATTTGATGTTGATGTAGCACAATTTGCTCAGATTAAAGTTTTTGGTATAGGCGGCGCGGGCAACAACGCGCTCAACCGCATGATTGACGCCGGATTAAAAGGCGTTGAATTTATTGCGGTAAACACAGATAAGCAGGCGCTTTTAATGTCAAAAGCTAACCAAAAAATTCAAATAGGCGATAAAGTAACAAGAGGCCTTGGCGCAGGAGCGAATCCCGACGCCGGAAAAAGAGCTGCTGAAGAAAGCAGAGAAGAGCTCTCTCAGCACCTTAAGGGAGCTGACCTTGTTTTCATAACTGCGGGAATGGGCGGCGGAACAGGCACAGGCGCAGCGCCTATAATTGCCGAAATCGCAAAGGAAATGGGCGTATTGACCATTGCGGTCGTAACGAAACCATTTGCTTTTGAGGGCAAACCGAGGCAAAACAACGCAGAAAAAGGCGTTAAGGACCTTGAACAGTTTGTTGATACTCTGGTTGTGATACCAAATGACAGGCTTTTAAAAGTGGTAGGCAAAGGCACATCTTTAATGGACGCTTTTAAAGTGTGCGATGACGTATTAAGGCAGGGCATTCAGGGAATTTCCGACTTGATAGCACAGCCCAGCCTGATAAATCTGGACTTTGCAGATGTTGAAGTGATTATGCGCGCCAAAGGAATTGCTCATATGGGCATCGGCGTGGCCTCAGGCGAGGACAGGGCGATTGTGGCTGCAAAGCAGGCCATTGCAAGCCCGCTGCTTGAGACTTCAATTGACGGCGCAAAATCGGTACTTATTAATGTTTCCGGTGATTCATCAATCGGCCTTATGGAAATTGAGGAAGCGGCTTCGCTTATCGCCCAGGCTGCGGACCCTGACGCAAACATTATTTTCGGCGCGGGGATTGACGAAACACTTAAAGAGCAGGCGAGGATTACAGTAATCGCTACAGGATTCAGCAAGGCAGCCCAGCAGACGAGGAGCAGGCAGCTGGCCCCGACAAGAGAAGACGCCCAAAGAGGGGACAGGCTTTACGAGCCGCAGGCCTTCGGAGGGAACGCCAACAGGATAAACAGGCCATCATATTTTGGCGATGACGCATCAGCCAGGGACAGAAACCCTTCATATGGAAATAAATATGAGCCGCCGAGTTACAACCCGGCAAATAACGTGGAAGATGAGGATGATCTGGACGTTCCGCCATTCCTTCGCAGAAAAAAATAACAGAAATTATAAAGGTCGCTGTGATTTGCCAGTGGCCTTTTCCAGTGCTATAATTATAAAACAGGAAAGTATAGCTTTACCTATATCAAAAGGTATAAATGGGATAACCGCTGCGGACAAGGTTTTTGCGACTGAATAGTCAATATCCATGTATAAATTTAATAAAAGATACATGTAAACGGAGCCAAGAATATAGACAATAAGAAGGGATGAAATAATTCCAATTATATATGCAGTAAGTTTTGATTTTATTGCGGATGAAGAATATATTTTTGACAGAACATAAGCCCCTATAACAAAACCAAGCAGAAACCCGAAACTTGGCTGAAAAATATATGCAAAGCCGCCGCCTTTTGAGAAAACAGGAAGCCCCGCAAGCCCTAAAATCAGATAAGCAGCTACTGTGAGGGCAGCTATTTTTCTTTCCATAAGACAAGACAAAATAAAAATAACAGCAATTTGCAATGAAAGATTTATGGTTGTAAACTGTATGCTGAACACGCCGGTTATGCACAGCAGTGCAAGGAAAACGCCGGAATAGGCTAAGTTTTTGCTGGTAAATGATTTGGACATTATAAACCTCGCTTATAAATTTGTCTAAATTATATTATAATCAATATCAAGGAATGTCAAATTAAAATTTCTTTTCAAGAAGAGGTGCAGGATGGAAAAAACACTAATGCTAATAGATGGAAATTCACTGATGTACAGGGCGTTTTACGCAATGTCGCCGGTTTTGAATGACAAGGGAATATATACAAATGCAGTGTATGGCTTTTTAAACATGTTTCTTAAGGCCACTCAGGACTTTGCGCCAACGCATATTGCTGTAGCTTTTGACGTTCATGAAAAAACATTCAGAAATGACTTATATAAAGAATACAAGGCAAATAGAAGTGAAACTCCGGAAGAACTGCGTCCGCAGTTTGCCATAATAAAAGATGTTTTATCCGCAATGAGAATAAAAATTATAGAAGCGCCAAAATACGAGGCCGATGATATACTGGGGACAGTTTCTAAAAACGCAGCTAAAAAAGAATACAAGTCTTTGCTTGTTACAGGCGACAGGGACATCCTTCAGCTTATTAACGACGACATTCATGTGTACATGACAGTAAAGGGGATAAGTGATGTAATAGTTTTTGATACTGCAATGGTCGATGAAAAATATTCACTAAAGCCTTCTCAAATAATAGACATGAAAGGGCTTATGGGCGACGCCAGCGACAACATCCCTGGAGTAAAAGGCGTAGGTGAAAAAACTGCGGTAAAGCTTCTAGCAGAGTATGAGACGCTGGAAGGCGTTTATGAAAACATTGATAACATAAAGGGAAAATTAAAAGAAAAACTTATTAATGACAAAGAGATGGCTTTTTTATCAAAAAAATTAGCTACCATCAAAACTGACATTGACATTGATGTAAATGTGGACGAATGCGTGATGATAAACCCCGAAGATACAAACGTAGTCGAAAAACTTGAAGAACTGAAATTCGGCTCAATAATAAAGAAAATAAGGACTGCTGCAGGCGAGGACGGCAATGCTGCGGGCAAAATAGAAGAGATAATACTTATTGATGACGACAAAATGATGGATGAGGCAATAAAAGAGCTGGGAAAATCCCAAAACCATTCTTTATATAAAGATAAAGAATTTATGTATGTCTCTGACGGAAAAACTGAATATAAATTTTCGCTTACTGTTGATTTGCTGGGGAACGGATACGACATCAAGGAAGTGCTCAATAAAATCAGCATGATTTTAAGCAAATCAGAGATAATTTACGTGTATCACCTTAAAGAATGGCTGAAGTATTTTAATGAGGTGAAAATTGAATATAAAGGCAGGGTATTTGATACATATATTGCTGCATATGTCCTTAGCCGCAACATAAGGCGCGGGTACGATTATTTGATAGAACAGCAGCTCTTTATTGACAAAAATGACGCTCCCGCAGGAAATATGTTTGCGCTGGCAAAAAAGCAGAAAGCAATGATATCTTCACGCAATATGGGTGAGTTATATAATAATATAGAAATGCCGTTAACCGAAATACTGTATGATATGCAAAAATGCGGTTTCAAGGTTGATGTGAATATTTTAAATCAGATGAGAAAAGAGCTGCAGCAGCAAATAGATGTGGTGCAGGCGGAAATATACAAATCGGCTGGAAGTGAATTCAACATTAATTCACCCAAACAGCTTGGTGTGATTTTGTTTGAGGATTTGGGGCTTGATGTAATCAAAAAAACAAAAACAGGGTATTCCACTGATTCATATGTGCTTGAAAAGCTCCACGACAGCCACGAAATAATTCCGCAGATTGTGGAATACAGGCAGCTTACAAAGCTAAAGAGCACATATATTGACGGCATAATACCCATAATTGACAGGGCAACCGGCAAGCTGCACACAAATCTGCACCAAACGGGGGCAGTGACAGGCAGGCTTTCATCTTCCGACCCTAATTTGCAGAATATCCCCATAAAAAATGAAGTTGGCAGGGAAATACGGAAAGCTTTCCTCCCTTCATCAGAAGATTACACATTAGTGAGTGCCGACTATTCGCAGATTGAGCTTAGAGTGCTGGCCCACATAGCAAAAGAGCAGAATATGATACAAGCTTTTAAAAACAAGGTTGATATCCACACAAATACAGCGGCGCAGG
>CAZDZB010000079.1:7991-10571 GCA_964509795.1 uncultured Christensenellaceae bacterium | reverse complement strand
ATTAAACTGCAAATACTAATTTATTGTTAATTAGAGGCATACATGTTAAAATATATTAAGAGAATTATGAAAGGCCAGTAATGAAAAAATGCAAATGAATGAAAACACATCACATGATAAAATAAACGGTTCAGTTTTATGCGGCTTAATTTTAATATTTGGCGGCGTGCTGCATTTAATTTTAATGTATTATTATAATGCTGTCAGGTCACATAATTTTGTATTCACTTATAATACATTCAAGAATATTGTTTTGGATATCAGCATGATAGTGATAGGCAGGCGTTTTTTCAAGGATGCGGTGCAATTAAAATCACTAAGAACATTTTTATTAATAATTGGTATTTATTTTATTAATAGCCTGTATGCAAGTATAAGGGTTATGTTTGCTTATCAAAATTTTTCTAATTTAAGCTTGGTGGCAGCCGCTCTAAATCCTTTGTTATACATACTTCTTTCTATTGGTTTCATAAAGATGACCAGCAATAAAAACGAGGGGAATTACAAGTATCTATTATTAATTTCGACTATTATTATATTAATAAGTTTATATAATGCGGCATATAACGTTATTTACAGATTATATGGAATGTATTCCAGCCCTAATATCATAAGGTTAGCATTTTCAGCTTCACTTCCTTATCTTGGGGATCTTCCTTTGCCGGTAGCGTTGTTTTTGATAATGAGATTATTAATTAAAGGCTACAGTAAAAAAGAAATTAATTAGGTAAAATTAACTTTGCCGTCCATATGCAGATTAAGCCTGTTTTCGGTATTGATTTTTGGGATATCTATTCTTATTTAAGTATACTGCTCTTTGGTGTACAATTAATTTAGCTTGTCACGATTAAGACACAGCAAAAACGATTTTTGCTATATGCTTTTCCTTATTCCTTCTTCCTTAATCCTCCCACTCCAGCAGCCTGCGTTCGCCCTTAAGGGCGCGGATTCCATTGACTTCCTGGACTATTTCAAGAGTGCCCAGATATTGCCCGCTGCTATTGCGCAGGGCGATGTATTTGATGTATATCATTTGCCCTTCAATAGTCAGCCAGAACGAGGCCTCGCTTTGTTGCCCGGACTTGAAAGCCTCTAGGATTTTCTCCACGATGTGGACGCTCTTTGGCGGGTGGCAGTTTCGCACGTCGCGCCCGATTGCGGCAGCGGAACGGGGGAATATCCTTTTTGCAGGGGAAGAAAAATAGGCGAGTTTATCATCGGCATTTACAAAGGAGATGTCCAGGGGGAGCGCATTCAACAGGGCGGACAGTTCATCAAAATTAAGACTGCCAGCTTCGGCAGGGAAAACTCCGAAGGCCTGGGCTGTGGGCGCAGGATTATCTAAGGCGGCGGGCTTTTCAGGAGGGGTGATGAAGCAGAATTTGTAGTCAAAGCTTTGCAGGTGCATCTGATAAAATTCCTCATTGGTTATGTAATTTACAGACGCGGGGAACAAAACGATTTCCTGCTTTTGCACCAGCCCATAGAGCTTGAAATAAAGCAGCGCGACATTTTTTTTGAGAAAATCCTCGCTGCCTTCAATGCTCCATTCGGATTCAATTTTTTTAATTAGCGCCCGGGTTTCATCGTGCAGCGCCCACAAAAGCTTAAGCCCCACGAAGCGGCTGTCCTCCTTTTCCAAGGACGGGAAAAGAATGTTTTCCAGCTTCAAAAGGTGCTGGTTATATTTTTTGACTTTATCAAGGAAGACTTTAAGCATAGCGTTTTGGGTGAGCGGCTTTGCCTTGATGGTGCCTTTAAAAGAATCCAGAACCCTGACAAGGCCTTTGTTTTCCTCGTCCAGATAGCGCAGAAACGGAATTGTTATAGGCGCTGGCAGCGCATGTTTGGATAGGGATTCGTAAAATACATTTATCAGCCTGTCCACAAAGGGCAGGATTTCATCCACCGTCATGCCCATGTTGAGCTGCTCGTTTTGCACATACATCAGCTCATCAGGGGTGATGGACTTTATTTCTTTAAGGTATTTATTATAAAGCATTATGCCGTTTTCCTTGCGGTAAATGCCTTGGCAGTAGGCTATTAGATTTTCAAGTTTTTTGTCCATTGCATGCTCCTTTGAAATGGTTGCTGTTTTATAATTATAGCATATTTGCATAAAGAAAAGTATTTATAATAAAGAGTAAAAATGTGATATAATGGAAAAGGACTTGAGCAACGGTAAAAGGGAAAAGAAAATAGTGTTGTTATTTTTACGTAGATTATATACAAAAACTGCGTGAACAAAAGAAGAAAAAATATGAAAAGAGAGAAAACAGGAGTATGGACGCAAACAGAAGTGATTTGGACAAATTCAGGAACAAAATAACAGAAGCAGTGCAGAAATTCCGCAGCGAAAATGAAAAGTACGGTTATGGGTCAAGGCAGGTAAACGAATTTCTGGACAACCTTATTATAATGACAAATTATTACGGCGCAGACAACTCCTCCGAAGGCAGCAGTAATGAGGCTGTGATGCGTGAGTACATAAGATTAGCAGAGGACATAATCAGCGAAATAAAAAGTGTTAAGTTTACGCAGGGGGTCAGAGGGTATGATACGCAGTTGGTGGATGAGTAT
>CAZDZB010000079.1:0-7891 GCA_964509795.1 uncultured Christensenellaceae bacterium | reverse complement strand
GCAAGCAAAATATATGACATTTTTATGTTGATAGTCATTATTGCAAGCCTCATTCCCATAATGTTTAAAACAACTAATACAGTATTAATTGCTGTTGATTATGTTTGTGCATCCATTTTTATAATTGATTATATATTGCGGTGGCTGACAGCTGATTTTAAATTAGCGAAAAAGCACAGTTTTATCAGATATCCTTTTACCATTTTTGCGACAATAGATTTAGTTGCTATCCTACCAACATTTACGGGACTTTCTCCGGCATTCAGGGTATTTAAAATTCTTAGAGTATTCAGAGCTTTGCGAGTATTTAAGGCATTAAGATATTCCAAAAACTTTATAATGATAAGCAATGTAATTAAGAAAAATGCTCCAATGTTATTATCACTGCTTGCTTGTGCAGTTTTTTACATATTTGTATCAGCGCTTTTTATTTTTTCGATAGAACCGGAGAGTTTTGACAACTTTTTTGAGGCATTATATTGGGCGACCACATCATTAACAACGGTTGGGTATGGAGACATTTATCCGCTTACCAATGGCGGCAGGATGATAAGCATGATATCTTCATTCTTTGGAATTGCTATGGTAGCTCTTCCCTCCGGTGTAATTACCGCGGGATTTATTGAAGAGATAAAAATTCAGAAGGAAAATAATTCTGAGGAATAGCCAAACAACAGGGATTCCCAAGGGATAAAATCCCTTGGACGGGGTTTGTGGCAGAGCCCTAAGAGGAGACACCCTTCCGGCAAGCTGCGCTTGCCACCTCCCCTTAAGGAGAGGCATCGCGGAACGCGGCATATGCAGAAGTGCTTGCGGTGGATAGTTAATAAAAAAGATTTACTTTGCACAATGATAGTTTCAATACCCTCCGTCACGATTCGCATGCCACCTCAACTAGCACAATTTTTTCGAATTGCTTGCGTCCGGGCCTGCAATGGTAGGCTATCTATGTAACAATTGCTAGTGAAAAAAATACTTATTCCTTGTTACATATTCCTTATTCCTTAAAACTTTTCACTATTCACTGCATATCCTCACTATCCTGCTCTTTCCAAACCGCAGCACAACCCCGCCATTCAAATTTACATTTAGGTTTATATCGGTAACCACATCATCGCCCAGGCGTACCCCATTGCCCAAAATATGGCGGCGTGCCTCGGAGTTGGAGGAAGCAAAGCCTGCGAATTTAAGCAGGGTGATTATGTCCGCCGAATCCGAGGGGAACACTAGAGTTTTAATGTCATCGGGCAGTGCGCCTCCGGCCAATTTCAAGTACCGCTCCTTTGCCCTGCGGCAGAGCTTTTCGCTGTGATACATTGTGGTTATGATTTCGGCATATGTAAAATGCGCTTCACGGATATCATCAGCAATCATTTGCCCAGCTTCGTTTTCAGTTACGTCAGTTGTCAGCACAAAGTAATCCCTCAAAAGGCTGTCGGGCACCTTCATGCACTTTTCAAACATCACATCAGCGTCCTCTGAAATGCCGATATAGTTATCCAGGGATTTGCTCATTTTTTCTTTGCCGTCCAATCCTATAAGCAGCGGGAAGGTCATTACAGCCTGTGGGTTTTGCCCGTAGTGGGATTGCAGCGCGCGCCCCACAAGCAGGTTGAATGTCTGGTCTGTGCCGCCCAGCTCAATGTCGGCATTAAGGGCGACAGAATCATAGCCCTGGACAAGGGGGTATAAAAGCTCGTGCAGGCTGATGGGAGCGCCTTGGGCATAGCGGGTTTTGAAATCGTCACGTTCCATTATGCGGGCCAAGGTGTATTTGGAAGCCAGAGTGATTACGTCCTCAAAGGACAGCTTATTAAGCCATTTGGAATTGTACTCAATGCGGGTTTTGCCGGGGTCTAATATTTTGGTGACCTGCTCAAAGTAGGACTGCCCTGCGATGCGGGTCTGCTCCAGGGTGAGCGCCGGACGGGTTTTGGATTTGCCTGTGGGGTCGCCAATCATGCCTGTGAAGTCGCCTATCACAAAAACTACCTGGTGCCCTAAATCCTGAAACAATTTCAGCTTTCTTAAAACTACTGTGTGCCCCAGGTGCAAGTCCGGGCGGCTTGGGTCGGCGCCAAGCTTAATAATGAGCTGTTTGCCCGATTTAAGCTTGTCTTCCAGAGCCTCCTGTGTGTGGACGCTGACGGCACCCTTTGTTAACTGCGATATGATGCTTTGCATTTTGCCCTCCTTAAAATGTTATCATTATACTGTTGAAAATAAAAAAAGCCTGAAACTCATGTGAGCTTCAGGCTGCATTTTCGCGTTATGTGATTTTTAAAAAATCAGCGCATTACTAAAAGCTCGAATATATTTGCTTTTCGAGTAGTAGTAATAGTATGCTGCTGTTGATTTAAAGTTTTGCATGTGTGTTCCTTTGGGTTTTTGATATTATATACTAATTTTTATTAATTTACAAGCTCTTGCCAATGAGTGCCAAAAAATGTATAATTTGAGTTATAAGGCAGGTTAATATGAACATAAAAATTCAAGTAAAAAAAATTGGCTCTAAGAAAGCATTTTTAAGCGAATTTGCTTTGGATATAGACGAAAATTTGCTCCCAATAACATTGGAAGATTTTATAAAAGCCGTTGTAAATAAACAGGTGGAAAGATTCAATGACAAAGCCAGCGGCAAAAACATAATTCCATATTTAACAAAAAAACAGATAGAAGAAAAGGCTGAAAGAGGGAAAGGATCTAACGGCAGCCTTTTTAACGACAAAAAACAGGATGCAAAAAAAGCCTGTGACTCTGCAGTTCTTGCGCATCAGGACGGATTGTATAAAGTATTTGCAGACGGCAACTTAATTGACGATTTAAAAGAAAAAATTCACCTAAAGCAGGGCAGCGAAGTTTCATTCGTCAGGTTAACATTTTTAACAGGGGGAATATTTTATGGATAAGAGAGAATTCCTAAAGAGCTTAAAAATAACTGAGAAAAATGAGCAGCTTGCCTTAAAGATAAGTGAACAGAACGGACTAAGCCAGCAGGAAATTGAGTTCGGGAAATTACTGTTAAATGAGAAATTAAATGAGTTTGGTTATTACTACATCAAAAAAGACAAAGAATTTTATCACATAGCAGCTTCTGCCTTATCTGAAAAAGAATATGAAAAATATATAAATCTTTACGCGTTTTTGTTTGGAAAAGAAAACACAGAAGTAATATTAAGTTGCCTTGACAGGGTTAAACACGCAATGTATCAATCATCATATGGAAGGTTTTCATACAGGGCGCCTTACGATGCAGAAACAGCACTGCATTCAAGAATCAGATTCCTGGTCAAGATTATTAATTATGTAAATATGCAAATACCTGTTGAAGAATACTTCCGGTTTAATATAGGATATGATAAAAATTTCAGCCTATATATTTCTGAATTGGCGAAAAGCAATGACTGGCTGCTGGGCAAATTGATAGACGGAGTGTACGGAAGGCACGAATACATCACAATAAGCGGTGAGCTTGTCAGAACTCTTATGAATACCAATGATCCAAAAGCTTTTAAGGCGGTGGAGGACTTGCTCCTTTCCGCGCAGAGGCAGGAGGGCTTGAGGCAAACCATATTAGAGTGCCTGGATGAAACCACAATTGAAGCTCAGGTATATTTTATGAAAGTTATTCTGGATAATAACCTGATAAGGTTTTCATCTGTAAAGAGGGCTTTATTCTGCTGGTGCGGCATAGTATATGAAGCCGAAAGGGAGCAGACAGCCAAGCGCTTTATGGAATTGGGATACAGGTATTTGTCAAATCACGATATGATACAAGAGGGCATCGCAAGCAGCGACAATGCCGAATGCTATATGGCGCTATGGGCAAAAGGATGCATTGACGTTGTCGGCACGCTGGAAGATGTTCAAAACTTGTTCATTAACGGCAGCAGGCACAAAAAACTTATTGCAATGGAGTTCGCCTATAATACCAGGATAAGAAGCATATGCGCGTCTTTGGGCAAAGCAGCAATAACTTCAAAGGACATTGCTATATTCGCAAAAGCGATACAGCTGGTTAAGATGGCCGTTGATGGTGAAAAAATCTGGGGAATTGAGCAGAAGAATGGGAATATGCTTGACTATTTCAGCATTGAAGAGCTGATAGCAGCATTTGAGAACGCAATGTATCATCTGTCAAATATGAAACAAATAAAGATAACTGCAGATGTTAACATTTTTGAATTCGCGGAAGACATCATCGAAAGAAGTGAAATATCCTCATTTATGTACAAAATGGCACGCTATGATGATGAATTATTGAATCAAATGATAGATATATTTGAAAGTTTGGATGCTGACACGCGGTTATCTATAGCTATGTTTTCACTCGGCACTATTGGCAGGGGAAGCGAAATAAACTCCAGCTTACAGAAGCTGATATTTATGTGTATTCAGGATAAGAGACCTACCGTCAGGGAGTATGGTTTTCAGGCGATAGAATACGTTAAGCTGGACAAAAATCAGATTATCGAAGTCGAGAACCTGCTGAAAACAAACAGCAGCCAATACCGCAAACAGATAATAAACACCATATTGAACGCAGAGATCAGCCAAATCAAAAGCAGTGTAAAAAGGTTATTGGATAGAAAGTCTGTTAATTACAATTTGGGAGCACTGGACATCTTAAACCAGATGAAATCTGAAAAGATTGAAAGCGAATGGGTAAAACAGAAAGCGCTATATTACAAAGAAAACATAGAAACCGACAGCCAGGCAGAAATTCTTTTGAAAAACATTTTAAGCGGCGAAGAAAGCGTACTGGAATACACTCCGGAAAACGGATTCGGGCTGTATGATATTAATTACACAAAAGATTACAGCTCTATTGATTTTATAGAAGAAAACGTGCTGGATAATGTTCATTTATCTGCCCTTGAGGTTACGTATGTAAACGAGCAAATAGCCAGGCTGCAGGAACTTTTGGAAAAACATCAAAGTTATGAATATGAAAGCGAAATTAACGGCATAAAACAAAACTTTATACTTGGTAACAATTTTGCAAGCAAATCAGCCGCCGGGCGGATTTTATCCGGTGAAGAACTTTTTGCGACTTACCCTTTAGCTGAGGTTTGGCGGGAATGGTATATAAAATCAGGGCTCACGCCCAGGCAGGTTTTTTTGACACGCTTGTATATAAAGATGGATATGGTGCATAATCCATTCTCTTTTTATCGGGAAAACAAAAGCAAGGCATATGACATCCTCCATAACCTTTCAGTTTATGGCATGAAAAAGATAGACATTAAGGATAGCGAATACAAGCGAGTGAGCAGAATAATAAGTGAGATATTGGAAGCTTTGCTGAAAATATACCCGTACGGCAAAAAAGACGAAATTGAATTTTACCATCTGCAATTACAAAACGCAGCCTCATATTTTGACAAAAGCATATTTGAAGAGTTGAGAAAGCCTTCGGGATTTTCAAGAGGCGGATTAGGAGCATTCGTTGAAAGCTGTTTCATGCAACTGTCATTAGAATACTTAGCACTTGTTCCTGACATGGATAAGCAGCAATTAAGGGACTGCATTTTTATATATAGTTACATAAGCAGAACAGAAAGCGGGCTAAGCCAAAAGCCCGGAATTTCTTTAAACGGTTACGGATTGAATGCTGATATATTATGCAGAGGGTTTGAGGCAGGCGCAATATCAGAGGATGAATTTATAGAGAATTTGTTAGTTCCTAAAATGCAGAGTGAAATTTCGGATGTTCGTTACAGGCGCCAAGAGAAATACTTTGTAAAGTATCCTTTTCTCTTAAGATATATGGACAGAATATCTCAGCGGCTTTTGGACATTGAAACAGCCAGAGGCGACGCCGCCACAAACGCGTCTTATATCACCTGCAAATTAGGATATGTGCGGGGCATGGAAAATTACGCAAAAATATTAAATGCCCTTGGCACAAGCGGGCTTCATTCAGGGAGCATGTGGATGGGGGCCAACGCGGACAGCAGCAAGAAAGAAATGCTGAGTTTTCTTTTGCGGCAGGCAAAGCCAAGAGAAGGCGAAGACAGCGAAACATTTAAAAAAATTATAGATAAATATAAAATATCCAGAACTAAGCTGATTGAGTCCGCGGTGTACAACCCGGTTTGGGTGCCATTTGTTAAGGAGTATCTCGGCATTGAATACTTTGAATCGGCAGTGTGGTGGATATACGCGCACACTAACGGCGCCTGCAACGTGGAAAACATATCCGAAATCAGCAGGTACTCAAAAATAGAACTGGCGGACTTCAGAAACGGAGCCGTGGACGTTGACTGGTTTAAGGACGCATACTCAAAAATTGACTGCTGGGATGAAATATACAAATGCGGAAAATACGTGACGGAGGGAAACGGACACACAAGAGCGCAGCTTTTTGCGGACGCAATACTTAAAAAAGTATCTATTGAGGACGCAATGGACAAAGTGGAAAAAACGAGAAATAAAGACTACCTGCGGATTGTGGGGCTGATACCCCTTGGAAAGGATAAAAAGAAAGAACTGCTCAAAAGATATAATTTCATACAAAAATTCGCGAAGGAGGCCAAGCAGTTCGGCGCCCAAAGGCAAATAAGCGAAAAAATCGCTGTGCAGATAGCAATAGACAACCTGGCAAGAACAGGCGGATATTCGGACACAATGCGCCTTATCTGGAATATGGAAACTGAAAACACCATCGACATTTTGTCCAGGTCACAGGATGTGAAAATCGGCGATATTTATGTGTCAATAGTAGTAGAGGAAAACGGCAAGTCAAACATTGAAGTAAAAAAAGACGGAAAGCCACAAAAAACCATACCCGCAAAATTCAAAAACAATGAACAGATAAATGAAATGAAAGAGTTTGTAAAGGAGTTGAATGAGCAGGGCAAACGCGTATCAAAATCCATGGAAGAGGCCATGATAAACATGGATTACTTTGAGGCAGACGAGATAGAAAGGCTGATGAAAAATCCCATAATAAGGCCTGTACTTGAAAAGCTGGTTATTAAAGCGGGGGATGATTTAGGATTTTATATTGACGGAGAAATCGTGGGCGTTAAGCAAAGGAAAATTAAAAATGGTGAAAAAGTTTATATTGCTCACTGCTATGATTTATATAAAAGCGGCAGCTGGGGATATTTCCAGGAAAAATGCTTTAAAGAAAAAATTAAACAGCCTTTTAAGCAGGCATTCAGAGAGCTTTACATACCTACCGAAGAGGAGCTGAGAGAGAAGAATTTTTCAAGGCGGTATGCAGGATATCAGGTTTCCGTAAAAAAAGCATTCGCCTTGCTAAAATCCAGGGGATGGCAGGTGAATTATGAAGAGGGGCTGCTGAAATACTTTAAAAAGCAGAATATTATTGTCAATCTGCTTGCCAGGGCTAATTGGTTTACGCCAGCAGATATCGAAGCGCCTACCCTGGAAGCGGTACAGTTTTTGGGCGCTGACGAAGGAAAGATAATAGATTTTAAAAACATTGAGCCGACCATATTCAGCGAAACCATGAGGGACATTGACCTGGTGGTGTCTGTTGCGTATGTCGGCGGAGTTGACCCGGAGGTTAGCCATTCCACTATAGAGATGCGAAGGGCTTTGGTAAAAGAAACGGCCAAGTTATTCAAGATAGAAAACTATCAGATGAAAGATAACCACGTAATTATCAACGGGCATTACGGAAACTATTCCGTTCACTTAGGAAGCGGAGTGGTTCACAAGATATTGGGGGCACACCTTGACATTGTACCTGTTCACTCAGCGCAAAGGGGCAGGCTGTTTTTGCCGTTTATGGACAATGACCCCATGTCCGCGGAGATACTTTCAAAGGTGCTGCTTTTGTGCAGGGATAAGGAAATAAAAGACCCCACAATCCTAAGGCAGGTGGAGTAGGGAAAGGAATAAGGAAGAAGAAAAAAAG
>CAZDZB010000078.1:0-10592 GCA_964509795.1 uncultured Christensenellaceae bacterium | reverse complement strand
ATAATACTTTAATTCGTGCCTTACCTTTGGTTTCTTCTCTGTCATGTGCCCTTCCTTAAATTACGGGAACAATTCCGCCATCCATTCGTCGTCAATGTCAAAATACGCCTGCAGCTGGCTCTTCATTACCTGCGGCCTTCCGTTTGCAAATGCAATAAGCCTGTCTTTTTGCGTCGTAGACCATGAGTTATAGCTCATCCACCTAGAGGCAAGCTCTTTATACCATGAAGGGCTGTTTTCAAATTCTTCATTCCAATGGGTCCTATCCTGCTCCATTTCAGGGTCTAAGACTTCATATATTTCATTTATTCTTTCAATTACCCGCGTCGGGTCGTAAGTAACATTAATGTGGTAGGCAAACCTTTCTATAAACTGCGTTCTGAATTCTTCGTTTTCCAAAAGCCCCATAATAAGCCATGTTTCAAACCCCTGGCCGGCTCCGTGGCCCGTATCATTAAGATATTTCAACATGTTGTTTGTATTTACATTTGCAGAGTCAGTGTAGAAAAATCCCCAGTCAACGTCATAATAAAACCATCGCCATTTTGCTCCGTCGACCCTTTCTCTATAGCATTTTATGTTACCTGTATCCTGGTTGCCCACGTATATTTCGTTGATTACCATGTCCATATAATTATCAATATCTACCCAGTCTACAACCACCTGGTATGCCTCCGGATCAGACAAGTCATGGCTTTTTACATAGTCTCTTAATTCGAGCCAGTTTTGATTTGTTCCTGTTATGGCGTGCCTTGAAGATGTACCGTTACCGTAAATTATGTCAACATTATCAGGGTCTATGCCATAGTACTGCTGAAGGTAATATTTATTAATCTTCTCCCGGAAAAAATACACTCCCCAGTATTCACCGTTTAAATAAACAACCACAGGGTAATATGCCTGTACATCAAGGTCAGTTGTGTCCCTGGCAAGTGACGTGAGAAGAGAGTCTCTTATCATCGAAGAATACCACTCCGAAGCTCCGCTCCTTAAAACAACTGATTTGTATTCGGTGAATGGCCTGTCCGGGAAAATGGCGTAATCAATTGATGAGGCACCGTACTGGCTTCTGGCGATAAGCGCAAAGGATTTTTTAATTTCTGCTCTTGAAAAGGCTCCAAATATTCTTAATCCAATTCCCTGGCTTATAGCCTGTGTACCGTCAATATCATACATCTCAACATAGGCTTCAACTTCCCATTCTTCGTTGAAATTTGCGCCGTCTATAGGAAGAGAATCCTTGTCATAATTTGTGCCGTATGCGTATATGCCTGAATAGTCCGAAAAAAGGTTAGCAGGTTCGGAAGTCAGGCTGACAACCGGCAGGTCATGGTCAATATTCACAAAATATGTAGCAATGACTACTTCTGATTCCAATTTACCGTCGGCATAGGCCTTTGCTTTGAGCACTGTAGTTTCATATATCTGGAAAGGCCCTTGATAAAGCTGGGAGTTTTCCGTCGGCTCTGTGCAGTCTATTGTGTAATAAACTTCGGCACCTTCCGGAACATCAATTGCTATAACTGACCCTTCTGTGTACATTCCGCCTTCCTGCAAAAGCACAGGGTCCGGAGTAAAGCTGGGCCAGCCCAGACCGTTCGCTTCTCCTGGAGTAGCATATGGCATATACTGGAACGTCAGGTCCTGCCCGGTTCTTCCATAAGAAACGTCATACGGCATTGCCGTCAAAACGCATAAATCTAAAATGTTTCCATCAATATCAGATAATATTATAGGTTCGCCTTCCGAGCTGAGTGAAAAATTTGTATGCAGCGCGCTTCCTGCCATTTGGTCTTTACCTGATGCGTATACTACAAGATACTCACCAGGATCTATAAAAAAATCTTCGGGAAACCTCCATAGCTGCAGGTTGCTGGGGTTATCTGACAAAAAAAAGTCACCAAGGAATATCCTCTCTTCAGTTGTATTGTATAGCTCAACCCAGTCAGGAGTCTCCTCATAGTTGTCTTCCAAAGTGCTGGTATTTCCTATCATAACCTCGCTTATTACTACAGTATAATCAGTTTTCAGGTCATTCGCCTGTTTGAACTCATTATATCCATCTTCGGTGTTTTCATATCCCGGGGTAGGGTGCGCATAAACCTGCACACTTCCTTCTGAACCGTAAACCCTGCCCATTGATTTGTCATCACCTAGGTTTTTAACAAGCCAATTGTCCAGTATCTTACCTTCCTTGTTTGAAAGCACTATATTATCTTCTGTTGAGTTTAGCTTAAAGTCCGTATGTATTTCCAAGGTGTCTTCATCCACTTTATCTTTACCTGATAAAAACACCACCAGCATTTCGCCAGGCTGAATAACTGTATACGGGAATATCCATTTTCTTGGTTCTTCCACTGAGTCTGACAGCCCATACCCTGTCAGCACTATTTCTTCGCTGCCTGTGTTTATTATTTCCACCCAGTCGTTGTATTCTCCGTCGCAGTCTGCAATCGTAATAAGGTTTGAAGACATTACCTCATTAATCATCAAAGGATCCCCATACACTCTTCTTGTCTCGAGATAGGAAGCCCATCCTGTTTCATCGTTGTAGAATCCGGGAGTATAATGCTCCATTTCTTCCCACACATCCAGCATCGCCAAATTGCGGGCGTACGATATGTTAGGAGACAGATGGTCTACTTGAACTGAGTCAAGCAAAGTCTGCTGGCTGTCAAATAAATATACATTCTCTCCTGCTGATGAGAGTTTAAAAGAAGCGTGCATCTCGTCATCTACTGCTCCGCCAGATAAAAATACCACAGTAAATTCACCCGGCTCAAGCACCACTGCAGGAAACACATAACCGCCCGGCTGGTCTTTTTTGTCGGAAAGGCCGTACCCTTCCATGTTTATTACCTGCTGAGTCGGATTAAATATCTCTACCCAGTCATAATATTCGCCGTCGCTGGCAGGATACGCGCTTTTATTTGAGCTCATAACCTCTGAAATAATCGGAAAATTTACATCGATATATTCACCCTGTTCGTTTACCAGCTGCTGTACGTCTTCATCTTCATCCTTGGAAAGCAAAGGATTCAAAATCCAATAGCCAAGCAGCACCAAAACCAGAAGTATGATTATATCAATAAGAAAATTTCTTTCTTTTTTATATGTTGACCCGGCGCTTTCAGTCTGGGCTATTTTACTATTGTACTCCCTTTCCTGTTGTGCTGTATAAGAGTGTCTTCTTGCCATCTATTATCACCTCATATGAGTTACCTGTAATTATTACAAATATGTTTCGTTTTGTTAACTCGTTCGTTACATCTTCTAATTATAAGGATATTTCCTCTAATGTCAATCAAATACCGGGTTTTTATAATTTAATTAAAAATATTGTCACAATTGTTTTTTCAGCTTCTTATAAACATAACAGGCAAAAAGCTGCCTGTTGAAAAAAAGACAGCCTTTTAATTCAATTTTCTTGATTCTTACCTTGATGTAAGCAATGAATTCACATGAACAAGCAAATCTTCATCAAATCGTTTTTTCTCAGCCAGAGCCTTGTCGGTGTCCATGTCAATTATTTCGTTCTTTCTGATTCCTACCACTCTGTTTGTCGCGCCTTGCTCCAGAAGTTCCACTGCGCGTATTGCACTCTCTGTTGCAAGGTGCCTGTCCCGTACGGTTGGCGCGCCTCCTCTTTGCAAATATCCCAGCACAGTCTCTCTTACATCCATCTCAATAAGTTCCGGCTCTTCTATGGTATCCACTAAATGTTTATTATATTCTTCAATTTTATTTTCAAGCAGTCTTCTCAGCTTTGTCGCCCTATCATGATTTTTTATGTCAACACCTTCCGCAATTATGATTATGCCGTAATGTTTTCCTGAATACCAGGTTTCTTTTATGTGCTCAAAAACTTCATCAATATTAAGCTCAGATTTAAAGCTTTTTTGATTTTCCGGAACCAAAACATAATCCGCACCCGATGCCAGCCCTGCCATGAGCGCCAAATCCCCGCAGTTGCGCCCCATAACCTCAATTATCCCTATTCTGTTATGAGACCTCATAGTGTCTCTTATTCTCATGACGTTTTCTACTATTGTGTTGCATGCTGTATCAAACCCAATGGAATAATCAGTGTAAGCTAAGTCGTTGTCAATTGTGCCGGGGATTCCTATTGTTGCAATGCCCAAATTGGATAATTTTTCAGCACCTTGGAATGATCCGTCTCCGCCGCACACAATAATTCCATCAATATTATTTGATTTTAAAACTTCAACTGCGTGTTTACGCCCTTTAAGGGTTTTCATTTCCTTGCATCTTGACGTTCTTATTCTTGTTCCGCCTGTATTTAGCATCATTTCTGCCATATCCAGAGTTAATGGCATAATATCATTATCCATGAGCCCCTGATAACCGTGCCTGATGGCAACAATATCAATGCCCTTGGAGTGCGCCGTTCTGGCAGCAGCCCACACAGCTGTGTTCATTCCCGGGGAGTCGCCTCCGCTTGTAAGAATACCAATTTTCATATATTGTCCTCGTAAAATTTTTTGTTGTGATTAACACAAATTTTTATCTACACATCATCTGAATCAACTTGTCCGTATTCTGTGATGATGGTTGATGACCCGTTAATTTTTATGGCTGATGTATCCTGTGTGAACTGGCATATCATAACCTCGCCTTTGTTCAGCTTCTCGGTATGATGGAATTTTGTATCTCTGCCGCGCGTCATGCCAATCACTTTTACTCCGTCTTTTTTTGCTTTTACTATTATGTAACGCCCTGATACTACATTTTCATCCATTATTCAGCCTTCCTTTTATTGGTCTGGGATATTTTTTCGTAATTATATCATATTTTTATTCAAAGCGCTATCAAATTACCCATATAAGGTCACTTTCCAACCAGGACATTTGCTTCCCCGAGAAGCCCTTTTAGTTCTGAAACAATTGAACTGTCAAGTTCCACCCATAATTCTCTGTCAAATCTGTATTTTTTTTCGTTTGCCTCATCATATACATAAACAGGGTTGCTGCCCTCATGAACTCTCAAAATTTCTTTTATCTCTTCCAATGTGCCCTCTTCACTGTTTTTCTCTATTTTCAAATAAAGCTTTTCCACGTTTTCTGCAACAGTAACCGGCGTGATTTTTTCTGCAATTATTTTCGCATCCTCACCTTCTCTGCTGCTTACCCTGCCTTTTACCGTTACTACATTATCTATTGTTAAAAATTCCTGAGCCAGCCGCATAAGCCTTGGAAAAACTATTATTTCCACTTCGCCGTATAAGTCTTCCAATGTTAAAAAACTCATCATTTCGTTGCTTCTTGTTGACTTTACCTGCTTTGCAGCAATTATGCCCATCATCTCCACATTCTCGCCATCGCGTACTTCATCGACACTTTCAGGAATAAACATTGTTGAATTTATGTTAAAACCTGAAAGCTGCGAATTGTACTGGGATAAGGGATGCCCGCTTATGTAAACCCCGGTCATTTCCTTTTCAAGCCTGAGTTTTTCCCTGATTGTAAGTTCTTTTCTTTCAGGCAGTTCGGGTTTTGGCAGGTCTTCGTCTTCCACAAAGTCAAACAGCGAAATCTGGTCTTTATGGTTGTTCCTTCTTAGCTTTTGTACACTGTCTACAAAGCCTTCATAAACTGAAAGTAGCTGCGACCTGTAAACATTGAAGCTATCAAAAGCTCCCGCCAAAATTAAGCTTTCTATCATCTTTTTGTTAATAAAGCCCGCGCACCTGTCACAAAAATCGAAAAAGTCCGTAAATACTCCCTTACTGCGGCGTTCTTCCTGAATCTTTTCCACAACACCTGTACCGACATTCTTAACGGCTGCCATTCCAAAGCGAATGTTTCCGTTGTCCACTGTGAATTTTACTCCCGACTTATTAACATCCGGCGGCAAAACATCAATATTGTGCTTTCTGCAATAATGTATGTACTCAGCAACCTTGCTGGATGTTCCCATAACTGAGTTCATCGTTGCAGCCATAAATTCCACCGGGTAATGTATCTTCAGCCAGGCAGTCCTGTAAGAAACCATTGCATAGCACGCGGCATGGGGCTTGTTGAATGCATAGTTAGCGAACTTTATCATCCGGTCATATATCTGGTTTGCGCTTTCTCTGTCCACTCCGTTGCGCACAGCGCCGGGAATAACAACCTTTCCTTCCTTAACTAAACCGTTTACAAAAATCTCTCTTTCTTTTTCCATAAACTCATGCTTTTTTTTGGCCATGCCCCTGCGCACCAAATCAGAACGCCCCAAAGAATATCCGGCCACATCTCTTACTATCTGCATTACCTGCTCCTGGTAAACCATGCAGCCATATGTAACGTCAAGTGATTTTTCCAGTATTGGATGGTCATATGTTGCGCTTGAAGGATCTCTCTTCCCCTGCACATACTGAGGAATGTAATCCATCGGGCCCGGCCTGTATAATGATATAGCGGCAATAACTTCTTCAAAATTATCAGGTTTAAGCTGAGTTAAAAAGCTGCGCATTCCAGCGCTTTCAAGCTGGAACACTCCCTCTGTTTCGGCGTTTGATATCAGCTCATAAACTTTCGGATCATCAAACACCGTTGTGTGTATGTCTATTTGCTCTCCTGAACTTTGCTCAGCAAGCTCCACTGCGTCATGTATCACAGTTAATGTCCGTAAGCCCAGAAAATCCATTTTCAAAAGCCCCAGTTCCTCTATGGTTGTCATTGGAAACTGGGTAGTTATTATGTCGCCGTTTCTGTTTAGCGGCACATAGTTTGTTACCGGCTCTTTTGTGATAACAACACCCGCCGCATGGGTAGAAGCGTGCCTCGGCAGCCCCTCCAGCTTTCTTGCAACATCCACTAATTTGGCGACATCTTCGTCGCTTTGACAAGCTTCACGCAGTGCGGGATTGGTTTCAAGGGCCCTGTCAATGGTTATTTTCAGCTCCATCGGAATCATTTTGGCTATCTTGTCCACTTCAGAATAGCTCATCCCCAGCGCTCTGCCCACGTCTCTAATTGCGGCCCTGGCGGCCATGGTTCCGAAGGTGATTATTTGAACAACATGGTCATAACCGTATTTTCTGTTTACATACTCTATTACTTCATGCCGCCTTTCGTAGCAGAAGTCTATGTCGAAGTCAGGCATGGATACCCTCTCAGGATTCAAAAACCTTTCAAAATAAAGCCCGTATTTAATTGGGTCAACTTCTGTTATATTGAGACAGTATGATGCCAGAGAGCCTGCTCCTGAGCCTCTGCATCCCACTTCTATGCCGTTATCTATAGCGTATTTAACAAAATCCCAAACTATTAAAAAATAGTCAGTGAAACCCATGGTGCTTATGACTCCCAGCTCATAATTAAGCCTCTCATTAAGTTCAGACGTATTTTGCCCATATCTTTTCAAAAGCCCTTTCATACAAAGGTCATATAAAAACTTATCGTGATTGTCTTTATATTCTGACGGAACTTCAAACACCGGCAAATATTTATCCTTAAAATTAAATGATATATCACACATATCCGCAATGTCACATGTAATATCCACTGCCTGCTCGCACCAGGCAAAAACTTCCCTCATTTCCTGCTCTGACTTAATATAGAATTCTTCGCCTTCAAACCTCATTCTGTTCGGGTCGTCAACGTGTGTCTGTGTCTGGACGCAAAGCAAAACGTCATGCACTTTAGCGTCTTCTTTTTTTGTATAGTGAATATCATTGGTTGCAACCAAAGGAATCGCTGTTTCCTCAGACAGCTTTTTAAGCTCAATGTTTACCTGCTTTTGCTCCAGTATTCCGTGGTCCTGCACCTCCAGGTAAAAATTGCCCTGGCCGAACATATCATTTAAGCGCAGCGCAAGCTTTTTCGCGCTTTCATACATGCCGTCCCGCAGGAATCGGGGAATGTCCCCTGCCAAGCACGCGGACAAGCAAATTAACCCTTCAGAATATTCCTGGAGGGTATCATAATCAATTCTCGGCTTATAGTAAAATCCGTCAGTAAAGCCTAAAGAAACGAGTTTTATTAAGTTTTGATATCCTGTATTGTTTTTGCACAACAGCACAAGATGTGACGCTTCCCTGTCCTTTGAGCCTTCTCTTTCCTGCATTGAATTTTTGGCCATATAGACTTCGCATCCGATAATCGGTTTTATCCCGTTTTTGACGGCTTCCTTGTAGAAATCAACTACTCCAT
The DNA here is from genome assembly GCA_964509795.1 of uncultured Christensenellaceae bacterium. GTDB lineage: Bacteria > Bacillota > Clostridia > Christensenellales > UMGS416 > JAFGUF01. The sequence goes on along the minus strand of CAZDZB010000078.1, from coordinate 2,436 downwards.
ACATAGCACCATGGTCGGTTATAGCTATGGAGTCCATTCCTAATTCCTTGCATCTTGATATAAGTGAACTTATTGAAGACGCACCGTCAAGAAGCGAGTATTCGCTGTGTACATGAAGATGAGTAAATCCCATAATTTATTTGATATTTCCTTTATGCTACTCCTGTGTCAATCAATCTGGCAATTGCTTCAATTGCGGCTTCTTCATCGTCGCCTTTTGCAGCCACAAAAAACGAGTCGCCTTTTTTTAGCCTTAATGATAATACTCCCATTATTGATTTTGCGTTGACCCTCTTTGACCCCTGTTCTATCCAGATAGTGCTGGCAAATTTGCTTGCAACCTGCACAAGCAGTGCTGCAGGCCTTGATTGAAGGCCCTCTTCGCTTTTAATTGTCAATTCTTTACTGGTCATATTTATTTCCTTTCAAAAATATTCGGCTTTTATTATTTTAAATCTTGCGCATACTCCACTATTTTCCTCATCCGGTGGTTGGCTCCTGATTTTGATATATCTAAAAGTTCAGCAATCTCGTCCAAAGTCGCTTCTTTGTTCTCCTGTCTAATTTTTGCCGCAAGCTTTATTTTCGGAGGAAGACTATCAAACTTTCCGTTCTCAATCAGCTTGTTTATGGCGTCTATCTGATGCTTTGCCGCAATGCTGCTCCTTTTTAAATTGGCAGCTTCAATATTTACTTTACGGTTTATATCGTTTCTGATTCCTTTAAGAACTATTACATTTTCCATATCAAGAAGGTTCTTATGCGCTCCCATTATTGCTAAAAGTTTTATTATATTTTCAGCGTCAGAAACGTAGGTTACGCACCATTCCCGCCTTAGAACGGTATGAAAAGGGATGTCCATGGAATGCAGAATTTTTTGAATATGTGCGTCAGTTTCCGCATCACGCGAAGCAAATTCCAGCCTGTAATCCTTTTTGGGGTCTGATATGCTCCCGCTTCCCTGAAAAGCTCCTTTTAAATACGCTTTTCTGCAGCATGTCAATTTAAGCATGTTTTCCGGCAGAACAGATTCCACCGCGTATCCATATTCATCCTGCAAAAGTACGCCTGCGTCCTCAAGCAGCATTTTTGCTTTTGCGGAGTCTGTAACTTTTACTGAATACGAATATCCTTTTCCTAGTTTTTTACTCGCTTTCTGGCTTATTTGCGCTTTCGTTTTATATTTTTTTTCTATTATATCATATATTCTCTTGGCAGTGTCAATTCGCTCAACATCAAAACGCACCTTTATGCCGCCTGAACCCAGTTCCATTGAGCCATTGGTCCTTACAAAGGCGGCAAGTTCCGCACTCATACAGCATTCTTTATCAATAGGAGTTGACGCAATCTCCTGCTTTACAAGTAATGAAAATGACATCCTTAAAGCCCCTTGCTTTTCCTATGTTTATTATACACTTTATTTAATGCGTTTGCCAGCCCTTCTACTGAGTGCCTCACCTTATTATCTACGTTTTCCAAGAGGTTATCCGTTATTATAATATACTCACCCTTTGCAGATTCGGGATTTCCCATTTTAACAGGCTCCGCGTATTCTTTTTTATATCTTTCCATCATGTATTTTGATATTTCGGTATTATTATTTACAAGAATATAATCAAATATTTTACCGCCGGCGTGTTCTTCAATGGCTTTTATATGTGTATAAACATCATAATTTTCTGTTTCTCCGGACTGCGTCATTAAATTTAATATATATATTTTTGCGGCCTTGGACTGCCTTATTGCCTCAACTACTCCGTCCACTAAAAGGTTAGGCAGAATTGATGTGTACAGGCTTCCGGGCCCAAAAGTTATTATGTCAGCCTCTTTTAAGGCTTTTAACGCCTCTGGCAGCGCTTTTGCCTTCCCAGGGTTCAAATAAACTTTTTTAATGTATCCTCCATGCTGTCTTTGAGCTGAACCGACCAGGTCTTCTCCTTCAATTACCTCTCCGCTGTCCATCTGCGCAATAAGGTGCACATTATCCAGCGTAACAGGAAGCACCTGGCCTGTTACAGCCAAAACATCTGATGCGCTTTGTATTCCTTTAAGAAAGCCGCCCTGCATATCACTTAAGGCAACAAGCACAAGGTTGCCCACGCAATAACCTGACAATGTGCCGTCTTTGAACCTGTAGTTGAGCAGTTCATCCATGCTCTCTTCAGTCTCTGACAGGGCAATTACGCAGTTCCTGATGTCTCCCGGCGGCAGCACTCCCAGCTCCTTTCGCAGCACTCCTGAGTTGCCGCCGTTGTCCGCAACTGTTACTACTGCGGTTACATTGCTGGTTACCTTTTTGGCCGCCCGCAGCAAAGACGAAAGGCCCGTTCCCCCGCCTAAGGCAACGACCTTTGGCCCGGCGTTAAGCTTCACTTCTTTATACATCTGGTCTGCCCTGGTTTCGTTTGACATTCCTTTAGGAGTGGATTTCCAAAG
>CAZDZB010000077.1:0-10760 GCA_964509795.1 uncultured Christensenellaceae bacterium | reverse complement strand
ATTACGTCAATATATCCTTTGATAATATCTTCTGTTAATAACTCATTGTTTTCTTTGGGCCGCAGCGGCGGGCTAAGTATATATTTTATTCCGTCTTTTCCAAGGTAATATTGGTCATTTAAAAATAAATACTGCGGACAGGTTTCAGTAAACAAATTATGCAATCCGTCCTTTTTGCCTTTATTAATATACTCCATTCCCGCTTGATTAGACAAGTGAACAATATATAAATTTGCGTCTTGTGCCTTTTTATTAATTTGTATTATCCTGTTTATGGCTTCCGCCTCGCATTCAACAGGCCTGCTTCTTTCGTGATAAATGGGTTCTGTCAGCCCTTTATCTATAAATTCATGCCTTTTTTCAATTACTTCATTATTTTCAGGATGCACCGCAATTATAATGCCTAGCTCTTTTGCTCTTTTGAGGACTTTGTATATTTCTTTATCTTCTAGATGATAATCATATGTCATATATATCTTATGGCTTGTTATGCCGTCTTTTATCATTTCTTTCATGTCTTTAAGCACATCATCGTCAACATGCTGAATAACACCATGAAACCCATAGTCAATAACGGCTTCGCCTTTTGCCAGGCTATGATATTTATTAATCTGATGATTAAGCCCGCACCCTTTTGGCCCAAATGCAGGGTGGTCTACAATAGTTGTAGTCCCTCCGCAGGCAGCTGCCACAGTGCCTGTGTAAAAGTCGTCCTGCGCGACTGCTATTCCTACGTCCAAATCCATATGCGTGTGAACGTCAATGCCTCCTGGAAGCACATATTTTCCTGAAGCGTCAATAACGTCAGCGCCTTCTAAATTATCACCGATTTTTTTTATAATCCCATCTTCTATGAGTATGTCGGTTATTTTAGTTTCCTTTTCTCCTACAACCATACCGTTTTTTATCAGCATCACTTGGCCTGCTTTCTGTACGGCGTATTTTCAAGCGGCAGGCTCGTCCTATGCTGTCCATCAAACGCAAAATATGCGCCCGCCACGGCAGGAGCAGTAGGTATTGTAGCAATCTCCCCTATTCCCTTTGCGCCATAGGCTAATTCTTCCCTGGGCTGCCTGTTTACAAAAGCAACATCCATTTTCGGCATGTCAGTTGACCTTAAAAGCCCTAGTGTTGCGTATTTCATCTGGGGAATGCCATCTTTTAATATATAATCTTCCGTCAATGCGTAACCCATTCCCATCAGTATTCCGCCTTCCACCTGCCCTTCAGCATTCTTTTTGTTTATCACTCTTCCTACGTCATAGGCAGCATATACTTCAGAGACCTTGCCCTTATCATTAAGAATTGCTACCTGCGCACCGTAACTATACGCCACATGGCTGAAAGGATGCTCCTTCGTTGTTGTGATAGGGTCAGTTTCGCAGGTGTATTCTCCGTAATATTCTTTACCTTCAAGGCTTTCCAGCGTTTCCCCTGCGTCAAGTTTGGCTTTCATCTTTCCGCATGCTAATGTGACAGCCTGACCTGTAAAAAGAGTTTGCCTGGATGCTGTGCTGGTGCCTGAATCGGGAGTCCTCTGGGTGTTCGGAGCCTCCATCACAATTTTATCAATAGGAATATTTAAAGTTTCACAGGCTATCTGCATCATTACTGTGTCAAGTCCCTGGCCAACGCGTGCAGCTCCAGTTCTTATGTGCACCTTGCCCTTTTCAACAGAAACCCTGCACCTTCCCGTATCCATCACTCCCACGCCCAGCCCTGTGTTTTTAAATGACCCGGCAATCCCTGCAAACTTATTGTTCTCATATGGCTCTTTCAAGGCCTCAAGGCACTCCTTAAGAGCTGTAGTATCATCTGCAATCTGTCCGTTGGGAAGTGTTTGACCCGGTTCAATGGCGTTGCGGTATCGTATCTCCCACGGAGAAATTCCGACTTCTTTGGCAAGAAGGTTAAGGTTTGACTCCGTCGCGAATATGCTCTGCGGCACTCCAAAGCCCCTGAATGCGCCTCCCGGAGGATTGTTTGTGTAAACTGCCATGCCAATGATATCCACACTTTTGTATTTATATGGCCCTCCGGCGTGTGTGCATGCCCTTTGCACAACAGGCCCGCCCAGCGATGCGTATGCACCGGTGTCTGCAACTATACGTGCTTTCATCCCAGTTAAGTATCCGTCCTTGTCGCAGGCCGTTGTCATTTCTATTTTCATGGCATGGCGCTTCGGATGTACGTTAATGCTTTCCTGCCTGGTTAATTTCACCTTTACAGTACGCTTTGTAACATAGGCAGCCAATGCTGCATGGTGCTGTACGCTCATGTCTTCCTTGCCGCCAAAAGCACCGCCGACCAGTTTGCTTATTATGTGCACTTTGTCTTTTTCCAGCCCTAATATGTGGCAAATCTCCCGCTGTTCATCATAAATGCTTTGGCTTGATGTGAAAACAGTAACTCCGCCGTCATTATATCTGCCTATAGCGCATTCTCTTTCCATAAAGGCATGCTCTGTAAACGGAGTAGTATAAACATGGCTTACAACATGAGCGGAATCCTTAAATTCTTCCTCAACGTTTCTCCCACGTTTAACAGTGTCTTTTCTTAAAACATTTCCGTTTTCGTGAAGTTTTGGAGCGCTTTTTTGCATAGCATCTTCTGGAGATGTTACAGGCTCCAGCGGCGTATAACTAACCTTGATTAAGGATTTAATTTCATCCAGTGATTTTTCATTTGATGAAACTACCAAACAAAGCGAATCGCCTATATACCTTGTTGTTTCGCCTTTTTTAATTAGTGTATCCCAGTCTTTAACTATATGCCCTGATTTAATGCTGCCGGGAATATCCTCAGCCAATATAACAGCAACCGTGTCAGGATGATTTTTCGCGGCAGATATATCAATGTCGTCTACAACAGCCCGGGGGTATTTGCTTCTTAAAGCGCTGGCAAACACCATGTCATCAAAGGCCATGTCGTCAACATATATGCCTGTTCCCAAAACTTTATCCTGGGCATCAATTCTGAATACATCCTCACCGATTTTTGATGCGTCATTTTGCGGTGGTATTTTTTTGTTTTCCCTGAAATACTCGGCACACATCATTATGGCTTCCACAATTTTTTTATATCCTGTGCACCTGCAGATGTTGCCTCTGATGGCTTTTATTATTTCTTCTTCTGTTGGGTTCAAATTCTTGTCCAGCAGCCCTTGAGCGCTTATTACCATTCCCGGCGTACAAAAGCCGCACTGAACGGCTCCGGATGCGGTAAAGCAATATGAATAGACCTGCTTTTCACGGTCAGTCAGGCCCTCCACAGTTATTATGCTTTTTCCGTCTTGTTTTTCAACTTTTTGGCTGCACGAATTTTTTGCAGTGCCGTCAATTAGCACTTTACAGGCTCCGCATGCTCCTTCGTTGCATCCGTCTTTTACGGACTTCAGCCCCATATCATTTCTTAAAAAAGACAGCAGGTCACCTTCAACATCTGTTTGTATTGCATTTCCATTTATTATAATTGTGACCATAGGAAGCCTCCTAAACTAGCAAATAGCCGTAATTTTCTTTTACAGCATAGATAATGCTTCTGAGATTTTCTGATATTCTGTCATCATCAATCCCGCATACAAATTCTGCGCTGTTTTCGTCCCGTACCAAAACATTATTCTGGTCTATAAACATTATACCCCTGTTTGTGCTGTCTTTAAAGCTTTCTTTGCTCCAGAAAAGAGTAATCTTATCTTTGTACGGATCCCCATCCCAAGGGCAGAACGTTCCGCAGTTGCCGCACTCGTTGCACATGCCGTCAATATGCAGTATCTGAGGATTGCCTTTGGCGTTAATAACTACATTTGCTCTGTTGGGGCATACCTCTGCGCATATTTCGCATACTTTGTCACAGGAAAAGCATCTTTGGCCGTCTTCTTTTTGCTGTGTGCTCTCCTTAAGAACTGCTTTTTTCATTCTTATTTCCTGCTCTGATATCTGCGGCACAGCCTTAACAAAATCATGCTCAAGATTTAGTTTCGCTAATATTGCCTTTGTTATTTTTTTGCTGTCTGCAACAGCTTGAACAATGGATGAAGCTCCCTTTGAGCCATCCCCTGCTATGTAAACATTTTCTATGTTCGTCTGATAATTTTCGTCAAGCACAGGGTATCCTTTTGCCGTCAAATTAATATTATTTGCCTTGTATTTTTCTGTGTCAACTCTCGCGCCTGTTGCGGAAATCACCCTATCATATTCAAATGTTATATATTCTCCCGTCGGCAAAGTTTTTCTGCGCCCGTCAGCTCCCATTGTGCCCAGCTGCATTATTTCAGCTTTCAGAACCTTACCGTCGTAGCTTATAGGTGAAAGCAATTCCTTTATATTAATTTCATCTGCTATTGCAAGATTTATTTCTTCCGGTTCAGCAGGCATATACCTTTTTGTCCTTCTGTATACAATGTCCACATTTTTCGCGCCAAGGGCTCTTTTGGCAGCTCTTGCGCAGTCCATAGCCACGTCTCCTCCGCCGATTACAGCGATGTTTTCACCCAGGTTTATTTTACATTCCGCCTTTTTTGATTTGTCTAGGAATTCAAGCGCGTCAGTCAAGTTATCAGCGCCTTCACTTACGGGGCAGAATCCTTCTTTCCAGGCTCCTGTTGCGACAATTACGAAATCAAACTGTTTTTTCAAATCTGCAACATTATAATTTTCGTCTGCGCTAAAAACGTATTTTACTCCTGTTTTCACAGACATCTCATAATCTAAGTTTATATCATTCCGGCTTATTCTAAATCCCGGAATAATATATTCAACTATTCCCATAGGCCTGTCGTTTTTTTCTAATACCGTTACGTCAACACCGTTGCGCCTCAAAAATGTGGCCGCGGATATCCCTGCAGGCCCGGCGCCAACTACAACTGCCTTTTTATCGGTTCTTAAAGGTACAGGTTTTACATTATCAATAAATGCTTGCTGGGCATTGCTAACCGCAATATTTTTTGCATTGCGAATTTGCAGCGGCGTTTCATAGTCTATTCTTGTGCACTTGCTTTGGCAATTGTGTGAACATATTTTTGACAATATAGAGGGCATTGCGTTGTCTATTGCAATTACTTCAAATGCCTTATAATACTCGCCCTTAGATACAAGCTCTAAATACTCAGGTATCTGCTGATTTATTGGGCATCCGCCGTCTTTGCATGGCGCTTTATAGCAGTCATATAAAGGTAGTTTTTCTTTTGTTTTTCTTGATTTAACTTCCCTTGCTTCCTTTAAAAGATATTTATCCGAAACTGCCTCTTCCGCCAGTTTGCTAAGCATTTTTACATCAATTTTTTCGGGTATCTTTTTAACAACAGATGAGGCAGCCCCCAGCTGTTTAATCCTCGCGTAACCGCCCGGCTTTAATATAGTAGTGCAGAAAGTTACGGGTTTTATGCCAACTGCAAGCAACTCGGCTATATGAAAATAGTCTGCGCCTCCTGAATATGATATATTAATATCGCCATTAAAATACTGGCTGAATTTATTTGCCACATTTATGCTTAAAGGATAAAGCGCCCTACCGGACATATACATAAATTCACCCGGCAGTTCATCGTCTTTTATCTGCACCGGGAAGGTATTGGTTATTTTTGCGCCAAATTCCAGGCTGTTTTCTCCGGCTGTTTTTTTGAGCCTGGTTACCAGCGCCACAGCGTCGTCAAACTTTAAGTCCTGCTCAAAATGCCTAGTATCAAACGTGACATAATCATAGCCCATTTTATCTAATAAATTTCTGGTGAACTCATATCCCAGAAGTGTAGGATTGCATTTAATATATGTGTGCAGTTTTTTCTCATTCAAAAAATAATGAGCTATTTTTTCAATCTCATCCGGCGGACAGCCATGCAGCGTGGACAATGTTATTGAATTCGAGACATTTGGCGAAATCGCCTCAATTTTATCAGGTGTTAATTTGCTGAATTTATTAATATTTAAAAGAAGGTAGTTTTTGCACTCCTTCCATATTTCAGTGCTTTCGGCATTCATCAGGTTGTTTATAAAATCGTCAATTTTTTTCGACGTTATGCCTTCAAAATCATAACCCACCGACATGTTAAACACAAAATCACACTCTTGGCTTAACCCAAATTCATAAGATGCCACATGCAGCGCAAACCAGCCTTTTACATATTCATCATACGCCTGCTGCACTGTAAGTTCAGTGGACCATTCGCAGTTGTACCCTTCATCCTCAGCATTTATGCAGGGCCTTGGAACGCATTTGCGAAGGTCTTCCCCGTCCATTGTCTGCACGGTTTTAAGCTCAAAAAACCTGGCACCCGAAACATACGCTGTTATAAGATTTTGAGCAAGCTGAGTGTTCGGTCCCGCTGCCGGCCCTATTGCGCTCGCCGCTTGCGTTCCGAATATATCAATTTTGCCGCCACTATTGTACCTGCAGAATTTATCCTCGCTTATTCCGAAGACACTTTTTTCGTTTTTATATTCACTTGTCATCCAATTAATAAGTTTATCAAAAGGAATAGGTGTCATTATTTCACTCATACGGCGTCCCCCTCTTTTTATTTTTTGCGTTTATACTCTTTGCCAGAATTTTTCTGCAACTACTTTTGATTCGGCATATACTTTACTTTCATCAGCAGTCATAAGAACCCTGTCTTTCATAACAAACCTGCCGTTTATCATAGTGGATACGACGCTTCTTCCCATAAAGCCAAATAATATGTGTGAATTAATATTATTTTCATTTATAGGTGTGGGAGCGGAATATTCTACAACGATGATATCCGCTACAGCACCCTGCTTTATAATTCCAATTTCTTTATCGAAAAACCTTGAGCACATTAAGACGTTATTTCCAAAAAGCATCGCAGGCGACTCGCCCCAGGCGACACTTGGGTCTTTCTTTTCGTGTTTATGAATAATGTTTGCTGTTTTAAGCGACTCAAACATATCAGTTGTATATCCGTCTGTCCCCATTCCGACTATTATTCCTTTGTCCATCATTTTAAGAACATCGGCGCATCCTACTGCATTTCCCATATTTGATTCCGGGCAGTGTGCAACCATAGTGTCTGTGTCTTTTAATATGTCCATTTCATTTTCATCAATATGTATGCAGTGAACAGCAATAGTCTGCGAACCTAAAATATTTTTATCATGCAGCCTTTCAACAACTCTTTTATTGTATTTTGCTATGCTGTCTTCAACATCTTCAGGGCCTTCAGCTGTATGAACATGAAAGCCTGCTACGTCTGCTGCGTTAACACACTTTTCCAAAGTCTTATCACTTAACGTAAATGAAGCATGCAATCCGAACATTGCCTTTATCATATCGCTGTTTTTGCTTTTAGCGTATTTTATAAAATCAGCATTTTCCTTTATTCCGGCATCGGCAATTGCTTCTCCGTCTCTGTCTGATACTTCATAGCAAAGGGATGTCCTCACACCAAGCTCTTCTGCAACCTCCGCTATTGCAAACAGGCTTCCTTCCACCTGTCCTGCGCTCGCATGGTGGTCGAACACCGTTGTAACGCCGTTTTTAATGCCGTCAATGTATGTAGTATAGGCGCTGCTTTTTATCTCCGGAATTTTAAGGCTCTTGTCCATTCTCCACCACAGGTTTTCCAATATCTCTCCAAAGTTTTTTGATGGTTTTGCATCCTTAAGCATCATGCCTCGTGCAAGTGCTGAATATATATGGCCATGTGTATTTATAAGCCCCGGCATTATAACTTTTTTCTTTGCGTCATAAAAAAGGCCGTCAGAATATTTTTGCTTCATTTCCTCAGTGGTGCCGAAGTCTTTAATTAAGCTGCCCTCAACGGCCACACAGCCATCATTTAAAAAAGGGTTATTTGCGTTTCTTGTAATTAAAATTCCGTTGCCTATAAGCGTAACCATATCTGCCCCCTTTATATATAATTATTATTTCAAAACAAAATGCTTATTTTGTTCCTTTCAGCCATCTTTTCTTATCATTTTTAATCAGTTCCTTCAATGCTGCACTCGGGTTTTTAGTCTTGCTTAGGAAAATCATTGCGGCGATAACATAGGGCTTGTATCCCGCCTCCTGATAAAGCTCTTTTCTGTATCTGTCAAATACGCTTGCAGCCACCTCGCCTTCATCGCAGGACACGCCTGTAATATCTGCAGGCAAACAGTGAAGATACAAAGCCTTGCCGCCTTTAGTAAGCTTCATCATTTCCTCTGTGCATTCCCAGTCTTTGTGTTTGGCGTTTTGCGCAAGAAGTTCTTTTTCCAATGCTTTTATTCCGTCGAAATCCCCATCTCCGTACATTACTGTGCGCTTTTCCATTGCCGAATAAGGTGCCCAGCTTTTAGGATATACTATATCTGCATCTTTAAAAGCTTCTTTCATGTCGTTTGTCACTTTAAAGCTTCCGCCTGACTTTTGTGCGTTATTTTTTGCGATATCCATAACATCGCTCATTATTTCATATCCTTCCGGATGAGCTAAAGTGACATCCATGCCAAAGCGGGTCATCAGCCCCACTACACCCTGGGGAACAGACAAAGGTTTGCCGTATGACGGGGAGTATGCCCATGACATCGCGATTTTTTTGCCTTTAAGGTTTTCAATGCCGCCGAACTGTTTTATTACGTGTGCCATGTCCGCCATGCTTTGAGTAGGATGGTCAATGTCGCATTGCAAATTTACCAATGTAGGCCTTTGCTCCAGGACACCGTCTTCATACCCTTCCTTAACAAAACGTGACACATCCCTCATGTATTTGTTGCCTTTTCCAATATACATGTCATCTCGTATTCCTATCACATCCGCCATAAAGGAAATCATATTGGCAGTTTCCCTCACTGTTTCACCATGCGCAATCTGAGATTTGCCTTCCTCTAAGTCCTGCACTTCCAAGCCCAGCAGGTTACACGCGCTGGCAAATGAAAATCTAGTTCTTGTTGAGTTATCACGGAAAAGCGAAATGCCCAGCCCGCTTTTAAATATTCTTGTTGAAATATTATTTTCTCTTAAATATCTCAAGGCGTCAGCAACTGCAAAAACTCCCTGTATTTCGTCAAACGTTTTTTCCCACGTCAAAAGAAAATCATCGTTATACATCTGTGATAAATTAAGGTTTTCAATTTGTTTTATTATTTTATTTATATCGCTCATAAGCACCTCTTATATATTATAGTTATTAGTTTTGTTTTTTATAGCATTCAGGCAATGCGGCATATATAGCGGCGCATTTAACCAAATCTTCTTTCCATGTTATCTCGTTCGGCGCATGAGCCTGCTCTTCCTTGCCCGGCCCTAAGCCTATGCATGGAATATTATATCTTCCCATTATGGAAACGCCGTTTGTTGAAAATGTCCACTTGTCCACTTTTGGTTTGCCGTACATTCCCTCATATGCGCATATCATTCCTTTTGCTGCGTTGTGATCTTCCGGCAGCACCCAAGTCGGAAAATAGCAGTCTGTCGGATAAACCAAATCTTTGTATGACGGCCTCTCATACTTATACATTGAAACCTCAGCATTATATTTTTTTGCTGCCGGCAGTGCCCTTATTTCATCTAAAGCCATTGTATACGTTTCACCATCAGTCAGCCTTCTGTCTATCGATATTGCGCAGCTGTCGGCTACAGCGCATCTGGAAGGTGAAGTGTAAAATATCTCTGAGACGGCAAGTGTGCCCTTCCCCAAAAATTCATCAAAATGAAGCCTTTCATTCAGCTCTTTTACTTCTGATATTATTTCTGCCATTTTATATATTGCGTTTTCGCCTCTTTCAGGTGCAGAGCCGTGGCATGATATTCCTTTGACATCCACTCTTATTTCCATCCTGCCGCGCTGTCCTCTGTATATATTACCGTTTGTAGGTTCTGTTATGACTACAAACTCTGGCTTTACTTTATCTTCATTTATTATATACTGCCAGCATAGCCCGTCGCAGTCTTCCTCCTGCACAGTTCCTGTTACCAACACTTTATATCCTGCAAGAAGGTTAAGCTCTTTCATTATTTTCGCGCCGTACACTGCGCTTACTATGCCGCCCAGCTGGTCTGACGTGCCTCTTCCCCCTATTTCTTCATCGTTTTCATATCCTTCATAGGGGTCAAATTGCCAGTTGTTTATATTTCCAATACCAACAGTGTCAATATGAGCATCATAAGCAATTATTTTCTCTCCCTCGCCCATGTAGCCAAGAACGTTTCCCATCGGATCCACTTCAATGCGGTCAAACTCTAGTTTTTCCATTTCATGCTTTATCCTTTTAATCACCTTTTCCTCACCGGCGCTTTCTCCGGGAATCTTTACTAAATCCCTCAAAAACTGTGTCATTTGTTTTTCGTAATTCTGGGCTGTTTTTTTAATAAGTGTAAAATCCATAAATGTTCTCCTTAAACATAAATAAAATAAAGGACGGTAAATAATTTTCGTTAAATCTTTTTTATCGTAGAATTCAAATGTATCACTTTAAATGAGCTTTGTCAATGTGGCAGCCGGCCATATCGCAGGCCGCTTTAAACAAACTAAATAAATTCAGTTTATTTCGTTTTAGCTGTTTATATCGAAAGCCAAATCATAAGAAATTTTTCTAAGCGTATAAGAAAACTGCCCTTGCAGGCAGTCTTCTTTACTAATGGCTAACAATGGTCAGTATTATACAGACCAAACCATATAACTATTTAATATCAGGCTTCCTTTTTCTCGCCTTTACTTTTTGCATATGCCAGTATGCCGCCTAGAGCAATTGAAAGAAATGCTGCTGATAATATGCGGTATTCACTTGGGAGCAGGAATGATATAGTGTGCATTGGTATCC
>CAZDZB010000076.1:0-10834 GCA_964509795.1 uncultured Christensenellaceae bacterium | reverse complement strand
ATATGCCATGTAGCAGTGTACACTATTCTGTTGCTAGGATAAAAGTGTTAGAAAAGAAAATATTAAATGCTGACAAAATAGACAGAATGCTTTCCGCGGCTGACGCAAGCAGGGCTTTTAAGGTGCTCATTGATAGTGAGTACGGCGGAATACCTGCCGAAACTCCCAGAGACTTTGAGCAGATGATAAAGCATGAGCTGAAAAGTTCCTATGAACTCATTAACAGAATTACCCCTGATGAGGAATTAAGTGATATTTTCATTTTAAGATATGACTATCAGAACGCAAAAGCTTATTTAAAAATGCGCATGTCAGGAACTGATGAAGAAAATGCTGTGACAGACGCGGGAAAATATGATGCCAAAGAACTACGGGAAATGATTTTTGAGCATGACACAAAAGGCCTTCCGGAAAACCTGGCAAAGGCTATTGACGGCGCGCTAAAGCAGATAAACATCGGCGCCACACCGCAGGAAATTGACACCTTGGTTGACACCGCATACACTGACTACTGCATAGAAGTTGCAAAAAGAAAAAAGAGCCCTTTTTTGCTTGAATATATTCAGACAAAGATAGACTTTTCAAATGTGCTTATGATGCTTCGAGTCAGAAGAATGGAAGCGGAATTTGACCTTTTTGCAGCGGCCTATGACGAGGGCGGATTAATAGACTTTAAAACGTTTAAGAAAGCTTACAGCCAGAGCGACGAAGCTGTTCCTAAGTTTTTTAAAAACACCAAATACGGCCCTAAGCTGGAAAAAAAGATTGAAGAGTCAATTCAAAAAGCACAGACATGGATTTTCGGAAAGTATATGGACAACGCTCTTACCCAAATAGTGAGCGAACATAACAAAAATCTTTTCTCTGTTGAGCCGGTTATAGGATATTTGGTTGAAAAGGAAAACGAAGCTAAAGCAATAAGGATGATAATGACTGGCAAGCTTAACAATATGTCACAAGACACAATAAAAGAAAGGTTGCGTGATATATATGTATAAAATAGCTGTTATTGGAGACAGGGATTCTGTTTTAGGATTCAAAGCCCTTGGTGTAAGCACGCATTTTGCTTACGACGGAGAAAGGGCAAACACGCTTATTAAGCGCATGGCCAGGGAAAAATATGCCGTTATATTTATAACCGAGGAACTTGCGGAGCTTGCGAAAGAAACAATCGACAGATATAAGGCAAGCACAATTCCCGCCATAATACCAATTCCGTCAAACCAGGGAAGCACAGGGATTGGAATGAAAATGCTGAATGCTAACGTTGAAAAAGCAGTTGGTGTAAATATATTACTCAATGATGACGAAGGGAGCTCATAAAATGCCGGGCAGTATAGTAAAGGTATCGGGACCGCTAATTGTAGCGGAGGGCATGGAGGACGTAAAAGTATATGACGTTGTCCGCGTATCCGAGCAGAAATTGATAGGTGAAGTTATTGAATTGCGTGGAGATAAGGCATCCATACAAGTTTATGAAGAAACGGCGGGGCTTGGCCCCGGTGAGATAGTTGAAAGCACCGGTGACCCGTTGTCCGTTGAATTGGCTCCGGGGTTGATTGCGTCGATTTTTGACGGAATTCAACGCCCTCTGGAAAGAATCAGAGAGCAGACAGGGGACAGAATTGCCAGGGGTGTGGACGTAAAATCACTTGACTATAATAAAAAGTGGGATTTCAAAAGCACCGTAAAAGTGGGCGACAAAGTTTCCGGAGGCTCTATTTTGGGAACCGTACAGGAAACCAAAGTTGTTGAGCACAGAGTAATGGTGCCGCCGAATGTTTCAGGCGAAATAACATGGATATATGACGGTGAAGCTACAATAGTTGAACCGATATGCAAAATAAAAACGGATAAAGGCGAAGAAGTTGAACTTCCGATGCTTCAAAAATGGCCAGTTCGTATAGGAAGGCCATATAAAAGCAAAATGCCTCCTGCACAGCCAATGGTAACCGGGCAAAGAGTAATTGATACGTTCTTTCCTGTTGCAAAAGGCGGAGTAGCGGCCGTTCCTGGCCCATTCGGCAGCGGAAAAACAGTGGTTCAGCACCAATTGGCCAAATGGGCTGACGCTGACATAATTGTTTACGTTGGATGCGGAGAGCGCGGAAACGAAATGACAGACGTTTTGATGGAGTTCCCGGAGCTTAAAGACCCGCGTACAGGCGAAGACCTGATGAAACGCACAGTTTTGATAGCAAACACTTCTGATATGCCTGTTGCGGCGCGTGAAGCCTCAATATACACAGGAATCACATTGGCTGAATATTTCCGTGACATGGGATACGAAGTCGCCATAATGGCTGACTCCACTTCAAGATGGGCAGAAGCATTAAGAGAAATGTCCGGACGTTTGGAAGAAATGCCAGGTGAAGAAGGGTACCCCGCGTATTTGTCATCACGCCTTGCCCAGTATTATGAAAGAGCAGGTATGGTTAACTGCCTTGGTGAAGACGGCAGGACAGGAGCCATAACAGCAATAGGCGCGGTTTCACCTCCCGGCGGTGACATGTCAGAGCCTGTTACACAAAACACTTTACGTATTGTTAAGGTGTTCTGGGGGCTTTCTGCACAGCTTGCATACAGGCGGCATTTCCCGGCTGTTGACTGGCTGCAGTCCTATTCACTGTACATTGACAGGCTTGCTGACTGGTACGATGAAGGAGTGGCGGCTGACTGGAGCAAACTGCGCGATGACGCCATGAGAGTGCTGCAGGAAGAGTCAGAACTTGAAGAAGTTGTGCGCCTGGTCGGCGTGGACGCTTTATCATTCCATGACAGGCTGACTTTGGAAGCTGCCCGATCAATTCGTGAAGACTATCTGCACCAAAACGCATTCCACGAAATAGATACATACGCGTCATTGGACAAGCAGTACAGAATGCTAAGGCTGATAATGAATTATTACCGTGAAGCAATAGGAGCACTGGATTCAGGTGTTGATTTCTTTGATATCACATCAATACCGGTGCTTGAAAAAATCGGCAGGGCTAAATACATAGAAGAAGAAAAAATTGATGAATTTGACGCAATTGAGACAGAACTAAGAAATCAATTGACAGATCTTGTGGCAGACGGAGGGCTGAATTATGCTTAAGGAGTACCGCACAATAAAAGAAATTGTTGGACCGCTGATGCTGGTTGAGCAGGTTTCAAATGTTAAGTATGATGAACTTGTTGAAGTAGAGCAGGCAAACGGCGAAATTAGGCAGGGCAGGGTACTGGAAATAAACGGCAGCAACGCTCTTGTACAGCTGTTTGAAAGCTCACAGGGCCTTCATATAGCCACAGCTAAGGCTAGATTTTTGGGTAAGGGAACGCAGCTTGCGGTATCACCCGACATATTAGGCCGTGTTTTCGACGGAATGGGAAGGCCAATAGATGACGGCCCGGAGATAATTCCTGAAAAAAGGCTGGATATTAACGGTTCACCTATTAATCCGGCAGCCAGAGACTATCCGTCAGAATTTATTCAGACAGGTGTTTCAGCAATAGATGGGCTCAACACTTTAGTTAGAGGGCAAAAGCTACCCGTTTTCTCAGGCTCAGGATTGCCGCATGCCAACCTGGCGGCGCAGATTGCCAGGCAGGCGCAGGTTTTGGGCACAGACTCAGAATTTGCTGTTGTTTTTGCAGCTGTCGGCATAACATATGAAGAAGCGGACTTTTTCATTTCAGACTTCAGAAAAACAGGATCCATTGACAGAGCAGTTCTTTTTATGAACTTAGCTAATGACCCTGCTATTGAACGTATTTCAACGCCTCGTATGGCATTGACTGCCGCTGAATACCTCGCCTATGAGCTGGGCATGCATGTTCTTGTCATTATAACTGACATTACAAACTATGCTGAGGCTTTGCGTGAAGTTTCCGCAGCCAGAAAGGAAGTTCCTGGCCGCCGCGGATATCCGGGATATATGTACACTGACTTAGCAACAATGTATGAAAGAGCCGGAAGAATAAAGGGCAAAGAAGGCTCTATAACCCAGATTCCTATTCTGACAATGCCTGAAGACGACAAAACACACCCAATTCCTGACCTTACAGGATATATTACAGAAGGGCAGATTATTCTTTCACGCCAGCTTTATAAAAAGGGCGTTACGCCGCCTATCGACGTTCTGCCTTCACTTTCAAGGCTTAAGGACAAAGGTATCGGCAAAGGCAAAACAAGAGAAGACCATGCAGATACAATGAACCAGCTTTTCTCAGCATATGCCAGAGGTAAAGAAGCAAAAGAACTTGCTGTTATCCTGGGAGATGCGGCATTGACCGATGTGGACAAACTCTATGCGGAATTTGCAGACAGGTTTGAAAAAGAATATGTTTCACAAGGATATGACACAGACAGAAGCATTGAAGAGACATTAAACTTAGGATGGGAACTTTTGAAAATTCTGCCTAAGAGTGAACTGAAGAGAATACGTGATGAATATCTGGATAAATATCTCGGCGAAGATAACGATAACAAATAGGATGTAAACATGGCAATACTTAATGTTAACCCTACCAGAATGGAGCTCAGCAACCTAAAGAAGCGCTACAAGACGGCAACACGCGGGCATAAACTGCTTAAAGACAAGCGTGATGAGATGATGCGTCAATTTGTAGAGTTTGTAAGGGAAAACAAGACGCTGCGTGAAGAGGTGGAAAAAGAGCTTACCAGGGCTATGAAAGAGTTTCTAATGGCAAGAGCAGGGCTCAGCCAGGAAGCTTTGGAGAGCGCTGTTTTAATGCCCGGAAGACAGGTTGAACTCGAGGTAAGCAAACAGAATGTAATGAGCGTGGATGTTCCTGTTTTTAATTTAAAAATGGGAGACGGCGATATATACCCATATGGCCTGCTGGAGACAACTGCCGAGTTGGACGATGCTGTACTGATGCTAAACAACGCCTTCAAGAATATGATGGCTTTGGCTCAAAAGGAAAAAGCCTGCAATATGCTTGCTGATGAAATTGAAAAGACAAGGCGCAGAGTTAATGCATTGGAATATGTAATGATTCCTGACCTTGAAGATACAATTAAATTTATCAAGATGAAGCTGGATGAAAACGACAGGGCAAGCAGAACAAGGCTTATGAAAGTAAAAGATATGATGGCTCAAAGGCAGTAAAGGCAAAAGTAATATTTTTTATATTATTATATTGATATAACTGTAAGCTGTTATTGAAATAAAAATCGCTGATTACAGCAGGAAATTGAGAAAATATGAGCAAAGGATTATTTATTACATTTGAAGGCCTGGACGGAGCGGGAAAAAGCACTCAAATCCATAAAGTAAAAGAAATTTTTGAGAAAAAAGGATATGAGGTTGTTTTAACGCGTGAACCCGGCGGAACACAAATAAGTGAAAAAATCCGTAATATAATTTTGGACAATAATAATGATGAAATGAGCTTTGTTACCGAAGCTCTTCTTTATGCTGCGTCAAGAGCCCAGCACGTACACGAAAAAATTAAGCCCGCTTTGGATGCGGGTAAAGTTGTAATCTGCGACAGGTATGTGCATTCCAGCATTGCGTATCAGGGATATGGCAGGCAGCTGGGCGCTGACAGAGTGATGCAAATAAACAGCTATGCGATTGAGGGCATAATGCCGGATATTTCATTTTTCATACTGCTTCCAAGCGACAAGGCAATGGAGAGGCTGAAAAACAGTCAAAGAGAGCTGGACAGGCTGGAAGTTGAAGAAATTGACTTTTTTGAAAGAATTGAAAAAGGATATAACCAGATAGCTGAGGATTACGATAATATTATAAAAATTGACGCTTCGAAATCCGTTGATGAAATTGCGGAAGAAATCAAATACTGGATAGAAAAAAGGGCCCTATGAAATGAAAGAAAGCGACCTTTACCCTCATATTAAATCGTTTCTCACAGATCAGGGCTATGAAGTCAAGTCTGAGATTGCAGACTGCGATATAATGGCAGTAAAAGCCGAGGACATTGTAATAATCGAAATGAAGACAAACCTCAACCTGGCGCTCCTGGGGCAGGCTGTCGAAAGACAGCTGCTTTTTGACATTGTTTACATAGCTGTGCCTAAACCAGCATATAAAAAAAGATTTTCAAACCAATACAAAAGAACATTAAGGCTGGTAAAAAGGCTGAGCCTGGGGCTTTTATATGTAGATGTAAGGGGTGAAGGCGCCTGTATTGAGGAATTTCCGCCGAAAAATTTTAAACTTGGCATAAACAAAACACGCAGAGAAAAGCTTATAGACAAAGCTGTTAAGGAGTTTGAGGGATTAAGCGGGGATTATAATATCGGAGGAATCACCAGAACTAAGAAGATGACAGCCTACAAAGAATCTGCAATAGCTGCTGCTATGTATTTGGATAAATTCGGACCGAGCAGCGCAAAAGAAATGAAAAAATATGGATGTGGCGAAAAAACATGGGATATTATGCACATGAATTACTACGGCTGGTTCAAAAAGGTGGATAAGGGTACATACAGCATAACAGAAATGGGAAGGCAGGCGCTTAATGAACACAAGAATATATGTGATGTTTTAGACAAAACTTTGTTTTCAGAAGAAAATCTGTATAATTCACCTAATAATCAAGATAGTTAGTACAACAACCATTTATTATGCAATGTTTTTATGATATAATAAAAACATGGAGGATGGTTAATTGTATACTTATGATGACATATCTAACATAGAGAAGAAATTCAATAAATTCTTAATATATTTTATTACTGCTACAATCATATTTTTGATTGTACTTTTTGCGTTATGCAAAAACTGGGGTACGGCTCTTGACCCTGTGAGGCTGCCGTCCTGGCCGGGATACGCTGCAGGGGTGATATACGCAATGGGCGCTATTTTTTCATGGGGAATGTTCGGAAGCAAACTCATTAGCTACAAAAAGTTTGTGACCAGCATTCTTACAGGGCTTGAAAAAACTATTGAAGGCGAAATTACTGCAGTCAGCAGCGAAACAACATATGATAATAATCTGGAATTTTACAGCATTGAAATGGCGCAGGGAAAAGACGTGGCAAACAGGAAATTATATATCGACGCTGCTAAATTTACTGTAGGGTTTAACCCTGGAGATGTAATAAAGGTGAAGGTTTTTGAAAACTACATAAAGGAAGTATTATCCTAGAAAGAAAGTGAAGAAGTGTCTGATAACGATAAAATTGATATTATGGTATGTGTAACAAGGCAGCGTTCATGTGAAAGACTAATAAAAAGGGCGGTAAGTATGAATGAAGACATGGGCGGCACAATAGGCGTTGTTCATGTGGCCGGTCTAGACGAAAAC
The DNA here is from genome assembly GCA_964509795.1 of uncultured Christensenellaceae bacterium. GTDB lineage: Bacteria > Bacillota > Clostridia > Christensenellales > UMGS416 > JAFGUF01. Next base: position 3,556 of record CAZDZB010000076.1, on the reverse strand, counting down.
CTTATGGGGAATCCTGATGAAGGCGATGCGCTGGACATTCTCTTTTCTGTGTCAAAATATAACGGAGCGCAGATGCATATGCTTAGAAGTGATGATTTGACAGATACGCTCGTTGAATTTGCAAAGGAGCATAATGTAAAAATACTCATACTTGGTCAGTCCAAGACTACAGGCAGGAAGGTAAAGAGCATTGAAGAAGCGTTTAACAAACACCTGCCCGATGTTGAACAGCATGTTTTAAATTAGGATCAATATAATTTTGGTTTAATTCTTTTTTGTGCAAAATAATCCGAAAGGATTTTTTTGCATTTTTCGTTTAAAATTCCCCCGGTTACATTGACTAAGTGATTTAGCTTTTTATCCTGTGGAATGTTATAAACAGAGCCGCAGCAACCGAAACGGCCGTCAAAAGCTCCGAAATATAAATTCTTTATTCGGGAATTCACAATTGCGCCGGCACACATGGCGCAGGGCTCAAGGGTGACATACAATGAAGCGTTTGACAAATTCCAGCTGCCTGTTGTTTTTGCTGCGTTTTTTAGGGCAATCACCTCAGCGTGAGCCAAAGGGTCCGAGTCGATTTCCCGTCTGTTTTCACCTCTGCCGATAATTTTTCCATCCAAAACAACAACAGCGCCCACGGGCACATCATTGTGTGCCATTGCATCTGCTGCAAGCTTTAATGCTTCATTTATGTAATCTTCATGTGTCATTTGCTTATTAAAAATAAAATGGAGCCAATGAGGAGGATCGAACTCCTGACCTGCAGTTTACGAAACTGCTGCTCTGCCGACTGAGCTACATTGGCCCGCAAAATATGTTAGTCAAAATATCCTTTTGCAGCTATTAATTCGGCCATAAGAACTGCGCCGCCTGCCGCGCCTCGAAGTGTATTGTGGCTTAACGCAACAAACTTATAATCAAATTGAGTGTCTTCCCGCAGTCTTCCTATGGTCACTGCCATTCCGCTTTCACGGTCTCTGTCCAGCCTGGTCTGAGGCCTGTCAGGCTCTTCAAAGTAATGAAGGAACTGCTTTGGGGCGCTGGGGAGGCCCAGCTTTTGGGGTTCTCCTTGGTAGGCTTGCCATCTTCTTTTTATTTCATCCATTGATGGTTTGTTATCAAAAGAAACAAACACTGCCGCAAGATGCCCATCCAGCACAGGAACCCTTATGCATTGTGTTGTGATGTCAGGGGTTTGGGCATTGATTATTGCGCCGTCTTTAACTCTGCCCCATATTTTCAAAGGCTCTTTTTCGCTTTTTTCTTCTTCGCCTCCGATGTAGGGAATTACATTATCCACCATTTCGGGCCATGTGTCAAATGTTTTTGACGCACCCGAAATTGCCTGGTATGTACAAGCCACAATTTTGCTTATTCCAAATTCTCTCAATGGTTCTAAAGCGGGAACATAGGACTGAATTGAGCAGTTCGGTTTAACGGCAATGAACCCTTTTTTTGTTCCAAGGCGTATTCTTTGTTCCGCAATTATTTCAAGGTGAGTATCGTTAATTTCGGGTATAAGCATAGGAACATCACTGACAGTTCTGTTTGCGCTGTTATTTGAAATGACAGGTATTTCAGCTTTTGCGTATTTCTCTTCCAAAGCTTTAGTCTGTTCTTTGTTTAAGGAAACCGCACAGAAAACAAAATCAACGAGAGGTTTAATGGAATCAATTTTTTCAGCGTCAAAAATAATCATATCACCGATTTTATCACTGTAAGCTTTGTCCATTACCCAGCGGCTTTGCATAACATCAGAATATTTTTTGTCGGATGAACGCTGGCTTGCGGCCAGGGCAGTCACTTCAAAAAAAGGATGGTTTTGAAGTAATGTCACAAAGCGCTGTCCAACCATTCCGGTTGCGCCGATTATTCCGACTTTGTATCTGCTTTTCATAAAAATACCTTTCAACAAATATTTTATAAAGTATAGCACAAGCTTATTTTTATGGCAATAATAAAAATAATAAAAAAATAATCAAAACATGATAAAAAAATTTTACATAAAGCATAACTATATTTTTTGCTTACTTAACATAATTTTAAATAAAAGCATATTTCATTGTTTTATTAAAAAGTAAAAATATGATATAATATTTTTGATAAGATTAAACAAAAACCTAAAAGAAAGGACGGCCGCTTTGTTATGACAACATTGCGATGACAAAGATGACTAACTACAAAGAAATAAGAGAAAAATTAAATGATATAAAAGTTATTGATGCTCAGGAATGTATAAGTGCGGATATAAACTATGACCTGGAAAACAAGGATGTCCTATACACATATATACTGCATTATTTAATTAGAGAGCTAGTATCAGCCGGACTTGTAAGTGACAGCATTTTAAGCAGTATTACAGACCCGAAAGTTCCTGTTGCCACCAGATTTAAGCTGGCTCTTCCCTATATGAAGGCCTGCTCAAACACAGGGTATTTCAGAGCACTTAAAAGAAGTTTTTTAGAGCTGCACAATTTGGACGATTTGAACCCTGACAGTCTTGAAAAACTGCAGAATGATTATTTGCTCTGCAAGGACAAAGAGTATGTATATGACATGCTGCATAATCATTTTAATATTGAGACTGTTTTGCTTGACATAGATGAAGAATATGTGGAGCAGCACTATGACAAGAGAATTTTCAGACGTGTATGGCACCCTGAAAAATACATTAAGCCCGGCCCTGTTTCAGGCGAGGTTATAATATGGGTTGAACGACATTTTTCCGAAATCAAATCCCTTGACGACTGGGTAAAAGCATTCGACGAAGAGCTGACAGACAAGCTGGGAAGAGGCGTTGTAGCCTTGAAGATTACACTAGGAAATGTAAGAAGCTTGTATTTTGAGGATGTGTCTTACTCCGTCGCAAAAGCAAAATTTTATGAAATGCTTCAGCAGTGGAGAGAAGCAGGCGCAGGTGAAAGAGACCATGTTGAATTTCCCCGTGAGGTGCAGGATTTCATGATGCACAGAGTGCTTTCATCATTAAGGGGCAGGGGAGTGGTTATCCAGTTTGACACCGGAATGCAGCACGACAACAGAAATATACTAAATAACGCCAAACCAATAAACCTTAATAATTTATTTGAACATTACGAAGATGTTAAATTTGATATTCTGGGCATCGGCTGGCCTTATTGGCGCGAGGTTGTAGCATTGGCAAAAATGTATCCAAATGTGTTTATAAATTTCTCCGGCAGCCACATTGTATCCTCGTTGTCCTGCATTGAGTGCCTTAAAGAATGCATTGACACTCTGCCATTGAATAAGATAATCGGATTCGGCGGCACTTACATGTTTTTTGATGGGGTTTATGCTCAGCTTGAAACAGCAAAGGACAACATAGCGCGCGCGTTGTCCCAGCTTATTGAATATGGTTTGCTTTCTCCGGACAAAGCATTGTTGGTGGCAGAGACAATATTATATAAAAATCCAAAAAGGCTCTACAAGCTATAAAATACACAGGCGTTTATATCAGAAGGGTTTGTTTCAAAATGAGTTTGGAATAAACCCTTTATTTTATTATATAACTATGTTAGAATGGCAAAGTCAA
>CAZDZB010000075.1:6957-11135 GCA_964509795.1 uncultured Christensenellaceae bacterium | reverse complement strand
GCAAAGTCCGCAGGGCGAAGCTTTATTATTTGCGTCAGCGCTCAGGAAAAGCGGCTAAGGTCAAGGAAAGAATCCGCAGGTAAATTAAAAGCAAAAAAGAGACTGTTTAAACAGTCTCTTTTGATATAAAGATTAAATTACTTCACACAGGGTTTTCTTCAAAGGCAACTATTCCCAAAAGTCCGGGGCCTGTATGCATGCCCAGAACAGGACTTGCCTGGGTTATATATGACGTTGTGATATTAAGTTTTTCCTTCAAAGTTTCAAGAAGCATTTTTGCGCCTTCCAGCTGCTTTCCGTGAACTATTGCGATGGATATGGGCTTATCTTCATAACGTTTCTTTATTTCCTCAACCATTGTGTTTACTGCTTTTTTAAAGCCCTTGCCTTTTGAAACAGTGTAGTAGACTCCTTCTTCATTGACTGCAATGATTGGCTTGATGTTCAGCAGATTGCCCACAGTTCCTTCCACTTTGCCTATGCGCCCGCCTTTTCTTAGGTATTCCAGGGTGTTAAGCACAAACATAGTGCTCATGGACTTTCTTATTGTTTTCATTCTGTCAAGTGCTGCCTTGATGTCACCCTTTTCTTTTATTACTTTTGCGGCTTCCATTACCAAAAATCCTAACCCCATAGAAAGATTGGTGGAGTCAAAAACCTCAATATTGAGTTTTGTGTATTCCTGTGCCAACAGCCGGATAAGGTTGTATGTGCCGGAAAGCCCGGCTGAGATGGAAACATAAAGGATATCTGTGTAGCCTTCTTCCACAATTTTATCAAGTATTTTTTTTACGTCATCAGGCAAAGGCAAAGATGACTTTGGTATTTCTTTGTCCAGCATGTCATATACTTTTTCAGCTGTTATTTCCATTCTGTCTCTGTAGCTTCTTGTTTCGTATACAATCTGCATGGGAACCATATATATATTGTTCAATTTTAAAACTTCATCTGACAAATCACATGTTGTGTCAGTAACGATAGCAATTTTACTTTTGTTCAAATTAATTCACCTTCCTTTTGGCAGTAATATAATAATACTAACAATGCCATATAGTATTAATAACTAGATGGCATCATGTTAACATAATAATGTAAGGAAATCAAGACGATATTATGAATTATATTAAAATATTTGTGGAGAAAGTATGAACTATTATGAATTTACTCAGATTTGGCGAATGATTGAGCGCATTTCACTGCTTTTACCCACATCTTGTGTTTTAAAGCCCTTGTATCATCATCCATATTGGGGGTGAATGTTTTATCCACGCTGCATTTTATGGATTCCAAATTTTCAAATATGCCGCATCGAAGGCCTGCCAGGTATGCTGCGCCAAGGGCAGTGGTCTCCACACAAGATGGGCGGATTACGCTGGAGCCTGTGATGTCTGATTGGAACTGCATGAGCAAATCGTTTGCGCTTGCGCCGCCGTCCACTTTTATTGCCGATAAATTTATATTTGAGTCCGAGCTCATAGCGTCCATTACGTCTTTGCTTTGGTAGGCGATGGACTCAAGGGCAGCTCTGGCTATGTGGGCATCGTTTGTGCCCCGGCTCATCCCTAATATCGTGCCGCGGGCATACATGTCCCACCATGGTGCGCCAAGCCCTGTGAAGGCAGGCACAAGATATACGCCGTCGCTGCTTTCAACTTTTTTAGCAAGGGTTTCTGATTCTGACGCTGACTTTATTATTTTAAGTTCGTCTCTAAGCCATTGTATCGTGGCGCCGCCCATGAATATTGAGCCTTCCAGCGCGTAAGTCACTTTGCCGTCTATGCCCCAGGCGATTGTTGTAAGCAGGTTGTTTTTGGATTTAACGGGCTTATCCCCTGTGTTCATCACCACGAAGCATCCCGTGCCGTATGTGTTTTTGACCATGCCTGGTTCGTAGCAGCCCTGGCCAAAAAGCGCTGATTGCTGGTCGCCTGCAACACCGAGAATTGGGATTTCCCTGCCCAGAATATCTTTTCGCAATGTGCCGTAAAAGTCGCTGCTGTCCAGTATGCAGGGCAGTACATTGGAAGGAACATCAAGGAGATTGAGTATGTCTCCGTCCCAGTTGAGGTCATATATATTGTAAAGCATTGTCCTTGAGGCGTTGGAATAATCAGTCAGATGATTTTTCTCTTTGGTTAAGTTCCACACAAGCCAGGTATCAACAGTGCCGAATAACAGTTTACCTTCCTGTGCTAATTGACGGGCACCTTCAACATTGTCCAGTATCCACTTTAGTTTTGTACCAGAAAAATAAGCGTCTAATATCAATCCTGTCTTTTCCTGTATCATTGAGGCTTTGTCTTTTATCTCGTCGCATATTTTTGCGGTTCTCCTGCACTGCCAAACAATAGCGTTGAATATTGGCTTTCCGGTTTCTTTATTCCACACAATGGTGGTTTCTCTTTGGTTTGTTATGCCTATCCCTGCAATATTATCTATTTTAATTTTTGATTTTTTTACTACTTCTTTCAAGACTTGTATCTGGGAATTTAATATTTCCATTGGGTCATGCTCCACCCAGCCTGACTTAGGATAGTACTGGGGAAACTCAACCTGGCTTGACGCCACTTTATTTGAGTTTTCATCAAAGATAATGGCCCTTGATGATGTTGTTCCTTGATCGAGAGAAATGATATATTTCATATAAATGCACCTTCTTCTTATGAATTTATTATATGTTATAAAAAATGAACTATGCAGTTCACATAGTCCATTATAAAGCTAATGTTTTTATATGTCTACTTAAAATACTTAATCCCGGACTCAAAAATTTTGCTGTCGTAATTTCCCGGAACATTTGTAAATGTATTGGGAGTGTATCTTTCGTTATGCCCCATTTTGCCCAGAATTCTGCCGTCAGGGGAGGTGATACCTTCGATTGCATTGTATGAACCGTTTGGGTTAAAGTTAATGTCGTATGTGGCGTTACCGTCATAATTAACGTACTGCGAGGCTACCTGCCCGTTTTCGGCCAATTTCTTAAGTTCATCTTTGGAGCAGACGAATTTGCCTTCACCGTGCGATATGGGAACACTTATTATGTCGCCCACATTTACCTCTGACATCCAGGGGGACATGCTTGAGGATACTCTTGTGCGGACTATCCTGGATTGATGCCTGCCTATGTCGTTGAAAGTTAACGTAGGCGAATCGCCTTTCATCGGCCTAATTTCACCGTATGGAACAAGGCCCACCTTGATTAAAGCCTGGAAGCCATTGCAAATGCCCAGCATTAAGCCGTCACGATTTGCAAGCAGATTCATTATGCTGTCGGCTATTTTGCTGTTTGAGAGGACATTGGCAATGTATTTGCCTGAACCTTCAGGCTCATCTCCAAGGGAGAATCCTCCGGGAATCATAATGATTTGGCTTTGGTCAATAAGTTCGGCCATTTTATCAATGCTTTGGTGTATTACATCGGAATTATAATTTTTGAAAATAAAAATGTTTGTCTTGCCGCCTGCTTTTTCAAATGCCCTCTGGCTGTCGTATTCGCAGTTTGTGCCTGGAAATACCGGTATCAGCACTCTCGGCTTTGCTATTGAAACCTTTGCCTTTTTTACTGTTTTAGCATGGTATGTTTCGTTGACTGCTGTTTTGTATGCCTTATCGGCGTTTATAGGGAACACATCCTCCAACACTCCCGTAATTTTTGCAGTGGCATTTTTGAGCGAAATAGTAACGCTGCCGCATTTAAGGTAGGGCGATTCAGAAGTCCTGCCTATAATTTTGCCGCCTACAGATTTAAGTATGAAATCAGCGTCCACTTTGGAAGGAATTTCAATGAGCACAGAAAGATAGCTGCTTTTAAACAAATCATCAGTTTCCAGGCTAAGTTCAGCACCGATATTATTTCCCAGAGCCATTTTAGTGACGGCTTCCGCTATCCCGCCCCCTGATATTGTGTGGGCTGATATTATCTGTCCACAACCGGAGTGAACTCTGAGGAATGCGCATATTTCTTTGAATCTGTCATAGTCGGGCAGGCCTTTTTTATCTATCGGCATTTCAATAAGGGCAATATGTGAAGCTGTATCTTTAAATTCCGGGGTTATTATATGCTCAGCGCTTCCGGTGGTGACAGCAAAGGAAACCAATGTGGGAACAACATCAATATCCTCAAATGAGCCGGACATAGAGTCCTTGCCGCCTATGGCGGGTATGCCCAGCGCTTCCTG
>CAZDZB010000075.1:0-6857 GCA_964509795.1 uncultured Christensenellaceae bacterium | reverse complement strand
GGAGTCAATTGATGTTTTCCGCCGAAGGGCATGGCAACTGTGCCTGCTCCTATTGTGGAGTCGAATCTTTCTGCAAGGCCTCTTTGTATGCCGCTGTTGAGGGATGATATTATTTCAATCCATTTTTCTTTTGGATTACTGATGGTTTCTTTAATAAACGGTGATTTTTTGTTATCAGGAGCTGCAATATGTATTCGCGCATACTGGGAGGCACCGTTGGTGTTAAGGAAGCTCCTTTTAATGTTTAGGCATTCTTTGTTTCTCCAGGTCATTATAAGGCTGCCGCTGTCTGTTACCTCGGCTACAGCTACGGCCTCCAGATTCTCTTCTGCCGCCAGTATTTTGAACTGGTCAACATCTTTTTTATCAAGCACCACTGCCATTCTTTCCTGGGATTCTGATATGGCAAGCTCAGTGCCGTCCAGGCCTTCATATTTTTTTGGAACTTTGTCAAGGTCAATTGTAATGCTGTCGGCGAGTTCGCCTATGGCTACGCACACTCCGCCTGCGCCGAAGTCGTTGCACCTTTTTATCATTTTTGCAGCTTCCGGGTTTCTGAAAAACCTCTGCAGCTTTCTTTCGGTGGGGGGGTTGCCCTTCTGCACTTCAGCGCCGCATGTATCTATTGATTGAATGTCGTGAGCCTTGGATGAGCCTGTGGCTCCGCCGCATCCATCCCTGCCTGTGGCTCCGCCCAAAAGAACGACGATGTCTCCTTTTTCGGGGCGATTTCTTACGACATTGCATTGGGGGGCGGCCGCAATGACCGCGCCGATTTCCATGCGCTTTGCTATGTATGACTCATCATATATTTCCACCACCTGTCCGGTTGCGAGGCCAATCTGGTTGCCGTAGGATGAATACCCGTGTGCGGCTCCTGTGGTAATAAGGCGCTGGGGGAGCTTGCCGGGAAGATGGTCAGTGATATCTTTTCTGGGGTCACCGCTTCCTGTTATTCGCATTGCCTGGTACACATAGCTCCTCCCTGAGAGAGGGTCGCGTATGGCTCCACCAAGGCATGTGGCAGCTCCACCGAAGGGCTCAATTTCTGTGGGGTGGTTATGGGTTTCGTTCTTGAACATTAAAAGCCAGGGCTCTTTTTTGCCGTTTATATCAACATCTATTTTTATGGAGCAGGCGTTTATTTCTTCGGATTCGTCCAAATCGTCCAGCAAACCTCTTTTTTTAAGCAGCTTTGCGCCCATCGTAGCGACATCCATAAGGCATTCTTTTTTGTCATTGATTTTTTCTTTATATACTTCCTGACGGGCACTTCTGTATTTTAAAAGGGCAGACTTGGCATTTTCCAAAAAGATGCTGTCATCAATTTCGACATCCTCAATTATGGTGGAAAATGTGGTATGCCTGCAGTGGTCTGACCAATAAGTGTCTATTACGCGTATTTCGGTAATAAAAGGGTCTCGGCCTGCTTCTTTGAAATAATCGCGTACGCATATTACATCCTCAAGGCTCATAGCGAGTCCGTATGTTTTAATAAATCCTGCGCAGTCATTGTCAGCTATTGCGCAAAAACCATGGAGTATTTCTATTTCGCCTGGAGCCGCCATTTCAGTTTCCAGGGATTTGTATTCTTCAAGTGAGGCTTCATATGAGTCTACCGGATTAATGATGTATTCTTTAACCTTTTGCAAATCAGAGCTGTTTATTTTCCCGTAAAGCATATATACTTTCGCGCATCTTACCTTGGGCGCTGAGCCTTCTGCAATAAGCCTGATGCACTGAACTGCCGAATCAGCTCTTTGGTCAAACTGCCCGGGCAGGTACTCCACTGCAAAAGCTAACGAGTGGTTGTAATCTATATTGAAAAAAACATCATCAACTGCGGGCTCGGAAAAAACTTTCTTTACTGCCATATCAAATTGCTTGTCGTCAAGCCCCTGTGCGTCATATCTGTTTATTATTCTGACATCTTCCAGGCTGTCTAGGTGAAGCTGCTCTTTGAGAGCAAGGCGCAAACTTTTTGCCTCGACAGCGAAGCTTTTCTTCTTTTCGACGTAAACACGCTTTGTCACACTCATTAAATAAATAAGCCTCCTTTTTAGTTCGCATGTATTATAGCATAAAAAGCCTTAAAAACGAACAATAAAATAAAAAATCAAAAAAATATACGTGTTTATGCGTGGAGTATCATTTTGCCGTATTAAAAATGAGTAAAAAAGTTGTTTTTATGTGTGCTTTTAGATTATAATAATAATGGCATATATGTAATGTGATGATTATTTATATAGGAGCAGAATGAAAAAATGACAGATTTCAGAAGTGTAAAAATCAGGCTTAAAAGTGTTGAGGATGTAAATGAATTTGTTACTCTTGCATCTTTTAACAAAGGAGACGTTGACCTGCGGTGTGAAAGGTATGTTGTAGACGCGAAATCAATATTAGGCGTGCTTTCATTAAACTTAAAACAGGTGCTTATTGTTGATATTTACGCTGGGGACCTGGAAGAAAAAATACAGAAATTCATTGTGGAAGAATAGCAAACCAGAAGAAAGGAAATGTATATGCAGCTGCATGACAAAAACAGGCAGGAAGAAAACAGGCTGATTATTCTGTTTTTATATCACAAGATGGGAATGCCGCTATCTGACGCGATGACGGAGGATTATCTACTTGACAAAGAGTGGATTAATTATTTTGACTTAAAAAACCAGCTTTTTTCATTGGTAGAGGAGGGATACTTGGAAGTGAAAGAGGACATGAAAAGGATATCTTCCAAAGGAATCTATATACTTGATAATTTCAAGAAAGAAATCCCGTTTTCCATACGCGAGCAGATAGACACAGACGCGCAGAAAAACAAAGCAAATATACGGCGCAGGATGGAAATCCATGCGAATTTTTCCCAGGATTCTTCAAATGAATTTCCGGTTGTACTTAAATTAAAGGATAATAATAACGAAGCCCTGGCTTTAAGGGTGGTGGCAACCACCAGAGATGAAGCGGAGAAATTGTGCAGGGCGTTTGAAGAAAACGCTGATTCAATATACGCTGACATAATGATAAAAATTACGCAGAAAATTTAAAACTGCATGTAAAAGATTTTATTTTGGAAAGGTACTTATTAATTAATGCAAAGCTACAAAATGCGAGGGACATGCGCAAGGCAAGTGAACTATAAGGTAGACAACAACAAACTGAAGAGGGTAGAATTTATTGACGGATGCGACGGAAATCTTAAAGGGCTGGCCATATTGCTTGAGGGAATGGAAGTGGAAGATGCAATAAAAAGGCTGAGGGGAATAACATGCGGCAGCAAGCAAACGTCCTGTCCTGACCAGCTGGCAAGGGCGCTGACGGAGTACAAAGGCAGATAGATACAAATAAGCATGCGCTTATAGTGCAGCGAAGGGGAAGAAGATGAACCTGGAGATAGTATACGGCGAAAACTCCGCGGCAAGGAGCCATTACCTTTATAAAAAAGCATGGCAAAGGTCTCACGAAGGGAAAAAAACAATAATACTTGTGCCGGAGCAATACACTTTGGAAGCCGAAAAAGAATTGCTTGAAGCAAGAGCAGGCAGCAAAGGCATGATAAAAATCCAGGTTATGAGCATAAAAAGGCTTATGAATTGGATTTTTTCTGATATAAAAAGGCCTGCCTTTGTTTTGCTGGACAATCAGGGAAAAACACTGCTGATAAAATCCATATTGAAAAAGCACAGCGATGAACTTAAGCTTTTTGACAGGGCTGCAGCAATGCCGGGGTTTGCCTCATCCATAGGGGATTTTATAAGCGACATCAAAAAGTTCAATGTTACAGGGGAGGCTTTGTTTGCGGCTTTGGATGAGGAAGACCAGGATTCGGCTATATACAAAAAAGCACATGATATAAAAACAATAATTAACTATTATAAAAAAGCATCTTTGGAAGTAAATGTGATGGACGAAGATGATAATATTGATTTTTTATGCGATGTTATTGACGAAGCCTCGGCACAAGTAAAGGATTTCTTTGTCGGCACAAGCGTATATTTTGACTCATTTGATTACATACCAGCAAAAAATGTTCAGCTTATTTTTTCGCTTCTGCCTCATGTTGAAAATGTGTCGGTGTCCATAGCACTTGACAAAGACAGGAGTGATGAGCTCTACACAGCCGGCAATGCCAGCGCTAGTGCGATTGAGGACGCAGCTTCATCGTTTGACAGTAAGATATCATACAAGTACATTGAGTATGACGACACTCAACAGGACGAGGGAATAAAGCACATAAGTAAATATCTTTACAGCTATCCTGTAAAAGAGTTCGCAAAAAGCAGCGGAGTCACTTTGACAAAAGCGTTAGGCAGAAATGAAGAAGTGGAATGGGCTGCTGCCGAAATAGTTAAAGTGGTGAGCGAGGGGAAATACACATGGCGGGACATAAACGTGACGGCATCCAGCCTGCAGAAATATTCCTCGGATATCGCAAGAGTATTTAAAGCATATAACATACCATATTTTTTAGACGAAAGAAGAACAGTTACCTCCCACCCCGTGGTTGTGTGGCTGCTTTCTGCAATGCAGTTTTGCTCAACCAATTTAAGAGAGCATTTGCTGGACATGATAAAAACACAATATACTCCGCTTACTGCCGCTCAATGTGAGCAGTTTGAGGATTATTGCATAGCCTGTTCCATTCAGGGGAGCATGTTTTTGAAAGACTTCAGGCGTGGGGTGAAAACCTATGACCTCCCGGAACTTAACAAAATGAGGCGGTTAATAATAAATCAGGTAAAAGGGTTTGACACAGGCAAAAAGAACGCTGCAGGCTGGGCGAAAGAGATATATAAGCTGCTGGAGAATGCAGGCATATCAAAAATGGTGAGCAGCGAAAAAATGAGGCTTGAAAAGCAGGGAAGGCTGGATGAAGCGGCGGAGACCGTTCAGAGCTGGAATGTGATAATTGGCATATTAGACCAGCTTCACATAATATCTTCTGATGATGTACTGACTGCGGATGATGCTGCCGCATTGCTTGAGGAGAGCTTTTTAAATGTGCAGATAGGCATACTTCCGACAGGCGTTAACAGAGTAAATGTGGGAGACATAGGGCGCTCAAAAACATCAGGCATTAAATGCGGATTCGTTTTGGGAGCAAATGAAGGCATGCTGCCCACTCCAATGCCTGAAGGCGTAATATTTGCAGACAGAGAGCTGGAAGTATTAAAGCAAAAAGGAATAGCCGCAGGAAGAGACGGCGAATTCAGAAAAAGCGAGAGCAGTTTCAATTTGTACAGGGCGCTGACTTCCCCGCAAAAGCAGCTTTATATAAGCTATGACTGCTCGGAAGAAAAGCAAAGCGCTTTGGTTGTGCGGAAAATAAAGTCACTGCTTCCGGAAATGCTGGAAGATGCCGCCTATATTGACCCAATGACATCCCCGGCTTCTGCCTTTTCAGCTTCTGCAAGGGCGCTTGGGGCAATTGGCGACATGAGGCCCTACAGAGACAGAACCTGGAAGGAAGGCATGGCTGCGCTGATGAAGGAGGAAAAACACGCTGCGGATATAAACAAGATGTATAATTTCTCGGCGGGGGGCAAAAGCAGCCATCAGGTGATGCAGGCCTCTGACGGCAGCTTGATATCCAGCGTCAGCCAGCTGGAGCAGTACGCCAAATGCCCGTTTGCCTACATGATAACATATGGGCTGCAGCCGGAAAAAGACCCTGCCCCTGAAATTGAGTATGTGAGCAGCGGCGCTTACCTTCATAAAGTAATGGAGGAGTTCGGCAGAGAAATATCAGGTAAGGATATTAAGCAGCTTACAGATGAGCAGATTCAAATAATTGTACAGAAAAAGGCTAGGCATATAGCAGCAGTTTTTGAGGACGGCGCTTTTGCAATGGACGCTAAACGTGAATTTTTGGCAGAGCAGCTGATAAATACTGCTGTACGCAGCGGACAGGTATATGTAAGAGGAATAAAAAACAGCTCTTTTGAGCCTACAGCCCATGAAATGGAGTTCGACGTCGGAAAAGATTTCGGTCCAATTAGGATTGATTTGCCTAATGGAAAAAAAGTTCTTTTAAGAGGTAAAATAGATAGGGTAGATGAACTTGATTTAGGCGGTGAAAAATGGATAAGGGCAATTGATTACAAATCCGGCAAAAAGAGCGTGGATTTGGCAGGGCTTATGACAGGCGAGGATTTGCAGCTTTTTATCTATGCTAATGCGTTAAAAGAAAATACTGACGCAAAGGCGGCCGGAGTGTTTTACTTTCCTTTGCGCAATGATTACACGGACGAGGGCAAAGACAGAAGCGACACATAAAAATTAAACGGAGTTTTTGTTGACAAGCCTGGTGTGGTAAGCGCGCTGGACACGTCAATCGGCGCAGGGCAAAAATCCGAGATAGTAAATTTGGCATACAAAAATGACAATACGCCAAGAAGCAGCAAAGCGATTGTATCCCATGAGTATTTTGACGCCGCGTTAAAAGCATCAATGAGCACCGCAAAAAGCTTGTGCGAAAAAATGGATAAAGGAGAAATGGAAGTTAATCCGATTGCGGACAAAAACGCATCGACCTGCGCCTATTGTGATTACAAAAACATATGCAGGTTCGGAGCGCAGGTATACAACCAAAATCAAAAACCGAGTGATGAAAAAGCGGCGGAATATATAAAGGGCTTTATGGAGGGTGAAAAAGATGAAGTGGACTGAAAGCCAGCGTAAAGCGATAAAATTAAGAGGCTGCAATATTTTGGTTTCAGCAGCCGCAGGGTCGGGAAAGACTGCCGTTGTGACCCAAAGGGCAATTGACCTGATTGTTAATGAAAACGTTGATATATCCAAAATACTCATGATTACCTTCACAGAGGCCGCAGCCCTTGAAATGCGAAGCAGGCTGGGCG
>CAZDZB010000074.1:10217-11172 GCA_964509795.1 uncultured Christensenellaceae bacterium | reverse complement strand
AAACACACGGTCTTCAAACATGCCCGATGCCCCGCCGATAAAGCCGTATTCATACCCGGGAAGCGCCACATACCCTGGTGATATCAACAGGCTTGACACGCCCGCGGCCATGCCGGAAGCGTGAATGGACCTGTCAGCAGTAATGATATGGCTCTCATCAACAATAGAGGTAGAGCACTTTGCATAGCCCTGTTTTACCTCTGCAAAAACAATACCGCGACTGGCAAGGTAGTGTTTCAATGTTTTATCGCAGAACTGAAAACGGTGAAAGGCGTGCGTGCCTGTGCAGGCGACATTAAAGGGGATGTCCCCGGGATAGCGCGATGAAAGGGCTGAATCGCATACAATTATTTCCGCGTGAGATTCAATTTTCTTGAGGAACGTCGTGTCCGTGTTTTTCTGGCAGAAGAGTTTTCCATTGGAATAAAAAACCTGCAGGTCGGGATGTCCCGTGAGGGGCCGAACCACGTCAGGGCTGGGGGTGATTGTCACCGGCATGATGTCATTCTTTTTTAGTCCGGCAATTGTATTCTGTGATGCTTCAGGGCTTATGATCGCTATAGGTCCCATGGGAAATCCGATATCATTTAAAAAGAATTGACACACATAACCATGCACACACCATATCGTTGGAATCAAGCAATTTATTACAGGAGCTATCAATGAGAATATCGCGATATATTGTCCCCACCCTGAAAGAAGACCCCGCAGACGCGGCTGTCATGAGCCATAAGCTCATGGTGCGGGCAGGTCTCATCCGCAAGGAGAGCGCGGGCATGTACGTGTATCTTCCCCTGGGCCTGCGTGTCCTGAGAAAGATCATGCGCATCGTACGTGAAGAGATGGAGCGTGCCGGCGCAGTTGAGTTCCTCATGCCGGAGATGACCAGCGCCGAACTCTGGAAAGAATCAGGACGATGGGACACCATGGGGCCTGAGATGATACGCATTAAAGA
>CAZDZB010000074.1:0-10207 GCA_964509795.1 uncultured Christensenellaceae bacterium | reverse complement strand
CGCAACGGACTAGAATACGCCCTTGCCCCTACCCACGAAGAGGCCATGACCGCTATAGTTCGCGCCCTTATATCGTCGTACCGTGACCTGCCTTTGACGGTGTACCAGATGAACACCAAGTTCAGGGACGAGATCAGACCGCGCTTTGGCGTTATCCGCAGCAAGGAATTTATCATGAAAGACGCCTATTCATTTGATATAAATGAGAAGGGGCTGGAACAGTCTTATCAAAACATGCGCAAGGCATACCGGACCATCTTTGAGCGATGCGGACTTGAGACCATTCCCGTGGAAGCTGATACGGGCTCTATGGGGGGCAGCGACTCTGAAGAGTTCATGGTGGCGTCAGAGGTGGGCGAGGAGGTGCTGCTCCTGTGCGACGGGTGTGGGTATCGTGCCAATCAGGAAAAAGCGGAATATCAGAGAGCGATAGTACAGCCGTCAGCTGAGATGGAAGACCTTGCAGTTGTTGATACACCGGACGTTAAGACAATTGACGATCTCGTAAACTTTTTTACATGCCCACCCGAGAAGTTTTTGAAAAGCATCGTATACCTCGCTGACGGTAAACCGGTCATGGCGGTTGTAACGGGTGAGCGGGAGATCAATGAACATAAGCTCAAAAATGCAATGGGAGCGGTTGATCTGGAGCTGGCGCCCGATGATGTAGTTGAAAAGGTAACGGGAGCGCCGGTCGGGTTTGCAGGTCCGGTCTCAAAGGAGGACGTTGAAATTATATACGATTTATCAGTAAAAGTCGTCGTAAACGGTATAACCGGAGCCAATGAAAAAGACCGCCATTACAGGGGGGTCAATTCGGGAAGAGATTTTATAATCAAACGTGAAGCAGACATCACCTCAGCTGTAGGGGGGGATGCCTGCCCCCGGTGTGGCGCCGGACTCTATGAGAAAAAAGGGATTGAAGTGGGGCATATCTTTAAGCTCGGCTATAAGTATACCAAATCCATGACAGTATCAGTCCTTGATGAACAGGGAAAGGAAATAACCCCGATCATGGGGTGTTACGGCATTGGGGTGAACCGCACCATGGCCGCCATTGTTGAACAGCATTATGACGAGCGGGGCATTGTATGGCCCCGGTCCGTGGCGCCCTTTTCAGTGCACCTGGTGGGCCTGGGGAAAAATGATGATGAAACAGCACAGGTCGATGAAATATATGACATGCTTGTCCTCGAAGGTATTGATGTGCTCTATGATGACCGAAAGGCAAGTCCTGGTTTCAAATTTGCCGATGCCGACCTGGTGGGTATCCCGGTCAGGCTGACTGTTGGCAAGACTTACTTTAATGACGGTGATATTGAAGTAAAGGTCAGGTCTGAAAAAGATATTACCCGAGTCAAAAAGGAAGATTTGCTCAATACTTTAGGTAAGATTATATAGATTTCTTTACAAATATTTGAAATTGTACAGGACAAAAAAACGGACATAATGGTCGATTAATATTGACATATGTAAGCCGGTTGTTAACAATGTTCAAAATTTGTCATCTTTGGCTATATTTTTAAAATTTAATAAAAGGGAGTAGGGAGATGAAGATAGTTGTCTGTCTAAAGCAGGTTCCTGATATGGAATCTAACTTCAAAATCATCGATGATAGCAAAATTGATGAATCTCAAATTGCTTTCAAGATCAACGATTTCGATAACTACGCCGTTGAAGCAGCTCTTCAGTTGAAAGAAAAGAACGGTGGAGAGGTTATCATCGTTTCCGCAGGTCCCGACAGAGCAGCCAAAGACATAAGACAGGCTTTTGCAATGGGTGCAGATTGGGGCATTCATGTAAATGATCCTGCAGTTGTGGCTGGTGACAACTTTGTCGTTGCTCAAACGCTTCAGAAGGCGATTGAGAGTATAGGAGATGTTGATCTCGTTCTTACCGGTGTTCAGGCAGAAGATGACCAGTCTGCTGTAACCGGTGTTATGCTCGCTGACCTCATGGGTTTGCCACATTGTACAAACGTTGTCAAGCTTGAGGTAGATGGCAGCAATATGACTGTAAACCGTGAGCTCGAAGGCGGGTTAAACGAAGTTATCGGGATAAGCGCACCCGCGGTTCTCAGTATTCAATCAGGTATCAATGAGCCTCGTTATCCGACCCTCCCGGGTATTATGAAGGCAAAGAAAAAGAGACTTGATGCTAAATCAGCCGGAGATCTCGGCGCTTCAACCGATTCAAAAACAGAATTCGTTAAAATGTTCTTCCCGCAGTCTGAAAGCATGGCTGAAATCATTGAGGGAGATCCCGCAACAGCAGCCAAGACTCTGGTCGATAAATTAAAGAATGAAGCTAAAGTGATATAGTGAAGGAGGGACGAAATGGCTAAAATATTAGTAATCGCAGAACATAGAGACGGAACATTGAGCGAAGGTACACTTGAACTTTGTAAAGCTGCCAAAGAAATAGCTTCAGGGCTGGGTTGTGAACCAGCAGCAGCCGTTTTCGCAAAAGACGACTCCATAGCCAATGAAGTAGCAAAGTATATCCCCGAGGTATTCTCTGTTACTGACGCTGCTCTGGAAAAGTATACCGCTGACGGGTTTACCCAGGCAGCAAAATCAGTATGTGACGCTCAGGATGTAAAAGGCGTTCTTATTGCCCAGAGTTATGACGGTGTTGACTTCGCAGCGAAAGTTGCCATGGCAATTGACGCCGGTATCGTATCAAACTGTAATAAGATTGAAGTCGATGGCGGCGCTCCTGTTTTTACCCGTAACACCTACAATGGTAAGATACAGGAACAAAAGAAAGTTAAAACAGATAAATTCGTAGCTACTTTTGAGAAAGGCGCATACGATATGGAAGCCGAAGGCGGAGCAGGATCTGTTACAGCAGTTTCAGCTTCAATCGGTGATGTCAGAACAACGGTAAAAGAAGTTATTGAAACAATGGCCGGTGCTGTTGATATTTCACAGGCAAATGTCATAGTATCAGGTGGCCGCGGTCTTAAAGACGGCGATAAGTACAACGAAGTTGTTGTGCCACTTGCACAGAAGCTCGGCGGTGAATACGGCGCATCACGTCCTGTTGTTGACTCAGGATGGACAGATGCAGCACGTCAGGTAGGCCAGTCAGGTAAGGTTGTCACTCCTGACCTCTATCTTGCCCTGGGTATTTCCGGTGCTATTCAGCACGTGGCAGGCATGAAGGGTTCCAAGTGCATCGTTGCTGTAAACAAAGACCCTGATGCTCCTATTTTTAATATCGCAACATACGGTATTGTTGCTGATCTTTTTGAGGTTGTTCCTGCTATAATGGAAAATCTCTAAGATTCACCTTTCATTGAATATTAAAAAGGCCGTCCTTCTTGGACGGTCTTTTTTTTTTTTGACAAATTTATGTGTTTTACCATTTCCGTTCTTTTACCATATTTTACATAATGTTCTTTACAACTCGTGGATTGATGATTTATACACTTAAAGACATTCACCATAAATATTATAAAGGAATTTCCGTATGAACAGACCAAAAAGTGCTGAAAAGACATTCATGAGCGGTTTTAACTGCAGCCAGTCAGTTCTGGGCGTATTCAGCGACGAGCTTGGTTTGGATAAGGCATTGCTGCTCAAGATTGGTGCACCCTTTGGCGGGGGCATGCGAAAAGGGGAAGTCTGCGGAGCAGTATCAGGGGCGTTGATGGTTATTGGATTGAAATACGGCCATTCAATTGAAGGAGATACGGATACAAAAAATGCCGTTTATGCCATGACAGAGGAATTTATTAAAAAATTTGAAGCGAGAAATGGATCGATCATCTGCCGGAAGCTGCTTGGCTATGATATCTCAAACGAGGATGAATATAAAAAAATAAAAGAAAAGGGGCTTTTTCAGAGTATATGTCCCGGGTTTGTGACTGATGCAGTTGAGATACTCGAAGAAATGGGTGATATATAGTAATCGTGCGGGACTGGTACTGCATTGGTGTTGAATCAGTAAAAGGCAAATATTTTATATAATAAGACATAAAGATATTGACTAATTTGCAGATTAGTTAAAACTGACATGTCAGTTTTAACTTTCGTGGAGGGATCAGGTGAAATTTAAAGTTATACTTAAAGGTTTTTATTATCTCATGAAGTTTACCGCGTGGAAGAACGCGGAATTTCGTGACAAGCTCAAAGAAAAAGATTTTTCAATGGCAATAGGAACAGTTGATGGATCTGTTGGGCGGCATTATATATGTAAAAACGGTAAGCTTACAACAGGCAAAGGATTCCTGGAAAAGGGCGATTTTTCATTACTCTGGAAAGATGCATCTACGGGATTTTCCTATATGGCAAGCGGTAATCCAAAAGCATTCGCAAAAGCTGTTGGAAACGGATCATTGCAGTTAAAAGGCGATGCAGCCAGTGTGACATTATTTCTCGGATTGCTGAACAGCATGTTGAAAGCATACAAGGGTAAGAAAAAGTAATTTTTACATATAATGGAAGTTATATGAAACGGCGTGCCAACTTTACGGAAGAGCCGCGCATCCGTGCGCGGCATTAATTAAGTACTTACTTCTATTTTAGGAATATTAAATTTGACTAACTATTTCAATTCCTTCAATTTTTCTCTACACCAGTTTTCATATAATCTTGCAAGCTCAAAATATTCTTCTTTATTAAAAAGTGGCTCATTTATTTTATCCACTGGTTTTTCGTCTATAAGTTCGTTCTTCCCATATTGATGACCAGCAGATTCGATTAATTCTAATTTATAATTTAATATTTCAGGCTTCATTTGAATTGCTATTGATCCAGGAACGCAGAATTGAGCTAATAACCTAAAATTCAAGTTTTTAGATAAGGCCTTAAAGTAATCAGCCATTGGTTTAAATGTTTCATATTCAGGGAAACCACATGTAGATATAAGAATGGATTCTTTGGGCATTTGCCAGGAAAAAGAATGTCGTGTAAAACCTTCTTTGTCTGTTATTAAAAATGGTTCCATACAACAGACCATCCTGTCTATAACCGTTTTAAGTTGAGCAGTTAATCCATCGAGATAAACAGGTGACCCAAAAACTACGATCTGTGATTGTTTTAATTCTGCATAAATGACTTCCATGTCATCCTTTTGTATACATATTCCCGGATTATTATGCATACAGTACAAACATGCACGGCATGGCGAGACGGCTAGTTCCTTTATGTTAATTATTGTAGTTTGTAAACCAGCTTTAGACATACCCTTCGAAAGGGATTTCATCAATTTTAATGTAACACTCTTCTCGCCCCGGGCGCTACCATGTAAAAATAATGCTTTCATATGAAAATATCCTTGTTCGAATTTGTTTCAGAGGTTATGTTTATAACAGGTGGGTATGATTTTTTGTATTTTGCTATTTTTCATTATATAACCCAATTCCAAGTGATTCATGAAATGATAATATAATATCGTATAATTGCTTTTGGTTTATATCTTTAAGAACAATCCATCTATAAATTGAATATTTAATGGTTCCTAAAATCGCATGGGCTATTGGAGCAGGCTCTAAGTCTCGAAAAATACCATTTTTAATGCCGAAAGAAATATTTTTTATTGATGATTCAGTAAACTTATCTTCAAATTCTTTAATACAATTTTGTACCTCTCCTCCTAAGCCAACTGATTTCACATAAAGTTCAGCTAATCCTTTATTTTTAATGAATATATCGATTACTATTTTTTTTGTTTCAACAAATCGCTTTTTATAATCTTCTTCAGTTTTGTAATAATTATCAATCGATAGCAAGATTTCATTCAGAAAATCATTCAGCAGTGACCTTAAAACATCTTCCTTGTTTTTAAAGTGCCGATAAAAGGTACTTGTGCCAAGACCTGACTTATCAATAATATCCCTTACAGGTGTATTAATAAAACCCTTGCCAATAAATATTTCTAATGCAATCTTTTGAAAAATTTGTTTTTTATCCATGTTCAATTAACTCCTTATCTCCCTGATTAATGAGCCTGTATCCTTAATTCGGTATGATATAGAATTATATTGTGCAATATGAATACCATTATTGTCAGTTATGTTGACTTGATAATGCCCGATTTTATTTGAAGATGACACCACTGCAGCTTCTGCAATCAACCTATTACCTGTTGGTTTATTGAGGTATTTTATTTCAGCCTGCATGCCTATTGATATTTTAACTGTATTGCATGCAGCAGCAAAAGCTATGTCAGCACGTGCAAAAATTACAGCTCCATGTAATGACCCCAAGCCATTCGTATGATTTTCCGTTATTTCTAATTCACACCGAGCATACTCTTTTTTTAAATTAACAAGTTCTATGCCAGGTATTGTGGCATATTTATCATTGGCCATATAAGCATTTGTGTGGTCGTGCATTTCTTTTGCCTTAGAACTAACATTACAATTGAGTTATAAATTACACCTGAACGGAAGGAATATTCCTTCCGTTATATTTGTCAATACATTTAAACGTTATTTTAAAAATTTATTTGTTTTTGAGGAAACAATACATATTCTGTTTTCATTGGGCTCATACGGTCCCGAATTATCCCGGCTAATCGCTATGTGCACGCCGCTTCATATAAGAATGGTTTACTCAATGCTTTGCGAGATATTCTTAATCAATGGAAAATATCAGATTGACAGATACAGAGTGATACAGCGATCGGCGGATTAAGACTATATATTAGTGATGCATTAATTAAAAAGAGCGTACCAAGGAATCCTCCAATTGATCCAATGAGGTGTGAATACGCATTAAAACGTTCCTGCTGCATGTGTGGTTTCAGCATAGGGCCCCCGAGAACGAAAATCTGCATATACTGTAATTCATGAAAATCAAGAAGAATAATGACACAAAAGCTGCTACGATTTATCAGATATTTGATGTTGTAATAAATTCACGCAGGCAGTTAAAATATTTTTAATATTTTTCAATATTTTCAGGAAAACTTCATTGTTCCGTGCCGGAATTTTAAAAATCTGTTTGACGAATGCAATTGAAAATTATTCTTTTTAGAAAGAGGGGAACAAACAGCCGCGCCATGGGACAGCCCATGGTGAGGAAAGTCCGAACACCGCAGGGCAGGGTGCCGGTTAACGGCCGGGCGCCGCGAGGCGACGGAAAGTGCAACAGAAAATATACCGCCCCTGTAGAGACGCAATGCGTTGCGTCTCTACAGGGGTAAGGGTGAAAAGGCGAGGTAAGAGCTCACCGCATCGGACCGTAAGGCCGATGGCAGTGTAAACCCCACCCGGTGCAAGACCAAGTAATCAGCCGTTTGAGGGCTGCCCGTCCAAGGCTGAGGGTAGGTCGCAGGGATTTTCATGGCAACATGGAAACAAGATAAATGGCTGTGTAAACAGAATTCGGCTTATGGTCCCCTCTGCAATATTAATTACTTGCTACTATGATGTAATTAAAGTATATTAGTTAAGGCGCTCTTTGGAAGGGAGGTTGACAGAGCGCTGATGATCAGAAACAGTCCCTTGCGTGTAAGGAAACTGTCATGAAACTCAGGGAAGGGGGACCGTATGAAACAAGTATTCGTTGCCTTACTAGTGACATCACTCTGTATAACGGGCCTTGTCTATGGTTCTTCAGTCAGGGACTACCAGGTCGTTGATATCTATGTATGTGAAGAAGGCCTTGTTCTGGCTGAACTGCTGGCGAAATCTTCTGTCAGCCGAAAGGATCTTTATGTGGTAAGTTATTGCACCTGCGAGGGTGTCAATAATGACATGAAGAGTGAGGTCAAAAATATGTCATGTGAAGCTCCCAAGGATATGGTATATTCCTGTATCTGCGTGGGAACATCCAGCTATTGAATTTGCCACGAAATTGAGTTTGAATTAAACTATAAAACCCGGGTATAACATTATGGATAGGAACAGAAAAATTCTTATATCAATACTTGCTCTCATGGTCTTTACCATACTCATTGCTATCGTTGACATCACCTATACAATTAAGGATGAAAAGAAAAAGCCATTTATGGTCAAGGGTCCGCAGTTTGGCCCCGGAGTTGGAGTTGTAAGAATAGAGGGGCCCATCGGTTTTAATGTGAGCAATAGCGCTTTGGGTATCATGAGAGGTTCTGAAGCGGTATTAAAACGGCTTGATGAGATGGAAAAAAACAGTACCATACGTGCTGTCGTAATCCGTATAAATTCGCCAGGCGGCACAGTGGCTGCGACGCAGGAGATATATCAAAAAGTATGGAAATTGCGAAAAAAGAATATTCCCATTGTCGCATCATTAAGTGAAATTGCAGCCTCAGGAGGCTATTATGTAGCTTCAGCCTGCAATACTATTATAGCCAACCAGGGGAGCATAACAGGCTCAATCGGTGTAATAGCGGCATCGCCAAATCTGCAGGGCCTTTTTGAAAAGCTGGGCATTAAAATGACTGTTATAAAAAGCGGTAAGTATAAAGATATATTATCGTCATATAGAGGACTTGGCGATGATGAACGGAAGCTGTTGCAGCAATTAATTGATATTTCCTATAAAAAATTTCTCAAGGACGTGGCACTGGGACGAAATATGAACCAGTCTGATATACGGCCCTATGCAGACGGCAGGGTCATGACCGGAGAAACTGCGTTACAATGCAAGCTTATTGACGGTCTTGGAACCTTCGAGGATGCGCTGCTGAAAGCAAAGGAACTGGGCGGTCTATCGGAAGACGCTCCCGTTTATGAGGAATTAAAAACTCCCTTTGAAGAATTACTCATGTCTGTAGACGCGGCGATGTCATCCCGCACGCGGCTTGAAAATCATCTGAATATGGGTTATTATCCCGTTGAATACAGGTTTTTACCATGATGTTATCCACGATAAAATCAATGCGGTGGACTGATTATTATTTATTTGCACTGCTTGACCCGCGTGTTTTGTACCAGCGTATTAAAGGAAACGAGCCCAGGCCTTTTGCCCTGAGTTTTACTGTTCCGGCGCTGGTAGCTATAACAGAAATAGTGACCATGTCTCTCCTGGGGACTGAAAGCAGTTTTTTTTATTTTAAGGTTTCCTATGGCTGGATTCTTTACTTTTTGTACGCATCAGTAAAGATAGTAATAACATGCACCCTCATGGACATGCTTGCACAGTTTCTGGGATACCGGGGCAATATCAGGGAGATAATAAGCCTGGTAAACTTTTCACTGTTACCTCAGATATTTTTATTACCGATGGTGTATATCTTTGTTATTGTTAACTTTGCCCCGCTTTTCTTTTATATTGCAATCACCCTTGCGCTTATCGTATGGTCAGCCGTTATTGTTGTCATGGGAATATCTGAAATGCATTCAATGGATACAGGCAGGGCGGTTTTAATTCTTATTTTCCCCTACATATTTGTCGGGCTTGCTTTGTTCTTTTTCGTGCTACTGGGTATCATTGGTATTATGACGCTGTTATCGGGTTTAACGATCATGTGACAGCAATGATAAGAAAAGCGGTACAGGGTTTTGCTTTCGACTGAGCGGTTACCACTCAAAGAGGCAGTATTTCACAAATTCCAGGAAGTCAATAACATCCATGTCAGGGAATATGTCGATGCCGAGTAATGTTTTTATGGAATAGAGTAAAAACATTCCACACGTAATCATACAGATCATAAAAATTATTTTTTTAATTAATTCCATAGTTCGGCGTATTTATATTTTTTAGGGTCCGGAGAAAAACGGGTACAAAGAAAAAATGCAATGATATGACAGGAGTACTCTCCTACAAACGGATGCCGGCCATGAAAAAATACCGCAACCCTGAAAAGTGTTTTCCTATGTAGTCAATATATATGAAATCAGCACCCAGCTCAAAATAAAGATATTTGTAATACGTTATTTCAATTGACAGGCCTCCAAGAAAATAGGGATCTGTGGACCAGAGATTGTATTCCTGATTGGTAAAGGTGTTGTAATATTCGAAGAGCGTGAAAGCAGCGCCGCCGCCGAAACGTATAATGAGATTTATCGGGACAGAGGAGCCGGTTGTAAAAAACATATTGCCTCCCACCGGTATGATATGGGAATCAAATGGCATCTTGCCGTATCTTTTTTTGCCGGTAAATCCAGTATATGAAGAATCGAGCTCAAGACCAATATGTTTAAAAAAGGAATATTTTTTCAATACACCCAGGTTGCCGAAGTTTAGTGACATTCTGAACAGCGCGCATGTGTAACTGTCGTGATAATAGTTTTTCCAGATTTCCATCGGCATCATATAGTAATAGCCAA
>CAZDZB010000073.1:0-11184 GCA_964509795.1 uncultured Christensenellaceae bacterium | reverse complement strand
GTTACTTTGGGCATAGCTAAAGCTTTTTGGAACCACCGGCTTAGCCGGTGGAATTTGTTGACTATTAAGAGTGAAAGGTGGATTTAGAATATTTATTAAAATCTAATTTTTTTGCGCTGCTCTTGCATAATTATATCTTTTAAAAACCGTCAACTTAGCACAAATCATATGATGCTATTTATTTAGGATAAAAAAGTTATAATCCCTGGTTACCTACTCCGGATATACATCAGAAAGATCACTGCCTATTTCGCTTTCATCCGTTCTTTTTATTCTCTTTTCCATCAGTGCCGACTCCGTGCCAAAAGCCTTTGAATATCCGGTTTCTTTAAACCCATAGTTTTTATAATATTTTATAAGGGCTTTCATATGCGCTCCGCACTCAATCCTTAAATATTCACAGCCCTTCTCCTCTGCCATTTTAGCGATGTCATCAAGTATGCGGTACCCTTCAATTTGACCGCTGCTTGTGGTATCAGCCGTAAAAAAATGAATATATCCCGCTTTGTCTTCATTTTTGCCCCAAAATAGCTCGTCGTTATACTGCAGGGCAAAGACCGCCGCGTCAATTCCCCTTTGGCGCACCAGGTAAAACTCACCCGACGCAAGCCTGTCGGCTATCCAAAGCGACTCCAGCCTGGACGGGCTTTTGTAAACACCTGTTCCGCCTTCCCACATTGCGTATTTTTTCAGGTATTTAAGCACGATATCCATATCGTTTTTATTTAGGGCAATGAAATCAAAAGTATAGCTCATTTACATAAAATCCTTATTCTCGATTCTTTTAAGTATCTTTTTTACTCTGCCTTTCTGGTTTTCGTTAAGTTCATCGAATCTTTGCTCCAGCGCCTTCGAAAAATCACCGCAGTTTTTTTCGCTGACACACAGGAAAGCTTTTTCACTATGCTGAGGCACGTCCTTGGCCCTGCATTTCTTAAGGTGGTTTATTATTATATTATACGCTTTTTGTGAGTTTGAAACATCGGCTTTAGCAATGTGGGAGAAAACCACAATACTGTTGTCTACAGTTATTGCGCTGCCTTTCTCGTAGGCACTTACTATGGCTTCAAAATTCTCATCTGCTTGTTTAATCCTGTAGGGCACAGTCTGCGCGACTGCGTACATTGCACCCCACACAATTCTGTTGTTTTTGGATGATAGAAGGCCGATAAATGTGTCAAAGTATTCTGTTATAAGCTCAGGGTTTGTTTTGCCTATTTCATACATCACCTTTACGCAGTCGCCTGCAATTGATTTAAATTCGCTGTTCATATTCTCGGCAATTTCATCAATGGTGTCCTTGTCTTTTGATTTTGCCAGTTTTTCAGCAAGGTCAATGTTAGGCTGCTGGTCAGTGGTGTCGTGAAAAGTCGATAAATACTCCATAAAAATATTTCCCCTTTGTAAACTGCATTTTTACATATATATTCATTATACATTAAATACATAATTTGTAAATTAAAAATGCCCGTTTTCAACACGGATTAGAATCGGGGTAAATATGGGGTTTAATTTTTAAATTCTTCGATTTCTTTTTGCGTCATTTTTTTGTATTCTTCCCGGTTAATCTGGCATAGCTCCACCACGCTGCCTGACGGGTCTTTTATCTGGGCAAACGCCCCGAAAGGATACCTTTGCGTTTCTTTGTATATCTGCACTCCCTTGCCTTTAATCTTCTGCAAGAAGCCGTCCAAATCATCCACGGCAAAATTAAGCACCGCTTCATTCTCCCCTTTTTTGCTGAATGTAATTAGCGTAATTAAATTGGGTTCAAGAAAATTAATGCCGAATTCGGAAACATCCAGCTCCAACACATCCCTGTACCATTTCAAAAGCTCCTTATCGTCATCAGCGGATTTCAAAAACACTCCGCCAAGCCCTGTAATTTTCGCCATGTTCTCTCCTTGTCTTAATGTCTTTGTGCCATTGCAGTTTTCAATATGCCCTGCCCTCTTTTTTAGCTTTCCTTTCAAGCAAAGCGCCAACAGCCACGCCTAAAATCATGCCCGCTGCAATTCCTATTGTTAAAAATGATGGGTTGTTTGCGGAAAAGGCAACTCCTATGGCAACACCCGCGCCCATAAAAACAGACAAAAATACGCCCTGCAATGTGCCCCGCTGCACTAAACGGTGCCTGCTGCTTACGTAATTTATTATTGTTGAATACATTCGCCGTATTTTTTTCTTCTTTGTGCTGTCTCCGTCGCCGTACTCAACCAGCAGGTTAAGCAGCTGGGAAAACATATCCTGCAGCGTTTCATCTTCTATTTTTCGCTCATCAAGTTTGTCAATTAGCGCAAGCAAAGTGGACAGCCCTGATTTATACCCTTTGGGATTTAATATTTTTGATATCTTTTCAAACTCTTCTTTATAATACATTTGTGCCGCCTGCTTTTTAGTTTTGTTTGTCATATAATATTAGCATATATCTTCTTTTATTGCGCGATGGCCGAGCATAAACCCATATGCCCTGCCCAAATTGTCACAATGCGTGCCTACATGGGCAGGGGCATAAAGTAATCCTGCTCGGAGAATTTATCAAGCACTTCTTCTTCCAGCTCTTCATCCAGCCCCACGTAGGCAAGCTGATTGTTAATGAGTATGGGCCTTAATGCCTTGGGCGGAGCATAAAGAGAGCTGAAATAGCTTTGCACCGCAATTATATAAAGCTCATCATCATAAAGGAAAAAGGTATAGTCTTTAATCATTCTTTCGTCTATCACTGATATGGCCTGGCTGCTTTGTTCATAGCACTGTATGCAGCTGCTGATTATGCCCGAACCGTAAAGGTAGGTAAGCAAAACTTCATACTGCCCGTCATCGTTAATGTCGGCCTTGTAATAAACATACCCGTATGAAAACCCGCCGGTGTCTGTGCTTATGTTCAAAAGCTCCCGGCATTGTGCTATTTCGTCCTCGTCTGTCACCATGTACGCCGGCAATCCCTCCTCTTTTTGGCATCCCGCGCCAAAAGAAAGCATTGCAGCTAATAAAATCAAAATTATCTTCCTCATGTTCCCCTCCCCAAATTGAGAATTGCTCTTTTTTAATTTTATCATATAAATCTTAATATTAAAACGGATATAATAAATTACACATTGTAAATTGTAAACAGCATTGTTTTGTGTTATTATGTACCTACTAAACACATAAAGGTGATATATGGAATTTGAAAGAGCAAGAACAAAAGAGCAGAAAGACATAAGGGTGATGGAGATACTCAAGGCCGCCATGAAGCAGTATGGTGAGATGCCATACGATAAAATTACATTGGCCTCCATCAGCGGAGAGCTTAATTTCTCCCGCGTTAACCTGTATAAATATTTTAATACAAAAGAAGAAATTTTTCTTAAAATAATTGAGCTTGATATTTATAAAATGTCAGACAGGCTTAATCTGATATTCAAAGGGCAGCCCTCTAAAAACTTAAAAAGCTTCGCCGTAAAATGGTCGAACGCTTTGTTCAGCCAGGGCCGTGTGCTTGAGTTGCTTTCCAGGCTCTATACAGGCCTTGAAAAAAACGCCTCGGCTGAAAAACTTGCAGAATTTAAAAGCTGCTATTTTAGCATGGAAAATGAATTTGCAGCAATATTAAAAGAACAGATGCCCTACCTTAAATCGGCACAGATAAATAATTTTATTGCCGCCCATAACACATTTATTATGGGGCTTTACCCCATGTGTAAATTCACGGAAACCCAAAAAAAGGCCGCGGAAATTGCAGGGCGCAAAGCCTCTCCTGCAGATTTTATCAGCACATTAAGCGACTTCATAATCACTTATATCAGCGGGCTCAGGGCGTAATTATCAGGCGGAAACATGGATTTTCACTTAAAATCAGCCAATAAAAAGGACATGGAGGAGCTTTATTCCATCAAAAAACACTCCATAATGCCATATGTCAGCAAAATATGGGGCTGGAACGAAGAATATCAGCTGGATGACTTCGAAAAATCATTTGTTGCAGCTAACGTTCAAAAAATTATGGTAAAAGGCCAATGCGTGGGTTTTGTTGAAACATCACAAAGCGCAGCGGCTGTAAACATAAATGAAATTCACATAATCCCCCAATACCAAAACATGGGCATAGGCAGCAGCATAATAAAAGAAATAATAAGCCAGACAAAAACGCAAAAAAAGCGCGTCACATTAGGCTGCTTTAAATATAATTCAAAAGCCAAGCGGCTTTATTTAAGGTTGGGATTTAAACAGGCCGGCGAAACGCAGACACATTATTTGTTTGAAACTCAAAACTAAAGACAGCCGAAGCTGTCTTTAGTTTTGTTTATTCTACTCATTCATCACTCGCTGTCATCATCGCCTTCCGTTCCTAAAACGCCTGCTGCCGTATTAAATATTTTATCAGCCAAAGTATTGCCTGTAAGCCCGGCAATGGCTCCGATGACCATTTGCAGCTCTACGTTATTTGCTTTTTTTATATTGGCAAATTCAATACTTCCAATCGAAAATGTGAATATTCCGCTGACAAGAAAAAGCATAAAGAGAAAAGCCAGAGCACAGGTGAACATAACTCTTGCCAGGCAGCTCATTCTGTCCTCTTCCATCATCACTAGGTGAATAAATTCCATGTTTCGGCGGCGTATTAAAAAGGAAACCCATGTAGCTATAGCAGCCCCTACAAACGCATAGCAGTAAGCATAAATTGCGTTGTCTTTGAATGTACGAGCCCACCATGTTTCATCCTCTTTATTAGTTTCATCATCGTTCTCGCCATTTTCCAATGCCGTTTCCTCTGTTTCTACAGTTTCCGCTGCAGCTGCTGACTGGTCAGGGTTTTCAGCCTGCTCCGGCTCTGCACCGGAAAGGCTAGCCATCCACACCGCCAGGGCAAAAAAGACTGCGGCGACAATGGCCACCCAAAGCCCCAAACGGCTAGTGTACCATTTCTTTATTTTTCCGCCTTCTTTTATCATTATTTCTTTTCGCATTTTATTCAGGGATTCTGTTGCCAATGCCGGCTGGGGGTTTGCTGTGTTAAGCCCTACTTGCGAGATTGATATCAGTTTTTTGATATAATCATTTCTTTTATTTATGGAAAGTTCCATATTAGCATTATATTTATCAATGTTTGTTAATGCTTTTACTCTTTTGGGTGAATACAGTATTTCAATAACTGTGTTTGTTTCTTCTGCCAGTTTGTAATATTCCAAAATCTTGGCAGGAACATCATCCATTTGCTTATTGTTTCCTGACTTGCATCCAAACTCAGGAAAGTAATCTTTTTCGTTCTCTTTTCCAGCATTTTTATCATATGCAAATAAATATCCTTCAAATTCTTGGTCAGCAGGCTCCACTTCCTCGGGTTTTACAGGTTTCCCATTTTGAGCTGGCTGCACATTCTGGATACCAATTCGGTCATTGGGTGTGTTCTGCACGACGTCATTTTTGTCTTCGTTTTCCTGAGGGTTACTCTTTTTTGCTTTTCTTTCACCCAAAGGATTGAATCTGTCCGCTCCCTCCAGTGCCGCTATTTTCTCCTGCATCTCCGGCGGCAATGTTTTCTTTCGTTTCTCCCATCTGTTCTTTTTCTTTTTATCAAACCCCATTTTACTGCCTCCTCTGTTAAATATATAATTATGTTAACATAATATACTATAATTTGTATAAATTTATCTATATTAATAGTATTATGGTGTCTTTTTATAACATTTTCTAATTTGTTTCCGGCCGCTAAATTATTTGCGATATATTTTTACAGTAATTCTATATAAAAAAACGGCCCTTTTAAGAGCCGCATTTGTAAGTCGTTTTTACTTTATTGTTTATCTTCTTCCAAGTGTATGTCCCCGCGTTCTTCCAGGTCAGATAATATTTCTTTAAACATCTTTTCATCAATTTTGAATTTTGTGCGATATACAACATATCCTGCCAGAATAAATATTAGCGGGATAATAAGCATCGCTATTTTCATTATCCAAAGCCCCTGGTTTGTTACGTCATTTACTGTTTCGGCACTGTTAATTCCTGAAATAATAGCAGTAGCCAAAACTATGCCGCTTGCTATCGCTCCGCCTATTTTATTTATAAAAGGCTGCAGGGCGAAGGTGACGCTTTCGTTGCGCTTGCCCAGCTTCCACTGCCCGTACTCCACAGTGTCAGCAAGGAACATAAGCATCAACAGCTGAATAAATGCCTGTCCGAAAAACAATATAAGGCCTGCTGTGCCTATTATATATATATTTGTCATAGGTGATATAAAGAATAATACATATCCTATTACAACAAGAATTGTGCCGAAAGTATAAAGCTGCTTTCTGTTGTACTTTTTGCTAAACAGCGGAAAGAGCGCCAGCGCAATTATCTGCGTCAGCACAACAATGCCTGCAAATATTGAGTAAACATCTTCATTTTTATATGCGTACTTGAAAAAATATACGCCAAAGCTGGTCGTGGTTACATATCCTATCATAAATAGTGACATCGATATGGCAGTAAAAAGCAGCTGGTCATTTTTGAAGATGGCTTTAACCATTCCCTTTAAGGTTGTGCGCTCTTCCTGCTTGTATGTTTCCTTGGGTTCTTTTACGCCTATTACTGTGATGCTTTGCAGTAAAACCATTAAAATAACTATTGCTATTGCGACAATATTATATCCTTTTGCCAGGCTGCCTACGCTATCCCCTACAGCTTTTGTAATAAGAGGAATGCCCACTACAGCCGCCGCAAGGCCGATGTTTGCGCAGATACGTGCAAAAGCACCGATTTTTTCACGCTGTTTCTGGTCAGTTGAAAGTGACGGCAGCATTGACCAGTATGATATGTCGTTCATTGTCCAGCTTATGCCCCACAGCAGGTAAATGGCTGCAAAATATATTACATATTTTGTTTCAACCAGATTAACCGGTGTAAACAGAAGTACTGTAAATATTCCTGATAGTATTGCGCCGATTGCTATCCACGGCTTGAACTTGCCCCATTTAGTTTTTGTGTTGTCCACGATTACTCCCATTATGGGGTCGTTTACCGCGTCAAAAATACGCGCTGCTACCAAAATCCCTGTGATGACCCACATCACTTTGTCAGAAATGTCCAAAGCTTCTGTCAGGTACACTGTTAAAAACATGCTTACCAGTGAGTAAAGTATGTCTCTTCCTATGGTCCCCATTCCGAAGGGAATAGTGTTCTTCTTGTTTTTCATTTGTCCTTCTCCTGATTAGATTTTTTTAATTATGTATAAATTCGATCCGAAGTCCGATAGTATCCTTGTGTTCTCATTATAGTATGTTCCCATGAACTGATTGTTCAGTTTCAGCCCGTGCAGCAATGCGTCTCCGTATGCTTCATACTTTTCCACGCAGTTTGTCAAAGAGTAAAGCTTGTTTGCAGTCCTTAAAAGAAAGCCCTCCGGGTCCACTGAAAACGGCAGGAGAAACTTCACCAAGTCCCCGAAGCTTTTTACGAATATGCTCTGCGGGTTTGTCTCAACTGAGTATCTCTGCTTTTTGTCAAGCCCTGTAAGCGGCAGGTAATCATATTCTTCGCTTGCCGCGCACTGGGTTTGGAAAAATCCCGCGATGGACTCTCCGCTTTGGTTGTTTACGCACTGCCAGTGAACTTTGTTTTTCTTCCGGGGTTCTGCCCTGTAAAACGTGCCGTACTGGAATGTCTTTCTGTGGCGTTTGTACATGGCAATCTGGTTTTTAACTTCCCTGCGCTCAACCATGTTAAGGTGCTTTAAATCCAGCTCATAGCCAAGGCAGCCGAAGCTTGACACATTAAACCTGGTAGGCAAAGGTGTGTGGCGCAATGTCTGCTGGTGGGGCGATGAGGACACGTGAGCTCCCATAGATGATAGCGGATAAAGATAGCTCAGCCCACCTTGAATTTCCAGCCTTTCAACGGGGTCAGTGTCGTCGCTGGCCCATACCTGCGGCGAATAACACAACATGCCTAAATCAAACCTGTTGCCTCCGCTCGAGCAGCTCTCCAAAAGTATATGCGGGCGCTTTATAAACACACGGTTTAGTATGTCATACAGCCCCATGATATATCTGTGGAAAAATTCGCCCTGCTCATCTATTTTGGCTGAATAAATGTCGCTTATGTGCCTGTTCATGTCCCACTTTACGTATTCAATGTTGTTTTCATCGAGTATTCGGCACAAATTATCGGTGATATAATCCCTTACATCTTTATTGCACAAATCCAAAACCAGCTGGTGCCTGCCCAGAGTGGGCTTTTTATAGGGCGTCGTCACGGCGTATTCAGGATGTGCCCTGAAAAGATCGCTGTCTTCATTCACCATTTCCGGCTCAAACCACAGTCCGAATTTCATGCCCATACCATTTACTTTCTTTATGAAAGGCTTTAACCCCCTGGGCAGCTTCTTTTTATTTATGGTGTAGTCCCCAAGCCCCGCGCTGTCATCATCCCTTTTGCCGAACCATCCGTCATCCAGCACAAAAAGCTCAACGCCCAGGCGCATTGCCCTGCGGGCAAGCCCGGTTAATTTGCGCTGGTTAAACCTAAAAAAAGTTGCTTCCCAATTGTTTATTAAAACAGGCCTTTCTTGGTTTTTCCAGTCACCTCTTACGATATTGTTATTTGCAAAGTCGTGAAAGTTGCGGCTCAGGCTGTTGAATCCTTTGTCCGAAAATGTCATTACCGCTTCCGGTGTTTCAAACTCTTCATTTTGCTTTAGCACCCATTCAAAGCAATGGGGGTTGATTCCCATCATCACACGCAAAAGGCCGTGATTGCTCAGCTCAACTGCTCCGTAATGATTGCCGCTGTATATTATATTAAAGCCGTAAACGTATCCCGCATCTTCTGTTGTGTTTTTTTCGCACAGCAAAAACCCCGGGTTGTGCCTGTTGCTGCTGGCGCCTGTGGTGGATGAATTTACGTAGATGCCCTGCTCAATTTTTCTTATGTTTTTGTGGGTTTCCTTTACCCAGCCGCCGTCAAATGTTACCATGTGAAAGTTTCTGTTAGGGATATCAACCATCATGCTCATTATTCGGCGGATAACCAGGGAATTTTTATTGCTGTTTTTCAATACCGCCCTGCGGGTGATTACGTTGCTTTGCTCATACACTGTGTAATAAAGCGTCATCTGCACATTATTTGAAATATCTTCTGTTATTATTTCCAGCGTCTTGCACTCGGTGTCTTTGCCGTAGGCCGAAGGCAGGGTTTTCATTTCCATGTGCCCTGTGAATATCCTGTGGCTTTTGTACACAAAATCAGATACAAATGTAGTATCTGGCATTTTTATTTCAATGGGCGAGTGGCGAAAATCCCCCGTGCCGATGCCGGAATACTCCAGGCACAATGAATCCATGCTATATGTCATGTCGCTTTCATCATAGGCAACTGAGCTTCCTACTTCGGCAGAATGTTTATGGCGTATGCCCTCGATATCCTGCCTTTTTAGCCTTGGGCCGTAGTGAATATGCTCCAGGTGGTTGAATTTCGTTACCCTGAACCAATATGACGTGTCCTTTGTGTCCAGATAAAATACATTATCCTTAAAATCAATCATGCCGATTTTTCCCTTCCTTCATCTTTAGTGAACTCAATTTTATTTAAATCAATTTTTTATAATCACGGCTTCATATGGCCTTAAAACGCCCGCTTCGCTGTTTTTATAATTGGAAAGCATGGCCTCGCCGCTGAATTTATTTTTCAAATTCCTGCCTGTGAAATTAAGTACTACTGTCAGGCTCTTGCCGTCAAACGTTCTTTTATAGGCGAAGATTTTCCTGGTCATTTTAAGCGTTTTGAACTCACCTTTTTTCAGTATATCAGAATTACTGCGCATATTAATTAAATTTTTATAAAAATTCAGTATGGATTCATTGTCCTCTGTCTGCACCTCCGCGTTTATGTCAGCGTAGTTTTTGTTGACTTTCAGCCAGGGCGTGCCCTTGGTGAATCCCCCGTTTTTGTCGGCACTCCATTGCATAGGTGTGCGGGCGTGGTCACGGCAGCCTCTTTTTATCATCTTCCACCTGTAAAATTCGGGTATATGCAGCTTTTTGGCCAGCTCAATTATGCTTAAAGTTTCGGCGTCGTTTATTTCGTCCAGTGACTTAAAGTCGTAGTTTGTCATGCCGATTTCCTGCCCCTGGTATATAAACGGAGTACCTTTCAATGTCAAAAGAAGTACTGCTAGCATTTTTGCCGACTCATCGTGATGTTTTTCGTCGTCCCCGAATCTTGAAACGCACCTGGGCTGATCGTGGTTTTCCAAATAATTGGCGCACCATTCCAGCTCATTTGCCCATTTTACAATGCCTTTAAAGAACTTTTTGGGGCGGAGTTTCCTCGGAAACCATTTGACGACAAACTGGTCTGCCCCCATATGGTCAAAGGTGAACACCATATCAAGCTCCCCTCTTTTTGCGTCGCTTAAATCCTTGCCCTGCTGAGGAGTAATCAATGCAGTCTCGCCCACTGCAAAGCAGTCATAGCGGCTCAGAACTTCTGTGTTTAATTCATGCAGCACGTCATGTGTGCCCTGCTGGGTAAGGAAATATTCACTTCCTGTAAGCATCATTCTTTTCTTTCCGTTTTTTAAGGAAGATTTGTACAATACATTTATTGCGTCGCACCTGAACCCTCCCACTCCCTTGTCAAGCCAGAATCGCATTATGTCCTTTATTTCCTCTATGACATGAGGGTTATGATAATTTAAGTCGGGCTGCGCTTTGCCGAAAAGGTGCATGTAATATTCTTTTCTTATTTCGTCGTATTCCCAGCACGATCCCCCGAAAAAGCTTGTCCAGTTGTTGGGCTCCTTTTTCCCTTTTCCTTTTTCCCATATATAATAATCCTTGTATTTTTGGTCATTTTCCCTTGATTTTTTAAACCATTCATGTTCACTGGATGTGTGGTTTATCACTAAATCCATTATTATACGTATACCCCTGTTTTTCGCCTCTGCAATTAGCTTTTCCATCTCCTCCATTGTTCCGAAATCAGGGTTTAGCTTTTTATAATCGCTTATGTCGTATCCGTTGTCCTCATTAGGCGATTGATAGACAGGGGAAAGCCATAAGGCTCCCACTCCCAGATCCTGCAGGTAATCCAGCTTTTCAATTATGCCGTAAATGTCCCCCACTCCGTCGCCGTTTGTGTCTTTAAAGCTTCTGGGGTATATCTGATATACTACGGTTTCTTTCCACCAGTTTGTCATAGTGTGCTCCTTAAATAATCCAA
>CAZDZB010000072.1:0-11362 GCA_964509795.1 uncultured Christensenellaceae bacterium | reverse complement strand
AAAGCAAAAAGATGGTGTGGTCAATATGCGGATACAGTTATAATTTGAAAATTCCTAAAAATTACAAACACGACATATACTTTTCCCACAGGGCAGGCAGCTGGGGCTGGGCAACCTGGACTGACAGGTGGAGCAGCGTTGACTGGGAAGTTGCGGATTACGATGAATTTAAAACAGATAAGCGGGCGAGAATGAGATTCGCCAAGGGCGGCAGGGATATGCCGAAGATGCTGGACAGCCAGATACAGCATAAAATTGATTCATGGGCTATAAGGTTTTGCTATTCTCAGTTTAAGCAGCAGAAACTTTCAGTTTATCCTGTCAAATCCAAAATCAGAAATACCGGGCTTGACGGCAGCGGCACACACAGTGGAAGCACGTCCAAATTCGATGTGGATTTGGATAAGGGAGATAGAAAAGAATTTGCTTTTATAAGCCCTAAAGCAAACTGGCGAATAATCAGGAATTTCAGAAATTTCATAACACCGTTTTTTAAGTTCTATATTATTAAATTTCTTAAGTTTATTAAAGTTTTATAAAGCATCCTGGTTTTTGCTGCTATGCCTTAGTTTTCTATTTTCAAACGCAAACGGAAACCTTCGATTTCTTCTTCTGAATAAAAATGCCGCATATATTTGCTATTATAAAGAGAATCAACATATTCTTTGCTGTAGGTAATCCGGATTTTGAATTACTTATATAGGCCGCTGTACCATTTGTCATTGCCGATATTCTGATTTATTAAGGTAAAATTGTCAGCCCCAAGGAAAAAAGGATTTGTATAAATATTGAAATGCTGCATTAAATCATTTTGAACGGCAATAACAATATGCTATAATACATTGAGCATAGCTGCATTTGCTGCAATATGCTGATTAAATCAATGTAAGGATACGCTATGAAAATTGAGACACTGGCTGTTATGATGAACCAGAGCGGCCTTGAAAAATTTAATTCTATGAATATTCAATCTGATGCGGTTTTTGCGAACCAATGCGAAAGCTACGGGTACATTGAAAAAGAAATAAACAGCTATAAAGTAAGAATGATTTCAACGGCTACCATAGGAGTGGGGCTTAACAGAAATATGGCTATGAACCTTGCTGAGGGTGACATCTGTATATTAGCAGATGATGATATGGCTTATAATGACGGATATGTTGAAATTGTACGGGAGGCTTTTGAAAAAACACCTTCGGCTGATATAATAATATTCAATATTGAGACTTTGGGTGAAGGTGCCGCCAGAAGGCAGAACACAAAAATAAAGCGGGTAAGAAACTATAATTTTATGAATTACGGAGCTGCAAGAGTCGCTTTCAGGCGGGATGCCGTGCTAAGAAAAAACATTTGGTTTTCGCATCTTTTCGGCGGAGGGGCAATGTATTCATCCGGAGAAGACACGCTCTTTTTAAGAGAGTCTTTGAAAAAAGGACTTAAAATATATACATATCCCAAATCCATAGGCACTGTGGACCAGAAAATATCAACGTGGTTTACAGGGTATAATGAGAAATATTTTTTTGACAAAGGCGCGCTGATGGAGGCTTTATTCCCAGGGCTTAGGTATTTGCTCAACTGCTTGTATTTTCCCGCAAGATTCGCCAAGAAAACCCAGATGTCATTCGGGGAGATAAAAAAGCAAATGATGAGGGGCAGCAGCGCTTTTAAAAAGGGAACAGGTTATAATAAATCGCGCTAAGGATATAAAAATAATTTGACTGCTGAATTAAGTCTTAAAAATCACAAACAGGATATTATCGGGGAGTAAATATAAATGTTTTATCTGTTACTTATTATAGGCTTGCTGCTTGCCGCAGTGAACGAGAAAAAATTTTCGCCTAAGCTATATGTTTTTCTTCTTATGCTGACGGCTTCTTTAAGATATGGGCTGGGAGCAGATTATTTTTCTTATAATTATTTATATTTACATACATACGATTCAATTTATGTTGAACTGTCCCGCGGATACGGACAGGCCCAGGAACCCGGATATAGGGCGATTGCAGCCTTGTGCAAGTATCTTAATTTATCCTATGGTGTTTTTCTTGCTGTAATTGCTGTTGTTACGCTGTATTTTGTTTATAAGCTGTGTGTCAAATACGCAAAAAACCCTACATTGGCTCTGGTTGTTTTTTACGCCTGCTATTACTTTGTATGGTCCCTAAGCGCGCTGCGCCAGGGTATTGTAATTAGCATAGGGCTGTATTTTTTGATGGAAGCTGTTAAAGACAAAAAAATCATTAAGTTTATTGTGATTACTTTGCTGTTGAGCCTGATCCATTATTCGGCACTGCTGCTTTTTGCTTTCTATGCCGTTTCGCTTATTAATTTTAAAAAATGGCATCTTGCCGTCATTTTGCTTGCTGCCATTTTGTTTAACCTTGTTCCGATAAAAGAGATACTTGAAAATTATAACGGCTCAATTTATATAATCAGTAAAGTTGCCTCATACGCGGCGGCAGACAATTCGCCTGCTTCTTTGTTTCAGTTCAGCAGCCTGGCAAGGCTTGCTTTTTTGATGATTGCGTTTGTTGTGTATGACGTCTACTGTGCGGATAACCCGTTCAACAAAAAGGTAATGAATATGTATATTTTAAGTTTTGCGGTTTATTTCATATTCAAGTTTTCTGAATTGACCGCGGCAAGGCTGGCGATTTATGGCAAGGTGCTGGATATACTGATATTTACCAATGTATTTTACTATTTAAAAAGAAAAGACAACAAAATAGTGTATGCTGTGTTTTTGGTGGTGCTTATAGGAGCTTATTTTTTCAAAGAAATAAATACGATGGAAATTCAGGCTTCCTTAGTAGATAAGTACAAATATTTTACTCCTTATGTAAATATTTTCAACAAGGACAATTTCTCATTTGCTAATAGTTTTGTAAAGATTATACAGTAGTACGTTTTATGAAACTTAGCTTTGAACCATAAATAAAAGAAACTGATATTTTTGCGTATTATAAAAAGTGCCGCCCGAAAAACGAGCAGCACTTTCTTGCAAATCTTTATATGCTTTAAGGTTTTATTCGTTTGTTGAAATGAATATATAAAATGCGCCTTCTTCGCCTTCAGTCATGTTAAATAAATACATGTATTCATATGTTCCGTCATACTCATAGTCTAAGGGCCTGTAATAGCTGGTCTCGCCTATGGACAGATACAGCCTGCCGTCTGTGATGTACCAGGAAAGATTTTCGGTGGTTCCGTCTATCTCCCGAAATCCTGTGTAATCCGATGAATCCAGATACATCGTCCAGTTGCTGCGCTCTTCATATGTGCCGTCAGTGTGCATATATCCCGCAATATACCAGGTTTTATCGGCAACCAGCATCTCGATTTCAGCGTCGGTCAAATCATAATCATAAGGTATGGTATTTGCTGCAATGTCCGGCATATTTATTGAATAAACATATGCGCTTCCGTCGGATGCGCTGTAGTCTGCCAAGTATAAATAAAGTTCATCTGCGGTTTGTTCACAGTCAACCTGCCAGTAATATGTCCCTTCATCCTCAAATGTCACATACAAATAGCCGTCTTCGACATACCATGAAATGTAGGATATGCTGTCTTCAAACTGGTAGTAGCCCGTATAATCAACATCGAAATAAAATATTTCGTTTTGTTCGGTGTTTGCCTCAAAGCTTCCGTCGGCGTATAAATACCCCGTGTAATACCATACCCAGCCGTATATGAAGTTTTCGATTTCCCTGTCTGCCAATTCCGATTCCGGAGCGGTTTCCTCTGAAGAGGGTGTATCCTCGGGAGGCGTTAGGATTTCATACCACAGCATCATATCATAATTTGATTTTTCAAGCAGCAGTGTTTCATTATATTCTTCCATATAAAGGCTTAAGTATTCGATGTTGTTAATTATTTCAAATGAAATATCTAATGTGAACTGCTCTCCGTCCTTTTCCAGATAAATTGTATCATCATCTAAAAAAACAAAATCGGTGTTCAAAGCGTCTGCATCAAAGTCATTATAAAAATCAATAGTCATATCGTTAAATTCCATTGCATCGCCAAGCTCCCTGTAGCTGTCGTCAATTTCCCCGTTCTGGCCGCAGACGAGCCAGAATCCCTGGATTTTCTTTAACGTTTCCTCGCCCACAGTATAGAACTCAATGGTTATTTCCACAACAGTTGAGAATGCCCTTTGCTCGTAACCGCCTTCTGCTAATGAAGCGTAGATTTCGAACTTGTAACCGCTGCCTATGCCTTTGGCGTAGTATTCATTGCGGCTGTCATCAGACTCCTCAACTGTCAGGCCGTTGTCAGTCAGAATGTCATCATAAAAGCCTATAACTTCATCAAGCTCATCGAGTACTCCATAATTCAGAGAGATTTCGTCTTCGCTTTCGTCCTGTTTAAATATTACCGCGTCATAATATAGTTCAATGTCGTCCTCCGGGAAGTCTCTTGATAGCCTCAGCCCTTCAGTGTATTCATCGGGCAGTGGGTCAATAATGTTTTTTACTGTTGCACATCCTGTTAGTATTGTTGCCGCAAATAAAGTTAAAATAAATAGTAATAGTGTCTTTTTCATAATCTCACTCTTTCTGTGCAGTGCTTTAATTATATTATTCTTATAATAGAAACCACAGGAAAGTAAACATAAGAATCTAAATGCGATGAAATTAAATGTTTTTAAAAAATGGATCAGTTTGGATTCAGAATTTGATTTGTCAATGGTTTCACTTCGCAATAAATCATTACTAATTAAGAAGCGTTATCAAAATCAAAGGGATTTTGATAAAATGCTTTTACATAGTTAACTTTTATTTTTTGCTGCATTCTTAAAAATTTTCAGTTTCATTTCAGCAGCCAAATATATAGTAATTGCTATATGAATTGATTTGTCTAAAATTCAAAAAAGGAGATTTTTATGAAACAAGATAAAAGTGTGAACAGCACTATTGATGCAAGGCTTGCTTTAATTTAAGGCAGGTGAGTTTTTGTACTTTACAGGCAGCGGATTGGATTTGCCGGCTATTCCTGTCTGTTTATCAGTGAGCATTTTATTCCGAAAACTTCCTCAAAGAACATGCTCTTTGTTCTGAAAGTCCATTGTTCCAGCAGTATGTCCTGCTTGCTTGAAACTATAACGTTGAGCTTATTGCCCTCAAGTTCGAGCTTAAGGGATTTTATTTTCTGCAGATGGCTCCTGTCAAGGGCGTCCGCCAGGCGCAAAATGGCGGAAAGCTTTGACACTATTGTTTTGCTGGGGTCAGATAAGCTGTTGTATTTGTTGTGCAGATTGGAGGGTATGTCGATGGAGTGGTATCTTGCAATGTTTGCAATTACCGCCATTTCCTCGTTTTTAAATCCGATTATGGCTGAGTCTAATATAATATCCGCGCTTATTCTGTTGTGGGATTTGAGGTTTACGAATTTGCCTATGTCGTGCAGTATTGAGGCAACCTCAAGGTAAAGCCTCTCTTTTCGGGAAAACCCATGCAGCTTTTTAAGGTTGTCGAAAATAGTCAGGGCATATTTTTCCACGGCTTCCGCGTGGGCCTGGTCGTAGCCGTACTGCTTTGCGACGGCTTCTGCGTTGCGTACGCTGCTTCTTTCAAAGTCAACTTTCATTGCTTTGTATTTAACGGGAAACAGTGACTTGTAAAGCATGGCGTCGCACAAGGAAACATCCATCAATTCTGCGCATGATGTCTTTGATATGTTAAGCAGTTTGTCATAAAGTGCCAGGGTGGATGTGAAAACCTCCGCGTGTTCCTGGGTCAGGCTGTATTTGCTGGCTATCTGCTTTGGAAGCAGAGTGCATATGTTTTCGTACAATGTCTCTATCTGCTCTTTGGTGAAGCTGTTTTCAGGAAAAATTGAATTTAGCAGCGACACGTTTTTGCCGGTGATGTAAAGCTGGTCAATTGGGTGCTTGTCCACCTGGGCGTGTATCTGGTCAAAGGTTGCGTCAATGTATTCTCTTATTGCGCTTAATACGTTGGTGTCGCCGTACTGGGCCATGTCGCCTATTGTCTCATTTAGCTTAAGCGAGCCTATCCTTATGTTCTGGGAATAGAACACCCTGGAGTTTTGGCATATTGCAATGCCCAGGCTGCCTGTGCCTATGTAGGCCATCATGTAGCACCTTGGGGAGCTGTTTTCGTTTTCAATCTGCTGCATCATATGGCGGAAAATATATGTTTTTTCCTCGCCGTCTTCCAGCACATTTATTTTATGCCCGGTTTTGACCATTATCTGGTCGCAGATGTAATCGCTGTTTACTGCCTCCCGCAAGGCTGTGGTGCCGGTCAGGGTGATGTCGTTATCGCTTATGTTAAGCTGATGGGCCTGGCTGTAGTATTTGTTTATTATGTCGCAGCAAACCTGCATAGTGGAAAACTGTATTTTGTTCTGGTTGAAGGATTCTTTTCC
Organism: uncultured Christensenellaceae bacterium; assembly: GCA_964509795.1. Taxonomy (GTDB): domain Bacteria; phylum Bacillota; class Clostridia; order Christensenellales; family UMGS416; genus JAFGUF01. The sequence goes on along the minus strand of CAZDZB010000072.1, from coordinate 4,963 downwards.
CAGGCTTAATGGGTATTCGTAATTGTCAAGCACCTCATAGGAGCCTTCTGAGGACTGGGCCGTTATCATCCTTACGGCGGAGGAACCCACGTCTATTGCCGCCGCGATTTTGTATCTGGGGCTCATAATTTCACCTGCCTGTATAAAGAGTTGCCTTTGGAGTCGATGGTGCAGATAAGAGGCATTTCATTTACCTCAATCTCCCTTACCGCCTCGCTCAAAAGGTCATCAAAAGCAATTACTTTTGATTTTGTGACGCAGCCTGCCAGCAACGCTCCCGCGCCGCCTGTTGCCGCAAGGTAGACAGCGCCGCTTTTTTTCATGTGTTCAATTAATTTTTGGCTTCTGTCGCCTTTGCCTATCATCACTTTGAGCCCCGCGTCAAGCAGCTCAAAGGTGTAGCTGTCCATTCTGTAGCTTGTGGTTGGCCCGCATGAGCCTATGGCCATGCCGTCTTTTGCAGGGCACGGGCCAGTGTAATATATTCCCTGCCCTTTAATGTCAAAAGGCAGTTCTTTTCCTGATTTAATAAGCTCGATAATCCTTTTGTGTGCAGCGTCCCGGCCGGTGTATAATTTGCCTGTAAGATACACTGTGTCTTTTATGTTTATACTTTGTATCTGCTCTTTAGTTAAAGGCATTCTAAGGTGGTGTATCATATTACAGCCTCCTTGTGCCTTACGCAGTGGCACTGAACATTGACCGCCACGGGGAGCCCTGCGATGTGGGTGGGGCATTCGATGATGTTTACAGCCAGCGCGGTCGTTTTGCCGCCAAGCCCCATCGGGCCGATGCCCATGGCATTGATTGTGTTTAAAAGCTCCTTTTCAAGCTCTGCTATGTCATTGTCTTTTGAATGTTCACCCAGCGGGCGAAGCAGAGCCTTTTTTGCGTTTAAAGCCGCCGTTTCAAATGTGCCGCCTATTCCTATTCCTAATGAAATGGGGGGGCAGGGGTTGCCTCCTGCCTGGCGCACTGTGTCCGTTATGAAATCCTTTATGCCTTCAATGCCCTCGGAAGGAGTAAGCATTTTTATCTTTGACATGTTTTCGCTGCCGAATCCTTTTGGGACGGCGTATATTTTTATCCTGTCGCCTTTTGCTATGCTTACGTGCAAAACGGCGGGAGTGTTGTCCTGGGTATTTTCCCTTTTCAATGCGCTCAAAACAGACATTCGGAAGCTTCCGTCCTTGTAGGCGTCCTTAACTGCCCGGTTTACGGCGTCGTTTAGGTATTCGCCTTCTATGTGCACATCCTGTCCTATTTCCATAAAAACTACTGCCATGCCTGTGTCCTGGCACAGGGGAATCTGCTTTTGACTGGCTGTGACAATGTTTTCAAGCAGCTGTGACAGTATCGTTTTTGCGTGGGGAATGTCTTCGTTTTTTTCTGCTGCTTCAAGCATAGGCTTTAGGTTTTCGTCGGGATACACGCAGCTTTGCAAAAACAGGCTGTATACTGTTTCGTAAATTTTGTCGGAATGAATTGTGCGGATGTTATTCATCAATTGTCTCTTTCGTAAATGTTTAAGAGATTTTGATTTCAGCTGAATTTTTGCTGACTTCAAAATCATATGTTACGCTCAGTCCGGAATTTATATAAAATTCTACGGTGTAGGCGTAGTAACCGTTTTGGCTTTGGATTGTATCGCTCTCAAGTATGAAGATATAAGGCTGCTCCCCCTGCTCAAATGCGTCTATAAGGCTGTTGAACACTTCCTCAATGTCGCCTTCATCCGCAAAGTTAAACCTGTTTTCCAAAAGGTCTTCGTACTGCAGGGTGAACTGCTCAAAAGGATAGTTTCTTACATGGGATTGGTATACGGAGTTTAAAAACTCCTGTGTGGATTCCATTACGTAATTATATTGGGTGGCCGTCATCACATTAAGCAAATCCGAAAATCCCAGCAGAATGAACTGCTCGTGGCTTTTTTCCTCAAGTATTTTAATCTCCGGAGTGGGAGAAGGGGTCGGCTCGGCAGTCGCTTGAAAAGGAGTGGGAGTGAGTATTTCCGCCGTGTTTTTGGCCTTAGGATTATAAATGCTTGCAAAAATCAATATACCCAGGGCGGCGGCAACTGCTATACTTCCTATTATCAAAAATTTCTTCATTAACGGGTATGCTCCTTTAAAGCGTATTTACTCTTCTGTCCATCTCACGTATGCGCCCCGGGTGTCTATGTGTATGTATCCCGGGTATTGCCCTACGCCGCCGTTTTGGTTAAGCCGGTCGCATATTTGGTAAAGCTCATCTAAGGATATGTCCTTTGTCCAAAGGTCGGCAGCGGTGCCCGAGGTGTGTTCGCTGCCTGTGTCAAGTCCCAGGCTGCTGCTGTATTCTTCGCACCTGTATCCTGTTATTACATAAATTTTCGCGTCGGTTTCCTGGCGGATGTTTTCAACAAGCTCCAGCAAAGCAGGGTCAATTCCCTTTTCGGGAAGGCCTGCGCAATAAGTGCCATAACATTGGCATAGAAATTCGTTTTCATTGGTTTCAGGTTCAATAGCCGTGCGTTCCATAACGGTGAATTCGTTGGAGTAGCTTATCTTAGAGCCGTCTTTTAACGTGACAGTTGTCTGTATCTGCACTGTTCCTGCTGCCAGGGGTTTCAGGGTGCTGTCCGGGTTTACTGCGCATATTTCCGGATTTTCGCTTATGTATTGGGCACTGAGCAGTTCAAATGACTCATTGGCCACTGCCATGGAGCGGAGTTCGTATTTGCTGTCGCTGCTCATGTAGATATACCCGTAAGGCGAATGCAGCACTTCAGTTGAAAGGCTGTATTGATATATGGGGATAGTATGCTGATAAAATTCTCCAGTGGAGAGCCGCAGTGTTATCAGGTATTTATCCTGGGATATGTAGCCCAAATCAGCCACTTCAAAACTGTGGGAATAATCAAAAGATGCCAGCCTCTCGTCTCCGTCGCTGTATTTGTAAAGCTTGTCGGTGTGTCCTGAATAGGTAACAGCGATCTCTTCCACATTGGCGTATTTTATGTAAAGCTTGCCGGTGACGGTGATTTTCTGTCCGTCTTTCATGTATGAAATTTCTTCAGGGAAGCCGCTTTGAGTTATTTCAGGGTGGCGCTCATCGGAGAGGGCATTGGGGTCTATGGTGCCGCTGCCGCTGCTGTCGTAGGTGGCCTGGGGTATCCACCAATCGGCCCATAATTCCACAGTGCCGGTGGTTGTTTTTTCTATGGCTTCAAATTTGTATTCCAGCTTGCAGCTTGAGTCGGTGTACCACCCGTCGAAGGTGTATTTATCCTTTGTCGGGTTTTCAAGCAAAACCACGGTGCCTGTTGAATAGTATTCTGGATTGGCAGGGTCGTTTACGCCGCCGTTCATATTATATATTATCGGGTAGCCTTCCACCCATTTTGCGTATAGGGCCATGTTTTGGGTGATTTCGCTGGAAAAGTCCCACTTGTTAGTCAAAGCCACGTCCGAATACCAGCCCAGCAGAACGCTTTTGGTTTTGGTTACGCCCTCTGGCTCTGATGCTTTATATCCTGATGGTATTACCTGCGGGTTTACCGCGGTGCCGCCGTTGCTATTGAAAGTAACAATGCAGAGCAATACATATTCAATGTCATTTTCCTGGGCGAACAAAAGCGGGGCTGAACCCTGATACACATAGAATACATGCCCGGAACCGGGGCTTGGACTTCCTGTGATTGTTGTTACAGTCGGCGGGAAATATATATCCATGGCAGTGGTCTTTGAAAAAGCGTCATAGGCCACTGTTTCCACGCCCTCTTCCAGATACACGGATTCGATATTGTTTTTGAATGTCGCCTCTGTGCCTTTGTTTATTATCGTAACGCTTCCCGGCACAATTAAATCACGCAGGTTATTGTTGTCAAAGGCTGCGTAGGATATGCCTGTGGTTCCGCTTGGAATGCTATAGCTTGATGCTGTCCTGCCGCTTGGGTAAACTATGAGTTTTTTATCCCAGGAAAAAAGAACGCCGTCTGTATCGTAAAAGCTTGAACTGCCGTCATCCACTATTATGTTTATAAGGGCAGTGCACCCCTTGAAGGGCTTATAGGAGGCTGTGTATGTCTGGAATTTTTCCAGGCTGGCGGGAAGGTACACTTCCCTTAAGGATGAACAGTCCTCAAAGATGTATGAGGTGCCGTCGCTTTTGGCCGCCTCTATGGTGCTTACTGACTCATAAAAAGTAATGTATTCAATTGTTGTGCATTCGCTGAATGCTGTGTATTCAATGGTGTTTACCCATAAGTCATTTATTACAGAAGGAACGTACACGTCATTTGATGTGCCAGTATAGCCTGTTATGCTGCATGTGCCGTCGCCGTTGTCTGCGTAAGTCCATTCGCTTGTTGAACCCATTGCCACAAAAGGAATATTATTGGCGCTTGTGTATTCTTCGGCTTTGGATTTTGGGTATCCCCATACTTTTAGATTTTCGGCGCCTGATAAGCAATTGGAAGCAAAGTTAGTCACGCTTTCAGGGACAATCAGCTTGCTCAGGCTGTCGCAGCCTCTGAAGGCGTAGCTGCCGATGAAAGTAACGCTGCTTGGCAGGGTAATGGCCTGCAGATAATGCTGAGCGGTGAAAGCGTTGGCTGCTATTGACGCCGCAATGTTTGGCATTGTATAGGTTGTACTTGTTTTGCCTCCGGGGTATTGAACGAGTATCTGGCCATCTTTTGAAAAAAGCACTCCGTTTATTGAAGAAAAATATATGCTGGATGTCTTAACATAAATCTGCTGCAGGGAACCGCAGTCAGAAAAGGCGTTGGACACTTCACTCACGGTGGATGACAATGTTACTTCTCTGAGATTTTGACATCCTGTAAATGAATAGGGGGCTAATGTTTCCACGCCGTCAGCAAGGAAAAAAATAACATCAGATTTTCCTGTGGGGTATGCGATTAATGTTTTGCCGTCCGAAGAATAAATCACCCCGCTTACTTGCTTGTAGTTGGGGTTCG
>CAZDZB010000071.1:0-11554 GCA_964509795.1 uncultured Christensenellaceae bacterium | reverse complement strand
TTTTGCAGAACGACAAAGAAGTGCAGAAAATACCTGCCCATATAGTAAAAAAAGTCGCGGACAAGTTGAAATCGCTGTTTAACAATGAACGTGAAAATTATGAAACTTACTGGGCGGATATTCATCCCTTTGTAAAATACGGATGCATCCGCGATGAGCTCTTCGCAAAGCAGGCAGAAGAATTTGTGCTAATCAAAAACCAAGACGATAAATATGTAACTCTTGCCGAGTTCCTGCCCGAAACAGAGGAAGGCAAAGAAAAGAAAGTTTATTACAGCACAAACGCGGACAGGCAGAAATCACAAATTGAGCTTTATAAAGAGGCCGGCATTCCTGTAGGCATGCTGGACACCATGATTGACCCGCATTTCATCCAGCACCTTGAGATGAAACGTCCAGGCTTAAGGTTTGTGCGTGTAGACAGCGAAACTCCTGATGAATTAAAAGATGAAGTGAAACTGACAGACTCCGACAAAGAAATGCTTAAAAAAGCGTTTGCGAGAGCAACCGGCAAAGAAAAACTCAACGTGGAATTTGAGGCGCTGAAATCAAAAGATACTATCGCAGCAATAAAGCTGGATGAAAACATGCAGCGCATGCAGGAGAGCAATATGTTCGGCATGAACAACATGGACTTCATAAAAGACCAGGCCCAGCTTGTCTTGAACACAAGCAGCCCCGTCGTTGAAAAAATATTGTCCGATGAAAAGCAAGGCAAACAGCAGGATGAAATCTGCCTGCAGATATACGACCTTGCCAGATTGACCTCAGGCATGATGGAGCAGAAAGAATTAACTACATTTATCGAAAGGTCTCAAAAGCTTATTGAAAAACTGGTAAATGATGATGAATGAAAAAAGTAAATTCCATATGATGAGTGTCGATGAGATAATGTCTGACTTAGGCACTCAGACCATGGGGCTGACGCCGGATGAAGCAGCCAGGCGGCTCGCCTCAAACGGGCCGAATGTTCTTCCCGAAGGAGACAAAAAAACCGTCTTCGGCATTTTCCTGCAGCAGTTTAAAAACGTAATGATTTGGGTGCTGCTGGGCGCCAGCATAATATCATTAATCTTAGGCGAAATGACAGACGCTATTATTATATTTATAGTAGTGCTTTTAAACTCGGTGATGGGCACCATTCAGGAAGCCCGCGCCGAGGCCGCATTGGAGAGCCTTAAATCCCTTGCCGCGCCAAAGTCAACAGTTGTGCGTGACGGCAAAGTCACAGTTATTGATTCATCTGACTTAGTCGTGGGTGACGTAGTAATATTGGAAGCCGGAATGAGCGTGGGTGCCGATTTGCGGGTGACAGACAGCGCAACCCTCTCAGCCGTTGAAAGCGCACTGACAGGCGAATCTGAGGCCGTAATAAAAATAACTGAACCCATAAAAGATGAACACGCAGTGGTGGGCGACAAAAAGAACATGGCCTTTATGGGTACGTCCATTTCCTATGGCAGAGGCGCAGGGGTTGTTATAGGCACCGGTATCAACACGGAAATGGGCAAAATTGCGGGCAAGCTGGCTGCCACTGAAGATGAGGTAACGCCTCTTCAAAAGCAGATTGCCCAGATATCAAAAATAATCAGTTTGGGCGTTATCGGCATTGCCGTCCTTATCTTTGTGATAGGGTTAATTACCGGCCGGGAAATATTCGACATGTTCTTTATAGCCGTTTCACTAGCTGTTGCGGCCATTCCTGAAGGATTGGCTACAGTTGTAACTATTGTTCTTGCCATGGGCATGAACCGCATGGCAAAGCAGGGAGCGATAATAAGGAAGCTGCCAGCAGTTGAAACGCTTGGCTCAACAAACATAATATGTTCAGATAAAACAGGCACTCTTACAATGAACAAAATGACTGTTGAGTATGTTTACGCCAACCTGACAAAAGAGCATGATATGTCATCACACTCTCCTGAGTTAATAGAGGTCGTCCACTGTATGGCTTTATGCAACGACTCAAATTTAGATGACAATGACAATCCAATAGGCGACCCCACAGAAACTGCCATGATGGACTTTGCGCTGCACTGCGGCCTATACACCGAGGAAGACCTCCGATCAAGAGTACGCCATGACGAGATACCATTTGATTCAAATAGAAAACTAATGAGCGTACTCACAGGCAAAGGGCCATACACCATGTACACCAAAGGCGCTCCTGACATTCTTATAGAGCGCTGCAGCAAAATAATGCTCAACGGCAAAATAGTTAAACTGGACGATAAAACCAAGCAGAAGATACTGGATACCAACACAGAAATGGCAGACAATGCTCTGCGGGTTTTGGCATTCGCCAAAAAAGAACAGAAAGAAAAGCATATCAAAGACAAAGACAACGCCGAGCACGATTTGATCTTCCTCGGGCTTTGCGCAGAAATGGATCCGCCGAGGCCAGAGGCCAAAGACGCGGTAGCCAAATGCCTAAAGGCCGGCATCCGACCAATAATGATTACAGGTGACCACAAGATAACAGCCTCTGCCATCGCCAAAAAGCTTGGTATACTCGACGAGAGCAAGAAAGCCATTGAAGGCAGGGAAATAGAGCAGCTTACAGATGATGAGCTGGACAACCTGGTGGAGGACGTATGCGTATACGCCAGGGTTTCGCCCGAACACAAGGTACGCATTGTTGATTCCTGGCAGCGCAAGGGCATGATTGTTGCAATGACAGGAGACGGCGTAAATGACGCTCCAGCCATAAAGAGCGCCGACATAGGCGTGGGCATGGGCATAACCGGCACTGACGTTTCCAAGGCAGCCTCGGACATGGTATTAACGGATGATAATTTCGCCACCATAGTGTCGGCCGTGGAAGAAGGCAGAAAGATATTTACAAATATCAAAAAAGCCGTAAAATTCCTGCTTTCATCAAACATGGGCGAGGTAATAGCATTGTTTATAGCCACCATGCTAAGCTGGCAGCTTTTCAAGCCCGTGCACATTCTTTGGATTAACCTGGTAACAGATACATTCCCCGCCTTGGCTCTGGGAGTTGAGCCCGCCGAAGGTGACGTGATGAACCGCGCTCCAAGAGACAGCAAGGCCCCGTTTTTCAATAAAAAAATGTGGTTTGAAATATTAACCCACGGAGCCGTAGAGGGCGGCATAGCATTGGGCGTTTACATTTACGCTCTTAACGCGTTCGATAGCATCACGGCGACAACAATGGCATTCGTTACATTGGGATTGACGCAGCTTTTCCACGCGCTTGGCAGCAGGTTTGACGAAAAGTCATTTATGTCAGGACCATTTACAAACAAATCTATGATACTTGCCTTTGTAGTTTCAGCGCTGCTGCAGATATTGGTTGTAGTAATTGAACCAATAAGAACAGCATTCTCGCTGGTTATGCTGGATGGCTGGCAGTGGCTGGTTGCAATTGGTTCATCAGTGCTTATGCTTGTTTATATGGAGATTGAAAAAGGCATAAAGAGATTAAGAAATAAATAAAACAAATTAGCATTATGATAGAGCCATTTGCTTAATGCAGATGGCTTTTTTTATTTATGGGGCTCTGCCCCAACCCTCCGTTAAAAGGACTAGTTCCTTTAAAATCCTTACTATCCACAAACTAATTGGAACTATGAATACTTTTACTCTTTATTGAATTAAAAATCTGAGTCTGAGTAAAACTTCAGTAAAATTAAAAATATTGATTCTCGCTATAATTTATATTGTATACCATAATTTAAAATAGCGCATTTATTGTTAATTTACATCATTAATATCAACAGCTTCAAAAACTATATCTATCGGTTCGCATCTGGCACTTTTACTATATTCTCCAAGCCAGCTCCCTCTAAATGTAAGTACAGTTACAGTTCGTGTATTCGCTTTAATATGTATAAGTTCCTTTTCTCCGGTATCAGCATCGTAAGCATAGAGAATTTCTTCATTCCCATTTGGTATAGATGCGTATACATAACCCCACAAATCTTTATCGTTGTAATTGCTCCACTCAACTGAATTCTTAAAATACACGTACTCATTATCATGCCATGAATCACGATAATTAATGCTTACATATTTTACAATCCTATCTGACTGTGATGTCCTTGTCATTTTTACTTTGTCCGCAATAACTAAAATTAGTAAAACTGCAAAAATGGATAAAAAGATAATTACAATTTTTTTAGGTAGAATGTTCATTAAACCTTTCCCCCATTAGAATTATATGAAGAATTATACCATAAAAATAAGTTTGCACCAATAAAATATGCCTAAAATGTCATATAATCTGTGTGTAATATATTCTAGTATAACTAATATCATCCTCAGAACTTCTCTAAATTAAGTAATCCCGTATCCCCCTTTAAACTAACTTCTATTGACTTCCAGCCAACGAGAAAAATCGTTTGTGAACGATTTAGCGAAGGCGATGCTAACTTATAATAGCAAGTCGCTTAATCCTAAGCGAAATTCTATATGTTGGAGAATTAAAATTTGTACGCCACAGACAATTTTGATTCGATTGGCGAGCAATACAAGTGACCTCATCTGAAAGTCTTGACCCGTTAGGCATCTTATTCTACAGCCTAGCTTTCCAGCACAATCAACGGCACTTTCATCTCTTTTTCCGTCATCCCTCCGTGCAGTGCCTTGAATTTCGTGTCCGCTCCTATGTCATGCCACAGGGCGGTCTCTCCCACGGCGACAGCGATGATGTCTCCCAGAAAATCCAATGATTTTTTATGCGGCGTTCCTTCGCCCAAAAATCCCTTTTGCAGGAACTCTTCTTTGGTATATAATACAAACTCATCGCCAAACTCTTTTTTAAAGGCTTTGGTGAATTCATCTGTCATGCCCCCTTTTATGTAATATGAGTTGCACCGGGGCTCTAAGCCCGTGGGGCAGCGCAGATATTTTTCTATTTGGGGATAATGTCCAATCACCTTCACTCCGCAGTCCAAAAGCCCGTGGTCCGCTGTAACAATTATCAATGTGTCCTTGCAGCTTTTTGCAAGCTCCTGCGTCTTGTCCTGTATTTCCTTTAAAACACGCCGAACCTTTTTATGATAGCACCCGCACACATGCATCTTTCCGTCGGGCTGGTTCCAGTAGGTATATATAAACCTTCTTTGACTGTCCTCGCATAATTTCTTTGTTTGCTCAAACAATTCATCCAAATCTTCTATCAGCACCGTACCGTATCTTGAAACGTTATCAGCCTTTATGCCGTTACCGTGCTCATTTATTATTTCAAATATGGATTTGTAATGCATATATTTATCCGCAACATTATATTCAGCGACTAGCACCCCATCAGCAATAGTTCCGTCGTCATTGATGAATATGTTTACCAGCTTGCCAATCTCTTCAAAGTAGCAGCTCCACCCCAGCCAGCCGTGCTCTATGGGGCTTTGGGCGGTCACCATCGATGTTGTTGCTGCCGTTGTGGTGCACAGATACACCGAGCTTAGTTCAGCCTTAATGTTGTCTCGGAAGAAGGTGTCTTCTTCGGAAAAGTTATTTTCAATGCAGTCCATACCCATACCGTCAAAAAGCATAACCACAACGTTTTTATAATCCTTCTTTAAGTATTCATCAAGCACACCCGATGTTTTGTGCAGGGGCTTTACTCCACAGTATTTCAATATGGAGTTGGGAATGCCAAGTATGCTGTTTTCATAATCCGGGTAGACTATTTTGTTTTTCATCGTTTTGTTCCTTAAGTGTCGTTTGTTTAATTATATCATATAAGATTAATTGCTGATTATTTTGTTTATTGCAGCAAAAAGCCCGCCGTTAAGGCAGGCTTTTTATCTATCTGCATACTCTCAGTATCATATCATATATCAGATCCTTGCACTGCTCTTCGGAAAGCTCAATCTCCCCTTCAAACTCATCTTTAAATGCAAGATACTTAATAATAAGCATTATGGATTCCGCGGTTACATTCACTGAATAGCGGTTTACGTATGAAATATATTTCTGTCGCATCCCCTCTTTTAAGAGGTTTTCTAGAATTTCCAGATACTCCAGCCGGGATTTCCTCACAACCTCTATGGTGCCGGGCAATGTATCCGCATTGAATACATTGATGTAGTCCGGGCCTTTTTGAGGAGTAAAAAACTCATGGTATTCTTCAAGCAGCTTTAGGTGAATTCCCAAAAATTCCAATACTGACTGTTTAAATTCCCTGTCTTCTTCTATTACAAATTCTTTGAAGGGCTTAAGCCAGGTGTTTAGGAAATGTTTAGCCGCTTCCACTATCACATCGTCCTTTGATGCAAAATACAAATAAATTGAACCTTTGCCTATGCCCGCTCTGTCAGCAATCTCTGAAACTTTAATAGTCTTCATGTTCTTGCCTTCCTTTATAAGCTGCATAACGGCATCATAGATTTTTTCTTTTTTATTATCTTCCGGCATAGCTTCTCCTTACTTTGCCTTTGCGTCGGATTTTCTTTTCATGTTCCTTTCAGCAAATTCCCTTCTTTCTTTGCGCTTTTCTTCCGCCTGGTCCATAAGGGCGTATATTGAAGGAATAATAAACAATGTCAGCAGCGTTGAGTAAAGCAGTCCGCCGATTGCCGTTATTGCTAATGGCTGCATCATTTCAGCTCCTCTGCCTACTCCGATAGCCATAGTAGACAAAGCGAAAACTGTTGTAAGCGCTGTCATAATAATTGGGCGTATTCTTGTTTTTCCCGCTTTTATTACAGCTTCTGTATAATGCATTCCCTGTTCTTTCAGTTTGTTTGTGTAATCCACCATTACAATTCCGTTGTTTACCACCACGCCGACCAGCACGATAAATCCGATTGCCGAAATTATAGATATGGGGTTGCTTGTAACAATCAGGGCTATAAACCCGCCTGTAAATGCCAATGGTATGCAAGACATCACTATAAACGGGTATTTCAATGATTCAAACTGCGCTGCCATAATCATGTATATAAGCAGAACCGCAAGCAAAAGCACCACACCCAAATCCTCAAGAGCATCCATTATCATCTCGTTTTCTCCGGCTATTTCCACGGTGTATCCTTCCGGCACGTCGTAATCATCCAGCAAATCTTCAATGTCTCCGCTTACAAGGCCGATGTTGTATCCGTTCTTCAATTTGGAAGTCACCGTAAGCACGCGTTCCTGCTCTGATCTTGTGATTGTTGTGTATCCTTCCTCAAAATAAACATCAGCAATGTCTGATACAGTTATTACCTCACCGTACGCATTCATTATTTCCAGGTTTTCGAGTTCTTCTTTGGTGTCAATAACTTGTGTTTCGTCTATCAATAATACGTCATATTCTCTTGAATTTTCATTAATTGTTGTTACTGTATTGTCAGGAGATACTGACGAGTTAATAATGCTGTATACCTGGACAACTGTTAAACCGTTTTCCAAAGCTTTGTCTTTGTTGACTTCCACTTTTATTTCAGGTGCATCTTTTTCAATGCCGTTTTCTATTTCTGTTGTGCCGTCTACGCTGTCAACTATGTCCGCAACGTCTTCTGCTATCTCTTCCAGCTCTTCAAATTCCGGGCCTTTGACCTCAATGCTTATGCCGGAGCCCCCTGCCAGGACTGAAGGGTCCATCGCCTGGTCTGTCACCTCTATTTTGCAGTCAAGGTGATCAGTGTCTTCTCTTAACTCTTCTGAAATGCTCATTGTTTTCCTTGAAGTGTTTTCATCAACAAGTATATAAAGGCTGCCCTCACCCGCACCAGATGAGTTAAATCCCATAAACATACTGCTGCCAATTGTGGCGCCCACAGTGTCCACTCCTTCAATTCGCAGCGCAATCTCAGTGATTTTGTCCATCATCTCAGCGGTGTCTTCGAACGTTGACCCGTCGGGCATTTCAATATCAACTGTTATCTGGCCTGTGTCAGAGTCCGGCATGTATTCAACTCCCACCTGCATAGCTCCGTAAATGCTGGCTGCAAATAATATAATTGCTATCGCGATAAAGAGTACTTTGGCCTTAAGCACGCTTTTTAATGATGATTCATAAGCTTTTACAAATTTTCTAAACCTCTTTGTCGGCTTCTTAGGCTTCTTGGTCAGAAGCTTTGAGCTCGCCATGGGCACAAAGGTAAGCGCAATAAACAGCGAAGCAAGGAGGGCACAGGAAATTGTTATTGCCATTTCCTTAAATATTTCGGCTGTAAAACCGCTCATAAACACTATGGGTAAAAACACAGAAACAGTTGTCAGGGTTGATGCCGTGATGGCGCCCGCCACCTGTTTGGCTCCCTTAACTGCTGCCTTTTTGGCGCTTTCGCCTTCGCTTCTCATGCGGTAAATATTCTCAATTACTACTATGGCGTTGTCCACCAGCATTCCTATGCCGAGGGCAAGCCCTCCCATTGAAACAATGTTTAAATCTATTTTCAAAAAGTACATCATCGCAAAAGCGGCAAACAAACTTATTGGTATAGCCACGCCTACGATAAATGTCGGGCGCAGATTGCGCAGGAATATAAACAAAATGATTACTGCCAGCACAGCACCGTAAATAAGATTGTTTTTAATTGAACCTACAGCCATCTCAATGTATTCGGCCTGGTCCATTATTACTTCTATTTTTATGTCATCGCCATATTCGTTTTCAAGCTCTGTGATTTCTGTGCTTACCTTTTCTGCAACTTCTGTTGTGGCGTAGGTTGTCTGCTTTTGTATCGAAAGCAGTATTGCCTTTTCGCCATTGACGTAAGTATATGTATCCTCAGATGTATCTTCCATTGAAACGGAGGCAACATCACTCAGCCTTACATCAATTTCAGCGTCTTCATTGTAATAAACGCTCAGATTGTCAAAATCATCAACGCTCTCCAGCTCATCTCCTATCCTTACCATATAGTCATATTCGCCGTCGACTACATACCCGGAGGGCATTGAGAAATTCTGGCCCGTTATTATCGCCTTTATGCTGTCAGATGTAATTATTTCCGGAACTTCAGGAACGTAATTGCCGTCATCGTCTTCTGCAAATGCCATGCCATAAAGTTCCTCTGCCAGCTCTTTGTTCTTTTCAAGCAAAGCTTCGTTGTCAATCACTATGTGAACCTCATCTTGCGCAGTCCCCATTGCATTAACCTGAGCAACGCCTTCGATTCTTTCGAATTTTGGAACTATTTCATCTTCTATCCACATAGAAGCTTCTGACAAATCCTTGCCTTCAATCGAAACGGAAAAATACAGAACCGGCATCATGTCAGGGTTTATCTCCAGGATTATTGGATTGCCTACGCCATCAGGAAGATAGCCGTTAATTAAATCCAGGCTTTCTCGTATTTCCAATATTGCGCTGTCCATGTCTGTGTCATCGCTGAATTCCAGTATTACTACTGAATTTCCTTCCGTAGACATTGACTCAATTGACTCAATATTGCTTACTGTAGCCATTGAGCCCTCTGTTGGTTTTGTTACCATCATTTCCACTACTTCGGGAGCTGCACCGTCATATGAAGTGCTTATTATCACATACGGCAGATTCATGTTAGGAAACAAATCTGTTTTCAGTGATGTAACCGACACAATCCCAAGAAGTAGTACTATCAACAGGACCATAACTATAGTTACAGGCCTTTTTACCGAAAATTTAGGAATACTCATCTTTTTTCACCTTTAATTTTTATATATTAACTGACTGACCGGTCAGTCAATTCGAATAATAGCACTAATATCTCCTTGTGTCAACCGAAAATTCAAAAGTAACAAACTCTTTTTTCACTGTATATTAGGCACTCTAGCCTATTGCATCGGATATTATGCGAATTAAAACAGCGTACTGCTGTTTTGGGCGGTTCTTATGTAAGGTTTGCATCTCATTATAGAAAAAGCACTGAATTAATGATATAATTAAAAAATGTTTGGATACGTAAGGCCTTTGGTCAGCGAGCTTAAAGTAAGGCAGCATGATAAATATAAAGCCATATACTGCGGACTATGCAAGTCCCTGGGCAAAAATTGTTCCCAGCTTTCAAGGCTGGGGCTTCAGTATGATATGGCAGCTTTTGCCTATCTAATAGCCGAACTTTCAGGGGAAAATTTCATTATCACCAATCAGGCATGTGCTGCGCATCCTTTGAAAAAAAGGCCGATGGCTAAGGATAACGGCACTTTGCAATACTGTGCCCATATAACAAGCCTGCTTACATACAACAAGCTAAGCGACATGTGGATTGATGAAAAGAAATTTTATGCTCCTGCTGGAAAATTGATGATACACAGAGGATATAAAAAGTCAAAGAAAAAATATGCGTCTCTTGACACAGAAATGGCAAATCATCTTGATAGACTGCATAAATACGAATCCGAACATGAGAAATGCATTGATTATCCCGCTTCAGCAACAGCGGACATTATGGAAGCTGTGGGAAAGTACGCCCCCATTAAAAACAGCAGTGACAAAAGGGCTTTGGCTGTTCTTTTGAAAAACTTAGGGATATGGATTTATCTCGCTGACGCCATGGATGATGTTTATGAAGATATTAAAAAAAACAACTACAATCCTTTAATAAATGATGGTAAAATAGACAAAGATAATGTAGAGACTGCAAAAGAAGTGATGACATATTCGCTGGTCCAGGCAGCAAAAGCCAGGGATTTGCTCAGCCTGAAAGACGCGGGCGAATTTATTGACAACATAATTTACTTGTCATTGCCTTTGACAGCCGATAGAATCTTTTTTAAATTAAATATAAATGAAAACAATTAGAGAGGCACAAGATGGATCCTTATAAAGTACTCGAAATTAGTCCCAACGCAACGCAGGAAGAAATAAAAACTGCTTACAGAAATTTAGTAAAAAAATACCACCCCGATAAATACGCAGACAATCCTCTGGGTGATTTGGCCGAAGAAAAAATGCAGCAGATTAATCAGGCATATGATATGTTGTCCGGAAAAAACGGCAATTCCTCCTCAAACAGCAGCTATAGAAGCTCTTCGTCAAGCCAATCCTCCACCTTAAGCCAGGTTCGCCAGCTTATCAACGCCAACAGGATAAGTGAGGCTGTTGCCGCCCTTGACTCAATAGGTACACACACAGCAGAGTGGTATTATTTAAGAGGAGTGTGCATGTCCAAAATGGGTATGTACGCGCAGGCTAACACCTTTTACAACACGGCATACAGAATGGAGCCCAACAATGCCGAATACGCAAGGTCAGCAAACAACATGAGAAATTCAAATACAGCGTTTTACGGACAGAGAAATAACATGAGCGGCACAGAATGCTCAGCCTGCAACGTATGTTCAAGCCTTATCTGCGCAGACTGCTGCTGTGAATGCATGGGCGGCGACTTGATAGGATGCTGTTAAAATTGACTGCAAAAAAGCTTACAGTTCTGTCTGTGTCAACAGCTTTGCAAATTGTAATTTTGCTTTTAACATTGGTGCTTCCCACAGTTAAATTATCCATGCTGTTTTTAGCGTCTCTTTTAAACGGGCTTTTGTGCTCCGCAGGATACAAAAAAAGACATGTCTTCATGTCTTTTATATCTGTCAGCATCCTGTCGATGCTTCTAATATCAAACTATATTATACCTGCATCTTATATTTTGTTTTTCGGCGGTTACGGCATTGTCCATTT
>CAZDZB010000070.1:0-11613 GCA_964509795.1 uncultured Christensenellaceae bacterium | reverse complement strand
AATAAGCAAAAGCACCGCCGAAATAATCACGGTTTTTATTACAAATTTTCTTTGATTGTCATTTTGAGTCTTTTTCATATCATTTATCCAGGTATTTCAGTAAGTAATTAAGCATGTATCCCGAGTTCATGCTCGATGACGTGGAAAGCATAATGTATGCGTCGTCAATGCTGTAATATTCGATGTATTCTCTCACGCTGGCGCCCGCAGTGTAGCTGGAATAATATGCAGGGCGTAAATCCAGAATATAAACCTCGTCGTAATACGGGAAAAGGTACGGGGTAAAAGCATTGCCGAATGAATCAATAACCACCATGCATGTGCGTCCTGTGCCGGCTCCTGTCACTATCCTGCGCCAGGGCCCCATAGTGCCTGAAAGGTACGCAAGATAGCTTTTCAGGTTGTAGTACATATACGGTACATCTTCGTATTCAGTTAAATTCTCTATCCTTATGCTCTCCTGCACCGGCAAAAGCGTGTGCATTACTTCCAGCCTGTCGGTTTTTGCCCTTGCTGCCGGGTTATCTGCGTTGCCGTGCCCCACATAGCAGTCATATATTGTATATTCATAGTCGTCATATTCGGCGTAAGGCAGCCCCATGTCCTCCCTTATGCCCACAAGTCCGTAATAAGCCCCCAATGCCGACCAGTGGTAGTCCGTGGTGTAATATGCCAGCTCGCCTGCCAAAAGATATGGCTCGAGTATTTCCGGCCCATTGTGTATGTATACGCCCTCAACTGCCTTGCTCTGCATGTAATCTTCCGCGTCGCAGCCCCAGCCGGCGTATTTGCCTGCGTCATCTTCTATAAGTATATTTGCCAAATAACCAAGGGATCTGGAAATAGTGCAGCTCCCCGTCCTCCGGCAGGGCTTCGCGGTATGCGTTCAAGGCCTCAATGGATGTTTCAAGGTGCTCCACCGGGTAAGTGTAAACAACCCTTGTGCTGCCGTCTGAAAAATCCAGCCAGAATGTGTAGTCATCCCCCTGCGCAAGCTCGGTTTGTTCATCGCTGCCAGCGGACTCGCCGTCCTGCAGCTGCATTTCCTCTGCATCTGATATTCCCATTTCTTCGTTTTCCTGCTCGGCCTCTTCCATAAATTCATTGACGGCCTGCTCCATGTCAACGTCAAGCATTTCCTCTTCTGATTTTACGTTAAACACTGCTTTTATCCGGGATGACAACTCCACCATCGTCAGCCTTTCAAAAAAGCCATCCGAAAGGTAATTTTCCACTCCGCTCATAAAGCTGCTGTCAATAATGGTTTCAAATGATAACTCCGGCGCGCCAGCCAGGTTTCTGTTTTCCTCTTGGCTTATTCTTTCTTCTTTTGGCGCAAGATAAATTATCATGCCGCCCAAAAAGCCCATGAGAATCACCCACCACAGGGTTATTATAAATGAAAATTTATGTTTCATACCATTCTCCTAAAACCTGAAGTAGATAAACGGATTGTAGCTTTCGCCGACCAAAAACAATATAGATAAAATAAGCACAGCAGTAAGCAGGATTGTGCCTGCAATTATGCTCGCTCTTTCAAGCCATTGTTTTTTCATAGTTAGCTTTTTAAGTGCCGGCAGTATGGGCGTTGACAAAATCATGCCCAGTATGGGAAACACCGTATAGGTTTTAATCACGCTTATTGTGCCCTCGTCAATTATTACCCCGCTCAATCCCACCATCGCTTTTAGGTGAGCAAACATTTCTGCTGTATCTGTATGGTAAAATATCACCCAGCCAAAAAGCACCGCCGCCAGGGTGAAAACATGCCTCAACACTTTCGGAGTCTTTTCAACTGCCTCCGGGAAAACGAATTTTTCCGCAAGCAGCAAAATGCCGTAATACATGCCCCAGGCCACAAAGTTCCAGCTGGCCCCGTGCCATAGCCCGGTTAGTGACCACACTATCATAAGATTAAGCGCAGTTCTTTTGTCGCCTTTTCTGTTGCCGCCCAGCGGAATGTAAACATATTTCCTGAAAAAGCCCGAAAGGGACATGTGCCACCTGCGCCAAAATTCCGTAATGGATGATGATATATACGGATAGTTAAAGTTTTCTTTGTATTTAAACCCTATTACCCTGCCAAGGCCAATTGCCATGTCGGAATAGGCGGAAAAGTCAAAATAAATCTGCAGGGCGTAAAGCAATGCTCCCAGCCACGCCCCCGTCAACGACATATCGCTGCCCGCTGAAGGCAGAGCATTCAATGCCTCGCCGCAAATGTTGGCTATAAGCACTTTTTTCCCAAGGCCTATGGCGAACCGCCGCATCCCTGCCGCAAAATCCTCAACTGTAGTGCTTCTTTTGGATATGCTTAATGCCACGTCGCCGTACTGCACAATCGGCCCCGCGATAAGCTGCGGAAAACAGCTGACATACAATAGCAGCCGCAGCGGATTTTTCTGGTACGGGGCGTCCTCGCGGTATACATCAATGGTATATGTGAGAATCTGAAAAGTATAAAAGGAAATCCCTATAGGAAGCGTAAGCTTAGGGAGGCTTATACCCAAGGAAAAAAGCGACGAAACCGAATTAACGAAAAACGCGGCGTATTTAAAGTAAACAAGTGACGCCAAAGAGATAACAACCCCAAGCGCTAAAACTATCTTTTTAATCCATGCTTTTTTACTTTTTACAATGACCAAAGCGCTAATGTAATTGACCGCAGTGGAAAAGAGCATAGCAAGTATCCACACTGGCTCTCCCCATCCGTAAAAAAGCAGCGAAAAAATAAGCAGTATTCCGTTTTTCCATCGTATTGCCCCGCCTTCCTTTTTAAAGAGTAAATCTCCAAAAAAATAAAGCGGTATAAGCGCCGGGATAAATAATAATAAAAAAGTCAGGCTTGAAAAAACCATTCAAATTTCCTTTTCACAATCTGGTAAAATATTCATTTAATTATACAATCCATATGCCGCTAAGTCAACAAAATACACTCTTGCTTTAATAACAAAGTGCATAAAAAGGCCCACGTGGAGCCTTCCTATGCTGCGAATTATATTATATAGATTAATCGAAGTATTTGTTGATTTTTTGTGCCTGCTTTTCTTTGCTTTTTGCCATGCAGTCACTTATTATCTCGTTTATTGAGCTGCGGTATTCCACCCGGATTGTAACATCTTTTTCTAAAATTTCATCATACCCAGTGACATTAATCACCGACATTACTTTTGTGCTTTTATAGGCTCTCATCTGCCTTGTTGTCTCTGTTTTTTTAACATTATCCCATAAAACGCAGTAGTTAGGTTTTAAAATTCTGTAAAAACAGATTTTATCCTCTGTTATAACCACTCTGCTGAGCATCCCCAAAAACGCGAAATGTGCATTGATAACTATAATGAAAAAGATAGTCGAAAACAGCATTATCCAAGGAATGTCAATTTTTACGCCTCCGAATTTATCAGCGTAATATACAACTGTTCCTATTAGCACCAAAAATATTGAAGTATTTATAGCGAAAAATATAGTTGTACTTGCTGCACTTGTAAAAAAAGTCTTCTTCATTACCCCTCCAAATCTTTATGAAGCCTTTTATATATATATTATCTTCATAAATTAGGAGTATTTTACCATAAAAAAATTAAGAATGTCTGATTAAAATATCAAAATTTTGTGAACTATTTGTTTTATTATAAAAAATACTCACACTGTAACTTATAGGTTCAAATCTCTTTTCATCTCTTTTATGTTTTCAGCTATAATTAACCCCTTGTCAAAATCAGCTGTTTTTACATAATCTTTTACCAGAGCCAGCATGCCCTGAATGTTCTTATTTGTAATTCTGAATTTAAGACTGTTTATTAAATTATCTATATCATTGCTTTTTTCTTTAAGTCTGCTGATAAGCGTATCTAATTCTCTTCCCGCTTCTTCTTTCTCGTTTTGGGAATCTTGCGCGATTGACAACATACCGTCATCTTTGAATTTTGTGTTTAGCAGCCTGATTTCCGTGAACATATTTTTAATCAGCTTTTCCACGTCCAGTATTCGGGCTCTTATAGTATTGTTCGGGCCTTTTTCACGTAAACTGGTTTCTATTTCAATAAATATGTTTTTAAGTGTATCAGCACCCACGTATGAGGCCACGCCCTTTGCCGAATGAACCAAAAACTTAAATTGTTCATAGTCTTCATTATTGTAGTGTTCTCGCAGGCGGTCAACAAGGTCCGCGTTTTCACCGGCGTATTTATTTAATATCTTTAGGTAAAAGTTTATATTTCCGCCTATGCGTTTAAGCGCGTCCTCAACGTCAAAATCATAAAGAATTGTTTTTATGGTTTCAATAAGTTTAGACTTGTCGTTTTTTTCCTGAGGCAGGCTGAACGAATTTTTAATTTTCAGCCATTTTACCAGCTTGCTGAAAAGCTTATCCATGTCAATTGGCTTGCTAAGATAATCATTCATTCCCAGGGCGAAAACTTTATTTCTGGTTTCAATCACTGCGTCTGCAGTTAATGCAATAATCGGCAGCTCCTGCTTAGTATATTTTTCCCTTATTATTTCTGTGGCTTCATATCCGTCAAGCACCGGCATTTGTATGTCCATTAGCACCAGGTCATATTTTTCCCTTTCTACTTTCTCAACTGCATCTTTTCCGTTCTCAGCTTCGCCTACAGCAAAACCCGCGTTCAAAAGAATGTCTTTTGCCACAAGCCTGTTTATCTCATTGTCCTCAACAATTAAAATCCTGGCTTTATTAATTTTTCCAACTTCCTGATTAAGTTCATTGTCTGCACTTTCCATTTTCATTATTATGTTTTTGTCCTGCATGCTCTCAGTAATGGCGTTGTAAAGGTTCGAAGGGAATATAGGCTTTACAAGCACAGTAAAGGGTTTATTTTCATTGTCAAAATTCAGGCTTCGTTCGTTGCCGCTCTGCATGAAAATCACCTTAGGCGCATTTTTGTCCTTATACAGCTTTTTTATTCTGCTGTAAAGCAGGCTGTTCATCTCATTTTGGGCGTTGTTAAGCAAAATGACGTCAAACTTTCTCTCTTTGAGCAGTTCCGCGGCCTGCTTGCCCGATGAAGCGTTTGTGTACCTGCATCCGAACTGTTCTAAGTACCTGCCTATTATTTCTCTTGTCATCTGGTTTTCTTCAATTACCAGCACTTGAATTTCCGCTGATGTTTTGAACTCAGGCTTTGTTTCGTTTACCATTTTAAACGGCAGAATCACTTCAAAGCTGCTCCCCTGGTTTTCACGGCTGGAAACATATATTTCGCCGTTCATCATCTCAACCAGCTCTTTGGTTATCACCAGACCCAGGCCTGTGCCCCCGTATTTTCTGGTTGTTGACGTGTCTGCCTGAGTGAAGGGCAAAAACAGATTTTCAATATGTTTTCTGCTCATTCCTATTCCTGTGTCGCTGACTGTGAATTTTATTTTAACTTCACCATTGCCTGAAGATTCAGTTTCAATGCTTATTACCACATATCCTTCTTTGGTGAATTTAATGGCATTGTTCACCAAATTACCCAGCACCTGCCCCAGCCTGTGGGGGTCGCCGTTTACCATTCCGGGCACATTCTTATCTTTATCCACGACTATTTCGATGTTTTTTTCATACGCGTTTAGCGAAAGAATGCTTATCTGGTCTTTGAGGACTTCTTCAATATTGAAATCTATGTTTTCTGTTTCCATTTTTCCTGATTCGATTTTTGAAAAATCAAGAATGTCATTAATGATGTTCATAAGCTGGGCCGCGGACCTTTCAATTTTGTCCACATAGTCGCTTTGCTTTAGTGAAAGGTCGGTCGCCTTCAGCAGCTTGTTAAGCCCAATAACGGCATTCATAGGCGTTCTTATCTCGTGGCTCATGTTTGCCAAAAAGTCGCTTTTAGCTTCTGTGGCAGCTTCAGCCTGCTCCTTTGCTATTATGAGCTGCTCTTCTGCTTTTTTGATATCTGTTATGTCCATAAGCCAGCCCAGCAGGCCTTCCTCGCCTTCAATGTCTGTTCTGGTTGCTGAAAGCAAAGCATGCACGGATTGGCCCGCAGCGTTGAAAAATCTGGTTTCAAAATTGGTTACATCTTTGCCCTCGCCTATCCTTTTTACTATCTGCCTGCGGTCCTCCGGGTTGCAGTAGGCTTCAAAAATCGAGTCCTGGACTCCCAGGCCGGTCATCTTTTCGAAGTTAGGATTTGCGTAGTGTATAATGCCCCTGACTGTGGTAAACACAGCAAAAGGAGTCGTTTCAAAAATAAACCTCAGCCTGTTTTCGCTGTCCAGCCTTTGCTTTTCGGCCTGTTTTGATTCAGTAATGTCATCAAAAATAACTGCAAATGTATTATCCCCAGTAGGAAACGCCGTAACCCGGAAATATTTGTCCAGTTCTGCTGAATATTCCTCAAATTTTCTAGGAATCTGCCTTTTAACAACATCCTCATAAACTTCCAGCCATTCTTTTTCCAGTTCCGGCATCACATCTAGCACTGTTCTGCCCAGGATATCGTCCGTAAAACCTGTAATTTCCTTAAATGAGTCATTTATTTTAAGATACCTGTAATTTACCGCCTTATTATTTTCATCATAAATCATTTCATGTTCAGCAAAGCCTGTAGGCATGTTCCTGAACAGCGTTTCAAGGCTGCTTTTCATTTTTATTTTTTCTGTAAGGTCCTGAATTACAACGACTGCGCCAAGGTGGCTGTCGTCTCTTATTATCGGAATGCAGCTGAGCTCAGCGACAAACTGCTCCCCGTCTCTTTTCATTATTATTTCCTGCCTGAAATACGGCTCTTTTGTTTTTCTTATATCATTTATTATCTGCTGAATGTTTGACTTGCCAAAATCCAGCCTTTTTTGGTCTTCAAGAGTAATGCTCTCTATGCTCTCGCCAATCATTTCTTCTCTTGTGTACCCCAGCAGTGAGCAGGCCTTTTCATTTACAAATGTCACCTTGCCTTCAGTGTCAATGCCAATTATGCCTTCGTCCACAGATTCTAATATCAGCCTGTTGTCCGCCTGGGCGTTTTTAAGCTTTTCTTCGGTTATTTTGCTGGCGGTAATGTCGTCTTTTATGGCTACAAAATTAATTATATTGCCATTTTCATCCCTTAAGGGGAATATGCTGCTTCTGTCATAATAAATTTCGCCTTTTTTGTTTTTATTCTTAAATACTCCTTCCCATTCTCTGCCGTTTAAAAGAGTATCCCACAAGTCCTTATAAAATTCTTGCGTGTGATAACCCGAACTGAATATATGCGGTTTTTTACCAATCAGTTCTTCCTGTGAATATCCTGTGATTTTGGTGAATTTGTAATTAGTATACTCAATATTTCCATCAATATCTGTAATTACTACACCTGAAGTGCTTTGTTCAATGGCTGTCTGGAATTTTATAAGTTCTCTGGTTCTTATTTTTACAATCTCATCTAAATGGTCTCTGTAGTCTTTGATTTCAGTCATAAGGAAGTTGAAATTGCTTGCCAGGTTTCCTATTTCATCCCGGCTGAAATATTCGACTTGCTGAGACAAATCCATTGTGTTTCTTATATTTGTAGTTACCTTGTTCAGCTTTCCTATCGGAGAAACAATGTAGTACTGAAACAACAGCAAAATCAAGGATATAAACACCGCAATGGTCGCCACAATGGTTACAATAGTCGGCCGCAGAAACTTTCGTATGCTGTTGTTTATGAGCTCTGTATCTATTTCATAAAAAATACATTTACCCAGCGCGTCATAGTCCTTTTTTATTATGCAGCTTCCGTCTCCGTAATTAATGCATTCATATCCATTGCCCTCTTCTTCGGTGTTTAGTATAGCTTCCATTTCCGGGTCAGCTGCCAGGTTTTCAATTGTAAGGGTATCTCCGCTCAGCTTACAGTAAAAGTTGTCATCAAATAATATCCCCACAGAAACAACCCTTCCGCGAGTAGTATCGCTTAGATGACCGAAAAAATGCGAAAACCCTACATTCAGCCCAAGCACGCCGATTATCTGTCCGCTTTCATCCTCTACCGTTCTTGCAATTGTCAGGTAATAGTTTTCAACATCATTTTCTTGTGTGCCTTCAATAAGCTTTATTCTTTGATAAAGAGGTGACACCACTATTTCTCCCGGGCTGCTCAGCGCTTCTATATACCAAGCCCTAACCCTTGGATCGAAATTATATATAATATCGTCCTTGTTGCCTATCAATGTGTAAGGATTTTCAGCAATAAAGCTTCCGTCTTCAAATCCGATGAAAATGTCTGAAATGACGGGATTTGACTCTTTATAAGCTTTAAGGAACTCCGTTATGAGTTTTTCTGTATCATTTGGATTGTATGTAAATTCTTCTGATTCAGCGTCTAAATAAGATGAAAAGCTGTTTTGGCTGTCGGCATATAACTGTTTTATTGTGCTTAAATATTCAATGTCGTATTCAATTTCTTCTAAATATCCTTCAATATAATTTATATTATTTTCCAAAGCTAAAGAATACTCATCCTGAAGGTCCTCAAGATGCCTTTGGGTAAGGCCGGGAATAAGCTGCAGCACTATTAAAGACGCGGCAAAAACCACGAAAATAATAAGAACTAATAATACTTTTGAAGATAGTTTCATTTATGTACCTTAGAATTTTAAATTAGTATTTTGTTAAATATCTGGTTTGTTTTATATTATAACATATACTAGTGTCAGTTAAACATATTATGCTTTAAATCAATTCAGAGTTAAATCTTACAAGCCTTTTAATAACAATCCGCATTTTAAGACAATATTTTTTTACTTGTAGTGTGTGATTTTATCCTTTGCGCATTTTCTGGCATCTGATTATTATTATAATATTATCTAAGCACAATTAAAATGTGCGTTTTTACTGTATAAAGTGCTTTTTATTGCATAAAATCAATATTCTTATAATAATTCTTGTTTTATTTTCATATGATTTTAATATCTCGTAAAAATTACCAACTAATTGTATAAATAATACCGTTTAAAACGCCTGTTTATAATTGTATCATTAATTTATTAATTAGATAACTATGAATCAACATTCTTTAACTGAGCAAATGGCATTAACGACAAAAGCGGTATGGAAAGACGCAGGTACTGCCGGCTATATATAAAAATGCCGGCAAACAAGTAGGAGTTCAGTATGAAAAAGATAATATTCATAGCTATTTTTTTGGTATCTGTTTTGTTTACGGCAAACATTGCCCTGGCCAAATATGCTGAGCAAGGAAGTAACGCAGCAGCGGCAGGCACTTCTATGATAGATGTTGCCATTGCGGAAAGTTCTGCCTGCAGCAGCCTCCCAAAAAATACAAATGAATTGTCTTCAGCTGTCAGTGAAACGCTGCAGAACTTATCACCTGGCAAAAGAGAGGTTTTAAGCTATGTAATAACTAACCAAGGCAGCGTTGATGTGCTGCTTGAAGGGGTCAATATTATTTTTGATGACAGTGAATTATGCAGCTGCATAGTCATTGACTGGACTGTTTCTTTGTATGAAGGCGAAAGGCTTGCAAAATCAGTGTCAGACAAAGTTTACGGCGCTGCTTCATACAAAAACCAATGCTTAGCGGAGGTGTCGTTTGCTCAAATTTTTCTCGACAGCGACAGCAGCAGTGATGATTACTGCCTGCTGGAAATAGAAATATATTTCGATGAAACCACTTCATCTCCTTCATCAGAAATAAGGCAAAGTACTTTTACTATTACTCCGGTATTTGTGCAGAATTAATCTTTTTCCTTCGAATTATTAAATACTCTAAACTTAAGAGCGTACCAAATGGTACGCTTTAAGTTTAATTAAGTTTAAAAAGGGAATTTGGTTTTTTAGCGTGTTTTGCCTTTTTTGCTTTTTTTATTTCACTGTCGCTTATGTGTTTTTTAAGCACCACTTTTTTTATAGCTGCCTGCTCTGCCATTTTTTCCAGGCGGCTGTTGTGCTCAGCAAGTTTTACAAAGTCGTCTGTTTTAGGCGCAGGGTATTTTTTCTTTAGCTTGGCTTTTTCTTTCGCTGCCCAGTCCGCCGCGTTTTCGTTGATTTCGGCCAGCATATACTTAAACTCCGGATACTCGCTGTAAGCCTTATAGGCCAGCGGCGCCGTCTTTTTCATGTGCTCCATCGCCATGGTTCCGTACTTTCCTATAATTATTCTGGTCCCCAGATTGTATAAAGGCGCATAGTTTTTATAGTGCTTCGGTTCATTATGATTTTCAAATACAACATTATTGCTTGTCATAGTATTTACCTCTTTCTTGGATTATATTTTAATTTTACACAATCCAATGTCCAAAAATACGGACTCTGAGGTCTAACTATACACTTTTAGCGCAGTTTCGATGTGGTTTTTATACTCATCCGCTACCTTTTCAGGTGCGATTATTTTCGCCAAATCAACGTACTGAAAAAGCCAAGCGAAAAATGTGCCGCTCACTGCCACCTTTACTTTCACTGCAAATTCCATGTCCGAATGCCTGCGCAGCATAATGTCCATGCCGAATTTGTCCAAAAACGCCCCGATTAATTTGTTATCAGCGGCAATTGTCACCTCTTCATATTCACCGTGGAACATGGAAAAGACGCTTTTTGCATATTGTGCGGCATCCGGCGCCATAGGAGCTTCGTCTGCGTCTTCTTCCAGCACGCTTACATCAATCATTTTATCAGCCCTGAAGTTTGTGAAGCCCTCATATTTGGCGTCATATGCCACCATATAATACCTTTCATCATCCCAGATAAGAATGCTGGGAGAATAAATATATTCGCTGCCGCCTTTCCTGGGCACAAGATTTTTGTTTATGTCATATTCGCAGTATTTAAACGATATTTTTTTTCTTTTGGCAATGGCTTCATGTATGGCATCAATGGAATAATAAACCCTTTCGTTTTCCATCTTGGCCCTGCCGGTTACCACCACCTGGCGCTGCAGTCCTTTTGCGCTGTAGTCATCAGTGAGTTTTTTTATTTTGTTTATGAGCTGTATGCTCTTTTTGTGCGTTATCACCTTGGATGACTGCACAGCGTCCACCAGCAGCTTGATTTCTGCCAGCTCAAAGTCCCTGGAGGCCATGTAATAGCCTTTTGGCTCGGCCTTGCTGTTTTGTATGTCATACCCGAAGGATATCAGCGTGTCAACAGCCGCGTAAATTGACTTGCGCTCCATCTGCGCTCCGTATTCCGCCAGCCGTTCATTAAGCCTTTGCGCAGTCATCGGGTGGCTTTCATTGGTCGACTCACTGATTATTTTAAGCACATAGAGTATTTTTTCATTTTGCTTCATTTAATTTACCTTATATTTTGATGACTTATTATAGCATATAATTAGCCTTACATATATGAAAAAGAGCCCCTTAAATAAGGAGCTCTCCGCATTCCAATGTTATCTATTCCTAATACATCATATAGACTAAGCCTACTTCGCCGTATCCGGACTCAGTGCTGTAAAGGTACATGTATAAATCATATCCGTCGTATTCAAAATCGATGTAATAGGATTGTGTTACTCCGTCATCATACAGAAAGTATATTATTCCGTCGTATATGTACCACGTCATGGTGTAGTATTCACCATCAGAAAATTCATCCTCGCCTGTATAGTAGACAGAGTCAAAATAAATTCTGTTGTACATATCAGAGTAATCATATGTTCCGTCTGAATAGTAATAATAGTT
>CAZDZB010000069.1:0-11774 GCA_964509795.1 uncultured Christensenellaceae bacterium | reverse complement strand
GCAAGGTCTTTTATAAGGTCGGCTTTTTCCGTCGCTATTGACAGAACAAACGCCCCTCTTGCCTTTACTTCCTTGATGTTTGACACTGTCTTTTCAAACAGCTTTTCCTGGGTAGCCAGGGTGATGACAAGGGTATTGTCCTCTATCAATGCTATGGGCCCGTGCTTCAATTCACCTGCAGGGAACGCTTCAGAGTGAATATAGGATATTTCCTTGAGTTTAAGTGAGCCTTCAAGGGCAACTGCATAGTCCAGATTCCTGCCAAGGAAATATGTGTCTTCGACGGTGCAGTGCTTATGAGCGCTTTTCATTATCTGTTTTATATTATCTTCTGTTATTATCTCTTTGGCCTTGTCCGGTAAAGTTTTGATTTCCTTTATCAAAGAAATGTATTCCAGTTCATCAATTGCTCCTCTTACCTTGCCGAATTCCAGCATTAAAAGGTAAAGGCATAATACCTGGGTTGTGTATGCCTTTGTAGATGCAACAGCTATTTCAGGGCCTGCCCATGTATACATTACATAGTCTGCTTCTCTCGACACAGTGGAGCCCACCACGTTGGTTATCGCCAGAATTTTCGCGCCCTGCTTTTTCGCCATTCTCATGGCGGCCAAGGTATCTGCAGTTTCACCTGACTGGCTTATTATAATGTATAAATCACTTTCTTTTACAATCGGGTTTCTGTATCTGTATTCAGAAGCGATGTCAACCTCCACGGGTATGCGAAGCTTTTCCTCAAATGCATATTTTGCTACTATCCCCGCATGATACGCTGTACCGCAGGCGACTATAACAATTTTTTCGATATTTTTTATTTTACGGTGGCTTATGTCCAAATCTTTTATGTCAATTTCATTGTCAGCTGTTATCCTTGGGGACAATGTGTCCCGCAGGGCCTTAGGCTCTTCATGTATCTCTTTTATCATG
Organism: uncultured Christensenellaceae bacterium; assembly: GCA_964509795.1. Taxonomy (GTDB): domain Bacteria; phylum Bacillota; class Clostridia; order Christensenellales; family UMGS416; genus JAFGUF01. Next base: position 10,847 of record CAZDZB010000069.1, on the reverse strand, counting down.
AAGTGTTTGTATCCGCCCTTTTCGGCCGCTTCAACGTCCCAGTCCACTTTGAATATTTCATGCATCACAGGAATGCCATAATTGTCGTAGACATCTACACCGTCTTTTCTTACTCTTGCTATTTCATCATCATTAAGAAGATAGATATTCCTTGTGTAAGCCAAAATTGCGGGGATGTCACTTGCGATGTAATTTTCGCCCTCACCAAGGCCAATTATAAGCGGCGAATCCTTGCGGACAGCAATTAGCTCATCCGGATCATTTTGGGATATTACTGCCAGTGCATAGCTGCCCTCCAAGCGCTTTGTAGCCTCCTGTACCGCTTCATAAAGGCTGCCTTCGTAATAATGGTCAATAAGGTGGGCTATGACTTCAGTATCCGTCTGGGAAATGAAAGTGTACCCCTTTGTACCAAGGTAATCTTTAAGTTTCATGTAATTTTCTATAATCCCATTATGAACCACCGCAATGTTTCCGCTGGTTGATGCGTGAGGATGTGCATTTTCGTCCGAAGGCGCTCCGTGGGTTGCCCATCTGGTGTGTCCAATTCCCATTCCGCCTTCAATAGGGTATTCTGCCAGGTTATCCACCAGTACTTGCAGCCTTCCCTTTTTCTTTCTGAGTTCCAGTTTCCCTTCGCTAAGAACGGCTACGCCGGCTGAATCATATCCTCTGTATTCCAGCTTTGCCAACCCATCCAGCAGCACATCCGTTGATTTCTTTTCTCCAATATATCCAACTATTCCGCACATAATAAGTGTCCTTTCTCAATTTGTTTTCAGGTATGTGTTATTACATAAAAAAAGCACACCCTAAGAGGTGTACTTGCGATAGCATAACAATAACTATGCTCTTCACATACTCATCAAGTCTCTGTATGTCCATCTCACTTTGTTCACCTGTTTCCAATGTGCTTTTGTAGAGATTTTGACGGCTGACATAACTGCCGCAGGGCACCCGCCGAATTTTCGATTAACCCTGTCCTCGTCACCCAATGGATTTGTTTAAATCCAGTGCATACATTCTCAATTGCAAGCTTTTTGCATATTCAAACTGTTTGCTTTGCAAATATATGCCGGGTCTGGCGCTATTATTCAATTTTATATTTCTTTTGCCCAATCACCCCTTTTTTGATTATTACTGAGCGAGCTTTTTCCCTATCAGCTTTGCCAGGCTTTCTGCGTCTTTTTTTATCATTTCCTGGTCAACGCCTTCTATCATCACCCGCACCAGCGGCTCTGTGCCCGAAGGCCTTATCAGCACCCTGCCTTCGCCTGCGTACTTTTCATCAAGAGCTTTTATATAGTCCGCGATTTCCTTATCTGTCTCGTAGGAGTGCTTAAGATGCCCTGCTACCTTAACGTTTACTAAAACCTGCGGAAGTCTATTCATTATACCACTTAATTTTGATGCTTTGCAAGAATTATTCGCCAGCGCCTCCAGCAGCCTCATGCCCGAAAGCACGCCGTCTCCTGTTGTATTGTCGTCAAAAAATATTATGTGCCCGCTTTGCTCGCCGCCCAGGTTGTATCCGTTTTCCACCATGTTTTCAAGCACATACCTGTCGCCTACTTTGGTGGTTTCAAGTGAAATGCCATGCTCTTTAGCGTAAATAGAAAGCCCCAAATTACTCATTACTGTAACTACAAGGGTGTTTTTTTTCAATGCTGTATTTTCCATCATTTCTTTTGCGCATATCGCCATTATCTGGTCGCCGTCAATGAGCTCGCCGTTTTCATCCACTGCAAGCATTCTGTCTGCGTCTCCGTCGAATGCCAGGCCGATTTCACATCCTGTGTCCTTGACTATTGCGCTCAGATTATCCATATGTGTTGAGCCGCAGGTTTCGTTGATGTTTATTCCGTTGGGATGGTCAAAAATTGCAACATATTCCACGTTAAGCCTGTCAAGCAGCTTTGGAGCTATGCTGCTGGCTGCTCCGTTGGCGCAGTCAATCGCCACCTTCAGCCCTGAAATATCTGTTTTATTCAATGACTGCAAATAATCTATATAGTCATCTTCAGCGTGACGCATTGTCTTTATCCTGCCCACATCAGCCCCTGTCGCGACCTCAACTGCGCTGCAGCCCGATTCTATGATATTTTGAATTTCGTCTTCTATTTCATCCGAAAGCTTGTATCCGTTGGAATTGAAAAATTTGATTCCGTTAAATTCCATGGGATTATGGGAAGCACTAATAACAACCCCTGCGTCGGCGTTGTATTTTCGAGTTAGATATGCAATTGCTGGAGTCGGCATAACATCCACCAAAAGCACAGTTGCCCCTGTGGAGCATATGCCTGCGCACAATGCGCTCTCAAGCATTTGGCCTGAGATTCTGGTGTCTCTGCCGACAAGGATTTTGGGGTGTCCTGTGCCGTTTGTAAGCACATGAGAGCCGGCTCTGCCTAAATCATAGGCCAGCTGGCAATTCAGCTCTGTTCCTGCTACGCCCCGAACTCCGTCTGTTCCAAATAATCTTTGCATTTATCTTCCTTATAATGTTATAGAAAAGTCTGCCGCAAAACTAAAGCTGACCTTTCGACCAGCCGTTTCACACTATCTGCTTTTTAAAAAGCCTAGATGTTACGTTCCACCTTGCCGTCTCTCAGGCACGCAGTGCATACATAAACTGATTTAGGTGTGCCCTTAACTAAAGCACGAACCTTCTGAATGTTGGGTTTCCATGTACGCTTTGTTTTTCTGTGTGAGTGGGAAACATTGTTTCCGTGTACGGACTTTTTCCCGCATATTTCACATTTGTTTGCCATAATATATCATTCCTTTCAAACTGTAAGGCATTTTTTGCATTCAAGCTGCCTTTGCAATACATAATAATTATAGTATACAGCGTTAGATATTTTACCATTGTTTATGACTTTTTGCAAGATAAAATATGTAATTTGCAATGCATAAATAAATGTTGATTAAAATCTATTATGATTTTATCATATTTTCGCCTTTATTGCCGCAGAATAATATATTCATTTGCATTATCACATGTAAATATTATATAATTATCTCGAAATTAAACAACTCTTTTTAATGAGATAAGGAAGTTTTTTGTGATTAAGATTTTTAAAAAAATGTTATATATTGCCGCACTGCTTGCCATGGGGATACTGCTGTCTTCGTGTTTCACGGCCCCGGAAGCTCCCGAAAATGAGGAATATCTGACTTCTGAGCCCACCGAAACAACCGCCAGTTATGAATATGAGATAACAATGGCTTTAGTCAGCGATGATTATGTTATGGAATCATGGCCGATAATGCCCTATCTTTACAGTTTAACGGGAATAAAGGCGAACTATAAAACAATCCGCCCGGATGACTGGGAAGATACAATAAGCAGAATAATGTCAAACAGCGAAGGATATGACTTTGTTGAGCTTGACAGTCAGAGTGCCTCATATTATAAAACTCAACTTTTTGACATATCTTCTTATATTGAAGAATATGCCCCCGATTACCTGGAGTGGGCAATGAAATACCCTTCCTTTGCCAGCGACTACGTTTATGGGCAGCCCATAACCTATTTTCCCATCAGGGAGGATTCAAATATATTCGCTGGTTGTGTGTTTGCAGACCCCTCAATACGAGGCGCCGATTCGATGGATATTGAAGAATTTACAGAATTTATGAGGAATAAAAAGCTGGTTTTCAAAGGTTCTACCAAAGAACTTGTTGAGCTTATGGCGCCATATTTCGGTACATCTACATATTGGTATACAGTGGATGAGCAAAATGTTTACGGCCCTACCAGCGATGAATTTAAAGCTATGCTTAAGGTGTTGAACAATTTCTACAAACTAGGCGTAATCCCGGAGGATTTTGAGTTCAGCCCACCAAGTGATTTTACCGAATCCGTATCAAACAACACTGCGGGCATCGCTTTAAGCACAGAGGATGACTTTGAATGGCTTTATGAGCAGGGGTATAAACCAGTTATGCTCAATTTCTCCACTAATGCGTATATCCCCACATACGCTGATGAGCCATCCAAAATGGGCGGCATAATCCAAGGAACCGGCAACGAGCTTACTGTTCTTACTTTCATCAATTCATGCTTTTCTGAGGAGGGGCGTGCACTTCTTAACTACGGCGTGGACGGAGTACATACAATTGCCCACAATGACGGTTCAATTGAGTACCTTTTCCCTTACACTCAAAGTGGGACATATCAGTGGAAGGAGCAAGGGCTAACCCCTGAAGGCCTGCCGGGGATTTATTACAACAGCTGGGCGAAATACAGCGAGAGCCTGCAATCAGATTTAATAAACCTCCGCCAGTATCTGCCTGACAATGATTTTCTTGTTCCAGCGTATGAAATAGCCTTTACTTCATATCTGCCAAAAGAAGTGGTAAAAGATAATGTGGAAAATGCTCAGTATGAATGGTGGAGTGCATTCATCAAAGGTGAAAAATCAACTGAATGGGACTGGGGAGAATACCTCGCCGCAATGAACAGTGCCGGGTGCACACAAGGATACATAGGGTCCGTGTTTGACTAACCGACTCTGCGGGCATGAACCATCAGATACCCTTCTTCCAAATCCAAATCATGATAATCTGTGACCAGGGTAACAACCTGGTCTTTTTCTGTTAAATCAATATCCTTTTCAAATCTGGACATAATCTGAAACATTTTTATATACGCAAGATACTCTGTGTTGCTGTCAAAATCCACATCTTTATAATTAAAAGAAGTGCTTGAAAGATGGACAGAAAAAACCTGCCATATCTGAGCGCCGTCTTCAAGCTCCAGCGTAATGTATTCATGTGTATAAAAAAAGTCATAATCAAGAAAGCTGTTAAGCTCACCGAACCTGCCTTCTATTTCCGAGTTTTCTCCGTAAATAATTAGGTGCCTGGATGAGTCAGGGTCACATTCGGATAGCATATATGTCGCCGCAACCTCTGAATAAGTCCTGTCGTAATTTCTGTTTTCAAAAAAATAATTATCTTCGCCCTGAACTATGGGAAAATCAATATTTGTATCAGCAATCTTAAGGTAGCCCACCGCATCCGGATACATTTTAAGGGCTTTCTCGAATTCAGATGAATACTCCTCCGCTGTATTTGACTCAGGCTTTTCTGCAGGCTCTTCCTCTGGCACCGGGGTTATCTGCGCCAAAAACTCATCCTGCTGCCTTTTAATTTCATTCAGGTTAACCACATTTATAAATACTGTTATCAATACAGCCGCAGTTAATGCTGCAAATGCCAGTCCCCACCACTTTAGTTTCTTCATACGGCGCTTTTTGGTTTCTAATTTCCATTCGTGCAGATACCCTGAATCTTTAATATTAATTTCAGCACTTTTCAAGTTCTTTGTTTTGGTTTTTTTGTTTTTTATCGGCTCTAGTATACTGTTATTTTTCATTTTATATCCTAAAGTTAAAAATATCTGGTCCTTCATACTCATCCGCTATGGGAGAAGCATATACGTCATATTCCCTTCTTTTCCTGAGTTTTTTGGCAGTGCCCAAAATAATAAAACCTACAGCGTCCAAAACCATAGCTATCGGTAAAAAACTTACAACCAGCCCACCACTCAAAAGAGAGGTGTAAATAACATACAAAACCGTAAATACTATTGATACTATGCTGTAGGATATCTGTCTGAACCATGCCACGATAAGATAAAATAAGCCTAACCCCATAAGGATTACCTGGATTACAAACTCAGTTGTCAAATCATCAAAAAGCGTAGCGCTTGGCCCGGAGGTCACATAGCTGACTATGCCAACCAGATAATAAAACATTATTATTCCGCTTAAAAACATCAAAAAAATCTTTAGTATCTTATACACCAAAGACGTTTGATCTTTGCTGCTGCTATGCATTTCGTTGAATTCAATCATTGAATCATTACCTTGCCTTTTCTACTACCCCTCCGCCTAAGCAGACCTCATCTATGTAAAACACCGCTGACTGGCCGGGCGTCACTGCCCTTTGCTTGTCAGCGAATTCGACATGTGCTCTGTCATTTTCTATATAAACTTTGCACCCTCTGTCTTTTTGCCTGTGGCGCAGCCTTACTGTGCATTCAAACTCCTCCGACGGAGGCCTCCCTGCGACAAAACTTAGCCCTGATACCTCACAGCTAGTAGAATATAACACATCATCATCGCCTTGTACAGCATAAAGTATATTTTTTTCAACATCTTTCCCTGCTACAAACCAAGGTGCCGATTTGGTCGAATTGCCGCCTATACCCAGGCCTTTGCGCTGGCCTATTGTGTAAAACATCAGTCCGGAATGCCTGCCCTGTACTTTCCCAGTTTTTATATCTACTATATCTCCTTGTTTCGAAGGCAGGTAATTGGATATGAATTTATTAAAGTCCCTCTCGCCTATAAAGCATATTCCTGTTGAGTCTTTTCTTTCGGCTGAGGCAAGATTGGCTTTCATTGCAATTTCGCGCACTTGACTTTTGGGCAACTCACCTATTGGAAACATTATTTTCTCCAGTTCTTTTTGCCCGAGGTTATATAAAAAGTAAGTCTGGTCCTTATTGTCGTCAACGCCCCTTAAAAGCTGCTTTTCCCCGTCCTTTTCCCCAACGCGAGCGTAATGCCCCGTTGCCAGGTAATCAGCATCCAGTTTCATGGCAAATTCTAAAAAAGCCTTGAATTTTATTTCATTATTGCACATCACATCAGGGTTGGGAGTCCTGCCCAGCCTAAGTTCCGACAGAAAATATTCGAACACCCTGTCCCAGTATTCCTTTGTAAAATTAACTGTGTAATAGGGTATTCCTATATGGTCACATACTTTTCTTACAAAATTGTAGTCCTCGTCCGCTGTGCAAATTCCATCCTCATCCGCCTCATCCCAGTTGCGCATGAAAACTCCTACTGTGTCATACCCCTGCTCTTTCAAAAGATAGGCGCTGACAGCGCTGTCTACACCGCCCGACATGCCCACCACTATTTTCTTTTTTTCGATGCCCACAGGCAGTAAGCCTCCTTGTTTTATGCCGTAATGATTATATCACTTTTTGTGTTAAAAATCCATACAGCGGCGTCTTAAAAGGCTGTGCCATAATGCACAGCCTTGAGTACTTTGCTTTTTTATTTTTGCTTTATTCTATAACTTCATCAAGCTTTTCAAGCATGTAAAGCGGAGTCATTGTAAAAAGCTCACTCACTGTTTCATTTAGGTATATGCGTTTAATTGTCTCCGCAAAAAGAGGCGCTACGGAAACAACCTTTGTTCTATCGCAGTCTATAACATTGTGGTTTTCAATGGAGTCCGTTGTAATAAGCAAATCAATTTCGGATTCTTTCAGTTTTCTTATGCCTTCTGAATTAAGCAGAGCGTGGGAAACGCAGGCCAGCACTTTTTTGGCTCCTCTGTCCTTAAGCTGCTTTGCCACTTCAATCAACGTACCGCCCGAAATAGTAAAGTCATCTACAATTACGCAAGTTCTGTTATTAACCGTTCCAATTACTTCTAGTATCTCTGCTTTTTCATCGTGCCCGTGACGGGTTTTGTCGCAGATTATTGTGGGCACTTTAAGCCTTCCGGCGAAGCTTCTGGCTTCCTTTGCAAATCCGGCATCGGGAGCAACCACCGAAAATTCTCCTAAATTAAGTGTCTTGATGTACTCCGCAAGTATAGGAGCACCGAAAAGATGGTCTACCGGACATTTGAAAAAGCCCTGTACCTGCGGAGAGTGCAAATCCATAGTAACCACTCTGTCAGCTCCTGCCAGCTCAATGCACTCGGCGCATACACGGCCTCTTATTGACACCCTAGGCTCATCCTTTTTGTCGCCTTTTGCGTAGCCATAGTACGGAATAACCGCTGTCACTGATTTTGCGCTCGCTCTTTTGAATGCATCCATCCAAAATAGTATTTCTGTAAACTCGTCGTTTGGGTTAAGCCCAATGGGCTGCACAAGGAAAACATCCTTCGCGCGTACTGTTTCCAGCACTCTCACGAATATATTTCCCTCGGAAAACACCTTCGCCTCTGATTCTCCCAAATCTACCTTCAGGTAATCGCACATTCTTTTTGCGAAAGCTTTCCCCGTAGAACCGGCAAAGATTTGTATCCCTTTACGCCACGCCATAAATATATATCCTCCTATATTTAAAAAGGTTACCTAATATTTGGTAACCTTTTAATCTTCTGTTATCCTACGCCGCCGTCGGTCTCTTGCTTATTTGGGTCAGGCTTTGTATAATAAAGCCCCTGAATAATATCATAGTGCGATCTGTACCACAACTCTTCTGATATAAGATTTCCGTCTGCATCCAATAACCTTTGGTATACATCATAGTATTTTTGGGGCTTGGAGGGAGCGTATTCATATACCAAAAGTCCCAGTTCTGAGTCCCATTCCCAGTCTGCGTCGGCATACTGTGTTGTGTCTGTCAATGCTCTGTATTCAGGCTCCGGCGCTTCCAGATATTCCATTAAACGAGGCTCATAATCATAGCTTTGCCCGTCAGGCAACAGCTTTGTATAAGCGTTGCAGTAAGCATAGTTTGCGTTCTCCGAGCTTGTCCAGTGCAGATATGTGTCAAAATATATCGGATAATCAGTCACATTTTGGAACACCAGGTCACTTGTTCCCCAGTTGACCATGGCGTCTCTTGCGTCTTCACCATAGTCATCAGCTGCTGTATAAAGCGGCCATGAGTGAGACTCTTTGTCCACAACTTTACATCCTGACATAATTGCCGCATTGAATATAATCGTAGCAGCCTGGCAAACTCCACCGCCCCAAACCATTTCGTGAGACTTGTCCTGCGCTATTCCGGGTGCCAAGTAATATCCGTTTTCCTGGCTTCTTTCACCTGTTGTTTCGTTGAAAGACACTGTCTGTCCGGGCATAATCACAAGCCCGTCAAAACTGTCCAGTGCAACCTGAATGTTCATGTCTCTATTGTAAGTTGAAGTATAAGCAATACCTGACTTGGAGTGATACACAAGTGATGTGCACTCCAGCAGTTCATCTTCTGTTAATGCCGGCTCAACTGTATTCGTAACTATGTCAACATTCGCCACAGAGTCATCAGCCAAATCAATGATTACAGCATTGACTGTGGATTCCACGTCAACTTCATATCCTGATGAGCCAGGAACTATTGTAAAGATATCAGCATTTACCTGATAATTTCCGTTTGCGTCAATGTATACTTCCGCGGGCATTCCATTTACTGATACTGTAGTATCGTATTTAAGCGGATTGTAAAGCAAAGATACTTTTTCGTCTATATTTGTTATTTTGCCTGCGTCTTTGTCAAATTCTAAATCCGGCTCTACAGCCGCAACATCTATATCAGCTTTCAAAGTTTCAACTATCTGCGTTATGGCGTTTTTATCGTATCCAAAAGATATTTCAAACGTCTCATCATTATTGAGCACATATTTTGCTTCGCTCATTCTTTCCTGAAGCGTTCCTGTATGTCCATAAATTATAGCCGCGTTTATAATATCAGTAATATCTCCGGTCGCTCCCAGGTTTGAAGCGTCATAATTCCATTGCTGGGTTCCGTATTTCAAAGTTATTGACAGCTTGTCAATTTTTTCGCTGAGTTTTGAGTTTAGGGCTATATATGCCTCGTCTCTTGTCATACCGCCTAAATCAATCCCCTCAACCTGTACCCCAGGAATTATTGTGGTGTAATCGTAAAGGTATTTAACGTTGGTCCAAAATAATACGCCGCCTACAGCAGCAATTACAAAAATTATAACTAAAACAACCGCTATCATGCCTGCAACATTTGCGCCTGAGCGAGCGGTGCCTCTTCTGTCATTGGTTGTCTTCCTGGTTGAAGATGTCCTTGTGCCCCCTGAACGGCTGCTGCCCCTGGATGAATATCCTCTTGTGGTGCTTCGTTGGGAGTCAACGCTGCGTCTTCTATTATTCCCTGCCATCTTTTCCTCCTTAGTATTAAAAAAGAAATAATCCTCTAATTTTTCACATAAACAAACGCATTAACATTGTATAGGATTTTCATCAAAAATTCAATAAAAAAATCCCATTTTCTTTTATTCGTTCATCATTTTGTAACAAAAAGGTCACTTTTCCTTAAATTATTAACTGCTTTTTTCATTTGCTCTTTATCCGCAACTAATGCGATTCTCACAAATCCCTCGCCCATCTCGCCAAATGCGCTGCCCGGTGTCACAATAACTCCTGTTTTCTGAGCCATTTCCATAACAAACTCTTCGGAGTTTTTAAAATGCGGCGGCAGCTTTGCCCATACAAACATTGTCGCTTTGGGTTTTTCCACCTTCCAGCCAATTTCATTTAGCCCGTCGCAAAGTATATCTCTGCGTTCCTGATAAGTTCGCCTTGTTTCTTCTACGCAGGATTGATCCCCTGTAAGGGCCTCAACTGCGCATTTTTGCACAGGCAGGAATATTCCGTAATCCATGTGGCTTTTTATAGATGATATGCACTTAATCATGTCTTTGTTTCCCATAGCGAAGCCTACCCTCATCCCAGCAAGGTTATAGGTCTTTGACAGCGAGTTCATTTCAATGCCTACTTCTTTGGCTCCTTCAGCCTTCAAAAATGACCCTGCTTTATATCCGTCATATGTAAGTTCGCAATATGCGTTATCGTGAATGACCATTATATCGTTTCTTTTTGCAAAGCCAGCAAGTTCTTTAAAAAAACTTTCGTCTGCAATTTGGGTAGTGGGATTGTTAGGGTAGCTTACTATCATCAGTTTTGCTTTTTTTGCAACTTTTTTCGGAATCTTCTCAAAATCAATTAGCGCGCTGCCTTCCCTGCAGGGCATAGGATAAACCTCGTTTTGTGCAATCTGCGGACCTGCGTGATATATTGGATACCCCGGATTGTGCACCATCACAATGTCTTT
>CAZDZB010000068.1:0-11814 GCA_964509795.1 uncultured Christensenellaceae bacterium | reverse complement strand
AGGAATTAAGTGAAAAAAGACTGGTTAATAATGTGCGTGCAAAAAACCATAAAATTCACAGGTATGCAGGTATGGTGAAATGTGGTAACTGCGGTGCAGGATTTTCTGCTTTACGGAGACCAGGATACATAGAATATGTCTGTAATAGTTATCATAAAAATGGAATTGCATTTTGTTCATCACACAGAATCAGACAAGATAAGCTAGATGAATTTATTGATTTGCAAATGGACAGACTTAAGATAATAGCAAAAGAAAATATAGATATTGTGACACAATTTTTAGAGGATTACAGAAAACAGAAAATTGATTTGACCTACAGTATTTATGACTCAGAGATTGAAATACAAAAAATGAAAGATAGTATTAAATGCCTTATAAAAGAAGGTATAGATAACCCAAACAGAAAACAATATGTAGATGAAATGCTAGCGGAGAATGAAGAAAGAATAAACGAGCTTAATCGACATTTGAGCAAAATGAAAAATAACCAAGAATTCTCTTCAAACATTAGCGCAGGAATAGTAGATACGGTTTCTTTGCTGGAAAAAGTCCTTGAGAGTGGATTAACAGATGCATATCTTCAATATATAGTAAATCAAATTATTATTACTGAGACAGAAACTGAGGAGTTCGCAATAGATATAATTCTTAATTTTCCTTTCAGCAACCACTTCAGCAGACCTATGGAATTGGATGCGTATAAATACAATTAGGTACCCATGCCGTGAGGGGCTAGCGGTAGCAATACCGTGCTGGTTCAAGTCCAGTCGTCCGCACCAAAATGTCCCGGATTGTATAATAACAGCCCGGGACATTTTTATTATAAGTTACAGTATTATTTAATTGCTATCTTTCTTTTTTTAGCTGCTTTTACGATTGCTTTCACTATGGCATCATAAGTAGGCGGCGGTCCCGTGTTAATGTTTTTATCTTCAATAAATAATCCGTCAGAGATCCCCCATTTAAGAAATTCCTCTCGTTCAAATGTATCTATTAAGTTAAACATAACATTATCTCCTAATGCTTCCGCGGCCCTTCTTGCTCTTTCACAGACGATATTGTTTGCCTGACACCAGCCATTATTAAATGCAGTGACTGTTATTTTCCCCGGGTTTAATCCGGCCTTGGGTTTGGTTACCTGTTTGTGCCATTTCGGAGGCTGTGCATCATCAGTAAATGGTTTCCACATCAGCACCTGTATACCTACCTTATCAACTTTTTTATAACCTTGTTTTTTAAACCATGCGGCCCTCATCCAGAACGGCAGAGATATTCCCCAGGCAGCCATGCCGCATGCGCCTATTGATTTTACATCTTCCTCCGCAGCTTTCAGCATAGCTTTGCCCATGCCTTTTCCCTGGAAATTACCCCTTCCTTCTTTGTAGCCGTGTACCCATATGCACTTGACAAAATAAATATTTTCGCCTTCTGCTTCGGAATATTGTATGGGAGCATATTGAATCATGCCGCCGACTTTTCCGTCGTCATCCAATGCCAGTTTTACTCTAAGGCCCTTATCCTTTATTTTGTTATACCAGCTGCATTTATGGATGCCGCCCTCTTTCATTTCTCCCGACCAGTCTTCCAGACAGACCATGTAAAGGCCTTCATACTCTTTTGTAAGGTTAACAACTTTCATTTTGTTTATCCTCCCGCTTTAATAAGTAATGTTAATGATTAACTGATGAGTAAATCTCGGTGTAAGTCAGCTTTCCCGCAACTCTTTGTGACACCATAAGGCTGATGCTGCTAACATCTGACGAGAAAGGATGAGCCAGCAAGTCTTTTGGAGAAAATGGTTTGTGTGTTTTCACCCGCCTGGCAAGAGTAATATGAGGCTGATATTTTCTGCTTTCTATTTTAAACCCTCCATTTCTAAGTTCAGAAGCAAGACTGGCCTGCAAATTAAGCAAAGAAGGGTTGTTTTCTATGCCCAGCCACCATATGTCGCCGTCATTTCCTTTGAAATGCCCGGTGTGGCTGAAAATGAGCTTCATCCTAGGCACTTTTAGTTTATTCATAGTAATCTTTATTTTTTCTAAATCAGAAGGCGCAATTTCACCTAAAAAAACCAGAGTCAGGTGAAGATTTTCGGGAAGAGCGAAAGAACCGCGCGCATATTGCTTCAAACAATTTTGCACGGAAATAATTTCGTTTTTTATTAATTCATTAAAATTGATAGAAATAAATAACCTCATATATACCTCTTGAAAACTATAATAAGCATATATTGTGCTGCCGTAACATATAATAAAAAATATCCTGCGAATCATTGCATTATAAAAGCAATATCTGAGATTAACAAAAAATTGCAGATAAATATTTGTTGTGATAAAATGCAGCTATATAAGAGAAATAATTGAAGAGGTAAATAAATGAAGCAAAATGCAAAAAAAATATACATAATTGCTTTTTTAGCAATAATGCTACTCGCGGCATCGTGCTCTGCAGAATCCGGAGAAGGCGCTGCAGTTGAAGCATCCCCTTCATACACTGCAATAGTTACAACCGAGCCTGTCACGCCCTCCCCCACACCCACCGAGCAGCCTACACCTGAACCTACGGCAACGCCCAGGAGCGGGCCTGATGTTGTGGGCATCTATACTAGCGGATCAGGAGGAAGAGTGCTTCTTGCAGAATATGAAAAGTATTGGGTAAGAGGAGAAGACATTGCGACCTTTAATACCTTTGCTTCAAATGAGCCTTTATTAAATTACGCGGCATACAGAGATATGCTGGTGGATTGCTGGTTTTCATTCCCGGACGCCAAAGACTATAAGATAGGATACCAGTTAAGTTATAAACTTTATACCGGTGAGGAATTTAAAATCATAATTAAAAAACCCAGCGATATTACTAATACTGAATATCTCGAAGTGTATCTTTATGATTCGGTTCAGCAGTATAGCAGATCGTCCTGGTATTCTCATTTGTCAGACGAGGAAATGGACGAGAAAACGCTGCTGTATTCATTCAAGCTGACTCCTGGAGTGCAGATAAAAGAAGTGGAGTCAATAAAGCTTATGGCCTTTGTTTACAAATACAATGATGAAAGTGATTTTGACATAGAAACCGGAGAATATATCGGAACGGTAAGCTACGAAATAGATATAATAAGAAGAGAATAAACGGGTGACACTTTTAATAAAGGCACATAGAAGAAATACTAGGTAATTTCAAGTTCTTTTCTAACCGATTAAAAAAAATTATTGGAGTTTTTTAGTTTCACATTATTAAATTCAGGTTATAAAGCTGTTAAATGTAAAAAAATTGGTTCATTTTAACCAATTCGCGAAAAACGGAGAATATCCGGAGAAAATTTTTCTTGACGTGGTTGATGATTTTTAGTATAATCTAATATTGCGTTAGAATATAAAAAACAGAGCATTTCAGCCTGGCTCAAGAGGGGGTCTTGGGTAGGGCGTTTTATGCTCTTTTGCGGCTATAAAGCTGAAGGTTATTCGGATTTATTTTTGCTCGTGAAAGTAAAAAAACACAAACAATTTTGATTGTCTCTGTTAAATGTATAATAACTCAAAATAGTAAAGTATTCAACAATTTTTTATAAAAAGGGTGTGAAATAATAAATGACGCATAAGGTGAAAGTTCACGAAGTATCATCAGGACTAAGAACGCGCTGGACATTTGCAAGCATAAAAGAAGTGCTGGAAATGCCTGACTTAATCGACATTCAGAAAGAGTCTTACGCACAGTTTTTGGAAAGTGGCCTTCGTGAAGTACTTAGGGACATTTCCCCGATTAACGACTACTCTGATACGCTGACACTTGAATTAATGGATTACACTATTGATGAAGAGCCCAAATACACGGTCGCGGAGTGCAAAGAAAGAGACGTAACTTACTCTGCGCCGCTGCGAATGAAGGTCAGGCTGATTAATAGGGAAACAGGTGAAATCAAAGAATCAGAAGTCTTTATGGGTGATTTTCCTTTGATGACGGAAACAGGCACATTTATAATCAACGGTGCAGAGAGGGTTATTGTATCGCAGCTTGTCAGGTCGCCGGGTGTTATATTCGGAAGCGACATTGACAAAAACGGAAATCCTTTGTTCACTTCCACTGTTATACCAAACCGCGGGGCATGGCTTGAACTTGAAAGCGATGCTAACAGTGTAATGTGGATAAGAGTGGACAGGACAAGGAAACAGCCGGCAACTGTTATATTGCGTGCCCTTGGTTTCGGAACAGACGCACAAATAACAGAACTTGTAGGAGAAGACCAAAGGATTCTGGCAACTCTTGCAAAAGACAATTCAAAAACAAAAGAAGAAGGCTTGGTGGAAATATATAAGCGCCTTCGCCCAGGTGAGCCGCCGGCAGTGGAATCGGCAACATCACTTATTAATTCATTATTTTTCGATGACAGAAGGTATGACCTGGCAAGAGTCGGAAGATATAAGTTTAACAGCAAGCTTTCATTAGCCAACAGAATAAGAGGCAAAATAGCGGCAGAAGATATCGTCAATGAAGAAACTGGGGAAGTATTGCTGAAAAAGGGTGAGAAGATTCACTCGGATATAGCAATTTCAATACAAAACTCAGGAATAAGAGCAGTTTCGGTTGCCCTTGAGAGCAGTGTGGTCAAAATATTGGGTAACAGGTTTGTTGACCCGAAAGTTTATTTGGAGCCATTAGGGCTGGACGCAAAACAGCTGGGGCTTAATGAAAACGTACACTACCCTACATTAAAAGAAATAATAGATGAATATAAAGACAACAAAGAAGAAATGGCAAATTCAATAAAAGAAAATGTCAATCTTTTGATTCCAAGGCATATTCATCCTGATGACATTATTGCATCATTCAGCTACTATATGGGCCTGTTTCACGGAATCGGGACAACAGACGACATCGACCATTTAGGGAACCGTCGTATCCGTTCAGTAGGAGAGCTTTTGCAAAACCAGATGCGTATAGGATTAACAAGGCTTGAAAGAGTTGTCCGTGAACGCATGGGCACCCAGGATTTAGAAACCGTTACTCCCCAGGCGCTTATAAACATAAGGCCTGTTACAGCGGCGATAAAGGAATTTTTCGGTTCATCACAGCTTTCGCACTTTATGGACCAGACAAATCCGTTGGCAGAACTTACAAACAAAAGGCGTTTGTCAGCGTTAGGCCCCGGCGGGCTTAACCGTGACCGCGCCACGCTGGATGTTCGTGACGTCCACTCGTCTCACTACGGACGCATGTGCCCGGTTGAGACTCCAGAAGGCCCGAACATCGGACTTATCGGCTCACTGGCTATTTATTCAAGAATAAATAAATATGGGTTTATTGAAACTCCTTACAGAAAAGTAGACAAAGAAAAAGAAATAGTCACAGATGAAGTTGTTTATATGACTGCTGATGTGGAAGATAATTATATAATCGCGCAGGCAAATGAACCCACTGACGAAAAAGGCAGATTTAAAAATGATCACATAGCCGCCCGTGTTTACGGAAAGATAATGGAGATTCGCTCCGGCCAGGTGGATTATATGGACGTTTCACCAAGGCAGGTTGTATCAGTAGCTACGGCTATGATTCCTTTCCTGGAAAATGACGACGCATCACGTGCCCTGATGGGTTCAAACATGCAGCGCCAGGCAGTGCCTCTTTTGATACCGGAAGCTCCTTTTATAGGAACGGGTATGGAAGACAAAACGGCTTATGACTCCGGCGTTATGGCAACGGCCAGGCATTCAGGCGTAATTGACCGCGTTTCAGCATCTGAAATTATAATTAAAGATGAAAACGGCCAGCGCCGCAAGCAGCAGCTTAATAAATTTGAACGTTCCAACCAAGGGACTTGCATTAACCAGCACCCGGTAGTAAGCCAGGGTGACAAAGTTAAAAAAGGTGATATCATAGCTGACGGCCCATCCACGGAAAACGGCGAACTTGCCCTGGGAAGAAATATACTGGTAGGATTTATGCCCTGGGAAGGATACAACTTTGAAGATGCTATACTGCTTTCAGAAAAGCTGGTAAAAGATGATGTTCTTACCTCAATTCATATAGAAGAATATGAATGCGAAGCCAGAGATACAAAATTAGGGCCCGAAGAAATCACGCGAGAGGTTCCTAATGTTGGTGAAGATGCATTAAAAGAACTCAATGAAAGAGGAATAATCCGCATAGGGGCTGAAGTCAAATCAGGAGATATCCTGGTTGGCAAAGTGACTCCTAAGGGAGAGACCGAGCTTAACCCTGAAGAAAGGCTGCTTCGCGCAATATTCGGAGAAAAGGTCCGCGAAGTAAGAGACACTTCACTTAAAGTGCCTCACGGTGAAAACGGAATAATAATAGATGTAAAAACATTTACTAGGGATAACCACGATGAAATGAAACCCGGAGTAAATGAAATGGTTCGCGTATACATTGCACAGCGCAGAAAAATATCAGTCGGCGATAAGATGGCCGGGCGCCACGGAAATAAGGGCGTTGTATCAAGGATACTTCCTGAAGAAGACATGCCTTACATGGCTGACGGAACGCCGCTTGAAATAGTTCTTAACCCACTGGGCGTTCCATCCCGTATGAATATCGGGCAGGTATTGGAAATTCACCTGGGCCTTTTGGCAAAGAAAAAGGGATGGCATATAGCAACACCTGTTTTCGATGGAGCTCACGAGGAAGACATTCAGACATTGTTTGTGGAAGAAGAAATGAACCCAACAGGGAAAATGATGCTTAGAGACGGCAGAACGGGTGAATTCTTTGAAAACCCGGTTA
This sequence comes from uncultured Christensenellaceae bacterium, assembly GCA_964509795.1. Taxonomy (GTDB): domain Bacteria; phylum Bacillota; class Clostridia; order Christensenellales; family UMGS416; genus JAFGUF01. The sequence goes on along the minus strand of CAZDZB010000068.1, from coordinate 5,073 downwards.
CTGTTGGATACATGTATATGCTTAAACTAATTCACTTGGTTGATGACAAAATACATGCCCGTGCAACTGGTCCTTATTCATTGATTACCCAGCAGCCGCTGGGAGGCAAGGCGCAGTTTGGCGGACAGCGTTTCGGCGAAATGGAAGTATGGGCACTGGAAGCATACGGCGCTGCATATACTCTGCAGGAAATACTTACAGTTAAGTCAGACGACGTAGTGGGTCGGGTTAAAACATACGAAGCTATAGTCAAAGGTGAAAATGTTCCTGAACCGGGTATACCGGAGTCATTCAAAGTTCTTATTAAAGAACTTCAGTCACTTGCCTTAGACATGAGTATGCTTTCTGAAAACAATCAGGAAATCGATATGAAAGAAACGGACTATAACGATGAGCCGGACGACTTCCTTGACGTTAATATTGAAGGTGATGAAGACTCACTTGACTTTGACGATGATTTTGGTGACTTAACATTGGATGATTTGGACGACCTGCCTTCAATTGATGAAGACTCAGATGATTATGATGAATCCGATGAGGGTGACGATATAGATATTGATATCGAAAAATTGCTGGATTTAGATTCAGACATAGATGACGAAGAATAATCACCTTGAGACATTGACTTTTTGTATAGATAAGAAAGGAGTCAGAATTTGGACGATTTAAACAAATTTGATTCAATAAAAATTGGGCTTGCTTCGCCGCAAAAAATAAGGGAATGGTCCCATGGCGAAGTTACAAAACCTGAGACTATAAATTACAGAACTTTGAAGCCGGAACGCGACGGGCTTTTCTGCGAAAGGATTTTCGGGCCATCAAAGGACTGGGAATGCCACTGCGGCAAATATAAAAGAACAAGGCATAAAGGAATAATATGCGATAAATGCGGAGTTGAAGTAACGCGTTCAAAAGTCCGCCGTGAAAGAATGGGGCACATTGAGCTGGCAGCGCCTGTAAGCCATATATGGTACTTTAAAGGTATACCCAGCAGAATGGGGCTTTTGCTTGATATGTCTCCAAGGCTTTTGGAGAGAGTTCTGTATTTCGCGTCATTTTTAGTAATTGACGCCGGAGAAACTCCATTGGAAAAAATGCAGATACTTTCTGACGCCGAATACAGAGAAGCAGTAGATGTATACGGCGACACATTTAAGGCGGCAATGGGCGCAGAGGCAGTCAAGGAAGTGCTTTCTTCATTAGACCTTGACAAAATGTCGGAAGAATTGCGTGAAGTAATAGACAACTCTACAGGCCAAAAGAGGCTGAGGGCAGTTAAGAGGCTTGAAGTAGTCGAGGCATTCAGGAAATCGGGCAATAAGCCTGAGTGGATGATATTGGACGTAATTCCCGTAATTCCCCCTGAAATCAGGCCAATGGTTCAACTGGACGGAGGAAGATTCGCAACCAGCGACTTAAACGACCTTTATAGAAGAGTTATAAACAGAAACAACCGTCTGAAAAGGCTTCTTGAGCTGGGAGCTCCGGACATAATTGTAAGGAATGAAAAACGCATGCTTCAGGAAGCAGTTGACGCATTGATAGACAACGGCAGAAGAGGCCGCGCAGTAACCGGCCCGGGCAATCGTCCGTTAAAATCCCTGTCAGATATGCTTAGAGGTAAGCAGGGGCGTTTCAGGCAGAACCTTCTTGGAAAACGTGTTGACTATTCAGGACGTTCAGTTATCGTTGTAGGCCCTGAACTCAAGCTGCACCAGTGCGGCCTGCCCAAAAACATGGCTCTTGAGTTGTTTAAGCCATTTGTAATGAAAAGGCTTGTTGAAGACGGCCATGCTCTGAACATTAAAAACGCGAAAAGAATGGTTGAAAGAGCAAAAGATGAGGTTTGGGATATCCTTGAAGAAGTAATCCAAGGCCATCCTGTTCTTTTAAACCGTGCGCCTACCTTGCACAGGCTGGGCATCCAGGCATTTGAACCGGTGCTTGTTGAAGGAAAAGCCTTGAAACTGCATCCGCTGGTATGTACAGCATATAACGCTGACTTTGACGGAGACCAGATGGCCGTTCACGTTCCGCTTTCAGCGGAGGCACAGGCAGAGTGCAGGTTCCTTATGTTGGCTACCAATAATATACTTAAACCTGCCGACGGAAGGCCGGTTGTTGCGCCAACACAGGACATGATAATGGGCGTATATTATATGACATTAATCAGGCCTGATGCTAAAGGCGAGGGGAAAATTTTCTCAAGCCCCGAAGAAGCAAAAATGGCATATGACCTGGGCGAAATAAGCATTCAGGCAAAAATAAAGGTTAGAATTAAAAAAGAAATCAAAGGTGAAATCAAAAGCCGCATTATTGATACTACAGTAGGAAGGCTGATTTTCAATGAGCCGATACCTCAGGACTTAGGTTTTGTAAAGAGAAAAACAGAAGATGACATGTTTAAACTTGAAATTGATCAGGTTGTAGGCAAAAAGCTTCTGAGCCCTATTGTAGAAAAATGCTATTTTAAGCACGGAAACACAAGGACGGCACAAATGCTTGACAGCATAAAAGCTATGGGTTACAAATACTCAACAAAAGCGGCTGTAACAATTTCAGTTTCTGATATTGTTGTTCCGGCAGACAAGCCAAAGCTTATACACGAAGCTGACGAACAGGTGCAAAGAATAGAGGACGCATACAGCGACGGCTTGATTTCCGAAGAAGAACGCTATGACAGAGTAGTAATGACATGGAAAGAAACCAAAGAAAAAGTAATCAAATCTTTGCTTGAAAATCTGGACGAATTTAACTCAATTAACATGATGTCAACATCAGGAGCCAGAGGTAACGTTTCACAGATTGGACAGCTTGCAGGTATGCGTGGACTGATGGCAAATCCATCAGGGCGTATTATCGAGGTTCCGATTGTCGCTAACTTCCGTGAAGGGCTGACTGTTTTGGAATTCTTCATTTCATCACACGGAACAAGAAAGGGCCTTGCCGATACAGCATTGCGTACAGCAGAATCAGGATATTTAACAAGAAGGCTTGTTGACGTTGCCCAGGATGTAATAGTAGTTACTGAAGACTGCTTTGCAGACAGAGGCGAAACAATAAAGGGAAATATTGTAAGGGCATTGAGCGACGGCCATCGCGAAATAGAATCATTAACAGAAAGAATCTGGGGACGCTACAGCGTAAAAGATATAGTTCACCCTGAGACAGGCGAAGTATTAGTAAAGTCTAATGAATTGATAACAAAAGTCCTGGCAGAAGAAATTGAAGATGCAGGGATTAAAGAAGTTGAAATAAGAACAGTATTTACCTGCCGTGATGAAAGAGGAGCCTGCGCCAAATGCTATGGAATTAACCTGGCTACAGGTGATAAAGTAAGAATAGGCGACGCAGTGGGAACATTAGCCGCACAAGCTATTGGTGAACCGGGCACACAGCTTACCATGAGAACTTTCCACACAGGCGGTGTTGCTCAGACGGAAGACATCACACAAGGTCTGCCCCGTGTTGAAGAACTGTTTGAAGCAAGAAAGCCAAAGGATATGGCTGTTATATCAGAAATCAGTGGAACTGTGTCAATAAGCGCGGAAAATGCAAGAGACATTTCTGTATCAAATGACGACGGAGAAGCCAAAGACTACAGGATACCTTTTGGCTCAAGGCTGAAAGTGGCTGATGGGGACCTGATTGAGGCAGGAGACCCGCTGACAGTTGGTTCAATTAACCCTCACGACGTATTGAGAATCAAGGGAACCCACGGAGTTCAGGAATATCTTTTGAATGAAGTGCAGACTGTTTACCGCGGACAAGGCGTTGAAACTGCCGATAAACATATCGAAGTAATTATGCGCCAGATGATGAGAAAAGTAAAAATCGAAGAAGCCGGCGATACAGACATGCTGCCGGGTTCAATGGTGGACATTTTCGAATTTGAAAAGAACAACGAAAAAGCTATGCTGGAGGGTAAGGAACCGGCGATTGCTATGCGCGTACTTCTTGGTATCACAAAAGCATCATTGGCAACAAACTCATTCCTTGCGGCAGCAGCTTTCCAGGAAACCACCAGGGTATTAACTGACGCAGCAATAAAAGGAAAAGTTGATCCGTTGGTTGGATTGAAGGAAAACATTATACTGGGCAAACTGATACCATCAGGAACAGGAATAAAAAAGTATAACAGCCTTTCAATCAGCACAAAACAAAGCTCACAAGGCGGCATGGACATTGACACTGAAGAAGCATTATCTTCGGTAATTGACAACTATTGACACTAAAGTATAAACTATCTGTCTCAGCGGCCAAAACAGGTCTCTGAGGCAGATTAAAACATAAAAACAACGGCAATAAAATACGTTGACATAAGAGAATGCTAGTGGTAAAATGACTTAGCGTGTAACATTATGCGTCTTTTTGTGTGTTTAGTTATTTTTATTGGACACCAATAAATGCAAAGGCAGACGGAGGTAAAAAGTGAAAGATCCTGATGGGCCGAGTCGGAAGATAGTAGGTACAAAACAGGTGCTGAGAGCAATAAAGAGCGCTCAGGTAGAAAAAGTATATATAGCAAGTGACGCTGATGAGTCCGTAAAACTTTCAGTTGTGGATTCATGTAAGCAGTTAAATATTGACACAGAAGAAGTGACTACCATGCATGAGCTTGGACTGGAATTCGGAATTAGTGTCGGAGCGGCTGCGGCAGCCATACTAAAGGAAAATAATTCTCAATAGGGTTGTGTTGAGGAATTATATATATTAAATTAAAAATGATAGGAGGTGCGTGACTAGTGCCAACAGTGAATCAGATGATCCGCATGGGTCGGGGTTCAAAAGTGAAAAAGAGCAAAGCACCATTGCTGGATTCAAATCCTCAAAAGCGTGGAGTTTGTTTATCAGTAACAACGCTTACACCGAAGAAGCCTAATTCAGCTCTTCGCAAAATTGCGAGAGTACGCTTGACAAACGGCAGCGAAGGATGGGCATATATTCCAGGTGTAGGGCATAACCTTCAGGAACACAGTGTTGTTCTTATAAGAGGTGGTCGTGTTCGTGACTTGCCTGGTGTTCGTTACCATATAATTCGCGGTACTCTTGATACATCAGGAGTAGAAGGTC
>CAZDZB010000067.1:2805-11853 GCA_964509795.1 uncultured Christensenellaceae bacterium | reverse complement strand
ACGACGCAACCAGCAAATCCGGCGGAGAAACAGCAGGCAGAAAAATAAAAGGCACCATTCACTGGGTAGACGCGAACAACTGCGTCCCAGTAGAAATCAGAAATTACGATGCGCTTATTGATGACAGCATTGAAAGCGAAGATTTGATTGAAAGATTAAATAAAGACTCATTGACTGTTATTGATGATGCTGTTGCTGAAAAATCTTTGGAAAAAGCACAAGTCGGCGACAAATTCCAGTTCATGCGCCAGGGTTATTACTGCCTGGACAGCAAAGACGGCAAAATGGCCTTTAACCGCACTGTCAGCCTGAAGGACACGTTTGCGAAAAAATTGCAGAACAACTAATAATATTATCTGTCAGGACAAGCTAAAAAGGATACGTCTTTATGCAAAACGGTAAAAAAAATCTTTCAGATAATAAATATGCTTACGCCAATAAGCCCATCAGGGTTACCAATCCGTATGATTACTCTGTGCTGCTTATAGGCGGAAGCAGTGATAATTTGTCCGTTTCGCGCAACGCTTTTTTGTCAACGGGCTGCAGCTGCGCCTTTGCGACCAGCACAGCGGATGCCATAAACTTTCTGCTCAAAAAGCCTGTAGACCTTGTGATATTAAGTTCCGGCTTTACAAGGGCTCTGCATAAAATAAGAGAATTTTCATCGGTTACAATATTGAGCATTTTGAGCAAGAACGCATTAGAAATTGGCGGATGCGAACTAACATTGCGCTCTGACAATGACAATTACGACAAAAACGCATGCGAAAAAATTCTTTTTATACTGCAGGAATACAGAAACGCATTCAAATTCTCAGGCGCCACCAGGTGCAAAAATGTATATATTAATATGGACACATATGAAGCATATATTAACGATGAAAAGGTTGAACTAAAGCCCATGGAAATGCGCATCCTTTTTTATCTTATTAAGAATAAAAACAGAGTAATAAAAAGAAATGTATTTGTAAAGGCTGTGTGGAATCAAAATGAAGATTTAAACTCCCGTACAGTTGATGTTCACTTAATGGACCTGAGGAAGACTCTAGCGAAAAACAACGCTGAAATCACCATCAGCACTTTAAGAAATGTGGGAATCCGCCTGCTGGAAAATCATATGGTTTTATAATTTAAAAATGCCCGCGTTTGTCTTTGCCCCGTCTATCGTAAGCAGCGCATACTGCCCTGCTCCGCCATAACCGGGGTTTACGAACAATATTCCGTTTTTTTCAACTAAGGGTATATGTGTGTGCCCGAAAAGCACAATGTCAGCCTGTACCTCCTGGGCTTCAAAGCTAAGCCTTGTAAGAGAGTATTTCACGCGCTGAATATGCCCATGTACAGCAAGGGTTTTGTTTTGGTCTATTATTATTTCTCTTCTTAGGGGAATCTGGCTGCCTACATCACCGTTTGCCTTAACGCACAGGACATTTATGCCCAGAGCATTCGACGCTTTTTCAGCGTCCTGCACGTAGTCACCCAAATGTATAAACATATCCGCATTCCTGTTTTCTTTATAGATATTGTATAAAGTTTGGGATTTCCCATGCGTATCAGAAGTAACAATTATTTTTTTCATTTTTCTTTGTCTAGCTTTTGCTTTAGGGCTTCAAGCGCGTTTTTTCTGTGGCTGATGCTGTTTTTTTCTTCATTTGAAAGCTCTGCCATGGTTTTTTTTAAGCCTTCTATATAAAACAAAGGGTCATAACCAAACCCGCCGCTGCCGCGCCTTTCCCTTAAGATAACTCCACTGCATGTGCCCTTGGCTGAAACTTCAGGCAGGTTCGGCCTGCATAATGTGACTACGCAGACAAACTGCGCACCCCTTCTGTCCTCCGGCACGTTTTCCATCTCTTCAAGCAGTTTGTCATTGTTTGCGTTGTCGTCGCCGTGCTCTCCTGCGTATCTGGCAGAATATACCCCAGGTTCACCATCCAGCGCAAAAACTTCAAGGCCAGAATCATCTGCCAGCGCCGCACATCCGAGCTTATCTGAAACATACTGTGCCTTTATAAGAGAATTTTCTTCAAATGTCTCTCCGTTTTCCTCAATGTCATCATTGCAGCCTGCTTCCTGCACAGAAACTATTTCCTCAAAATAATCAGACAATATATACTTAATTTCTTCAATTTTATGTTTATTATTGCTGCTAATAACCAATCTCATTTTAAGTCTCCTCCGGCAAAGCCTCAGTACTTTCATCATTTAAATAAACCGGCCTGAAAATGTTCCCCCTTCTATATAACACATACCCCGTCATACAAGCAAGCAGATTGCTTATAATCATAGGATACCATACGGCAAATTCGTTTACATGAAAAACATATTTTAATATTAAAATACTGGGTATGCGGTATATCCAAAGCCTGCTCATCATAATTATCATAGAAAATGTCCCCTTGCCTGCTCCGATAAAAAGGCCTGTCCATATATTAAATATGCTCATTAAAGGCAAAGCCAAAGTTATAATCAAGGCATACTCTTTTGCATATGATATTACATCGGCACTGTCTGTAAAAAGCATGATAAAGCTCTCGCTTAATATCAAAAGAATTCCCACCCCCAAAGCCGCAATTACCAAACTAACTTGGAAGGATTTTATTAATGATTCTTTTGCTCTGCCCACAAGGTTCGCTCCAATGTTTTGCCCAACGATTGTTGACAGCGCGCTTCCTATCCCCATGCACGGCATCATTACAAGCGACACTATTCTGTTCCCTATAATGAACGCTGTGAGCACATCTTCTCCATATGAAAGCACAAGGCCGTTAATTACCATAAAGCCAACTGATGATGTTACCTGCCCCAAAGATGCGGGAACCCCGGTTTTGCTTATCTGTCCTATAATTTTCATATCAGGAATAAGCTTTCGCAGCTCAGGTTTATACTTGGTCTTCTTTGATACGAAGAAAAAAGTAATGCTTCCCACCCCTAAAAGAATTCTGGCTAAAATGGTGGCTATCGCCGCTCCTTTTACTCCTAAGTCCAGAACAAAGATAAACACCGGATCCAAAATAATGTTCAAAACCACCGATATTCCGCTGAAAATCATTGGCAGCATCATGTTGCCCTGAGACTGTTCAACAGACTGAAAGGCAAAAAACAAATACATGAAGGGCACGCCTATAAATATTATGTTCAGATACTCCACAGAATACCTATAGGTCTCACCTGTTACATTCATGAGCCTTAAAATCAACGGAGACACAATATATCCCAGCACTGCCATCACAACCCCTAGGATAAATAAATATGATACTATCTGCGCCGCGGCATGTTTGGCATCCTCTTTTTTGCCGGCGCCTATGTGGTTGGAAATAAGCGCTACAGCCCCTAGGGACAGGCCTCCCCCCAATCCTATAAGCGCAAAAACAATCGGCCAGACCACGCCTATTGCGTTGAGTTCAGTTTCTCCAAGCCTGGAAACAAAGTAACTGTCTGCCAGATTGTAAAAGGTCTGAATAAGGTTAGAAAGCATAATCGGCAAAGAAAGCGTTATTATTACCTTGTATAAATTGCCGTGAAGGATACTTTCGCGCCTTAAATCTTTTGCTTTTGATGCCCCATTGCTCATTTTTGCTCCTTTAATACCCTGTCAAAAAAATAATAAATTTCAAAATTTATATTCTTAAAATGTTAAAAAGGGGTGCCTTATGACAACCCCTTAAATGATACTCGAAATGTTTTTGTATTACATAAACTTCTGGGCGTTCAGCTTTATTCCAGGGCCCATTGTGGATGAAATAACCAAAGATTTTATGTATGTGCCCTTAGCGGCAGCAGGCTTTGCTTTCACTAAGGCATCCATAAGAGTATTTAAATTTTCAATAATCTTTTCTTTGCCAAAAGACGCTTTGCCGATAATAACGTGGCATATTGCTGTCTTGTCAACACGGTACTCAACCTTACCTGATTTAATTTCTTCAACGGCTTTGGCTACGTCTGTTGTAACAGTGCCGGATTTTGGATTCGGCATCAAGCCTTTAGGGCCCAACACACGGCCTAAGCGGCCGACAAACCTCATCATGTCAGGTGTTGTAATCATTACGTCAAAATCAAACCAATTTTGCTTTTCGATTTTTTCAAGATATTCTTCAACGCCTACATATTCAGCGCCTGCATCTTGTGCGGCTTTTGCTTCGTCGCCCTTGGCAACAACCAGCACACGCACTTCTTTGCCTGTACCATTAGGCAAAACTACTGTGCCTCTTACCTGCTGGTCTGCGTGCCTTGGGTCAACGCCGAGCCTGGCAGAAATTTCAATTGTCTCGTCGAATTTTGCTTTAGCAGTCTGAAGAGTCAGATCAACCGCTTCTTCTGCGTCATATAATTTTTGTCTTTCAATCAGCTTTGAGCTGTCTTGATATTTTTTTCCTCTTTTCATTTGAACATACCTCCATGTGGTAATATCGGCATTCATGCCTTCCACAAGTTATAAATTTGTAATTATCCTTCTACTACTACGCCCATGCTTCTTGCTGTACCAGCAATCATAGAAATAGCTGCGTCAATGCTTGCCGCGTTTAAATCGGGCATTTTCAGCTCTGCGATTTCCTTCAGCTGCGCACGAGTGATTGTTGCCACTTTGTTTATGTGTGGTTCGCCTGATCCGCTTTGGATATTGCATGCTTTCTTTATCAAAACTGCCGCAGGCGGTGTTTTTGTGATAAATGAGAATGAACGATCCTGATAAACAGTGATAACAACAGGGATAATCAACCCAGCTTGTTGAGATGTTCTTGCGTTAAAGTCCTTGCAAAAGCCCATGATGTTAACACCATGCTGGCCTAACGCCGGCCCTATTGGCGGTGCCGGTGTGGCTTTGCCTGCAGGAACCTGCAGTTTAATCATTCCGATTACTTTCTTTGCCATTTTTTTATCCTCCTTTAGATTGTGGTTAATCGGGTGTTTTTTTAAACATTGCCCATCTAAGATGACAACTCAGACGAAGCAAACGGCCCTCCCACTATAAAAACACTAAAATTAAAGTGTGATTACCATATTTAATCTTTTATTTTTTTTACTTGGAAAAACTCCAGCTCAACCGGTGTTTCACGTCCGAACATAGAAACTGAAATCCTTACCTTCTGTCTTTCTTCAAAGACTTCCTCAACTGTTCCGTTGAAGTTCTCTAAAGCTCCCTTGATGACTCTTACCGTGTCTCCGACTTCAAATGTACGCTTTATAGGAATGCGTTCCATTCCCATCGTGACCACTTCTTCATCTGTAAGCGGCACAGGCTTAGAGCCGGGCCCCACAAATCCTGTTACACCCCTGGTGTTTCTCACCACGTACCATGAATCATCATTCATTACCATCTTCACCATGACATAGCCTGGAAAAACTTTTTTCATTACAAGTTTCTTCTTGCCGTTTTTTACTTCCAGTACTTCTTCCATAGGTACTTTGATTTCAAAAATCTGATCCTGAAGATTCTGATTTTCAATAGCTTTCTCAAGATTTGATTTTACTTTATTTTCATAACCTGAATACGTATGAACTACATACCAAGCGCCTTTTTCTTTTTCTGCCATAAATAGGGGTAAAAACCCTTGCCTCCTTTGCTAAGTAGTTCACCTTTGTATAAGTTTCATCCAGCCATCTTTAATGCATTCAGCCAACCAATGCAAAATAACATTGATTAACTGCAAGTCTGATTAAATTAAAGGCCCTCTTAGCCGATTATGTCAAACAGTTTTGTTGCGCCAAAGTCAAGGAAATATACAATAACCATCATTATAGCTACAAAAACTACAACCGCTACTGTATATGCGACGATTACCTTTTTTGTAGGCCAGGTTACCTTTTTGAGCTCACTTACAACTTCCTTAAAAAAGTGAGCGATTCTCTTGAAAAATCCTCTCTTTTTTTTCTTGCTCTTATCGACTTTTTTTACTTTTGTATTTGTCATGATTAAATCCTAACGTTATATTATTTTGTTTCTCTGTGCAATGTCTGCTTTTTGCAGAAACGGCAGTACTTATTTAATTCTATTCTGTCCGGATTGTTCTTTTTGTTTTTCTTTGTTTCGTAATTTCTTTGCTTGCATTCAGTACAAGCTAATGTTATTCCTACACGCATTTTTCAAAAGTCCTTTCTTCGCATTAAAGATATGTATATCATATCAAGTGAAACTCATAGAGATAAAAAATAAAAGAAATAATTCTTTCATCAAAAAACGGCCTCTTTCTTCTCGGAAAGACACCGTTGATATTATATCACCATATATATATCAAGTCAATACATTTTTAGCGCGGCTGCTTATACGCCCAGCCCTTTCCTCGCATAGAAAATTATATTATATTATTCTTTAAAAGTCCAGAATTTATTCAGAATAAAATTCAAAACCATTGTGAAGCATATTGTAAGGGCCTGTGCAGGAAGCGCTCCTAAATTAAACGCATTCTCCATACCCAAAATATCCACAAACAAACACATAAGAAGCGTGTTGACTCCCATAACTATCAGGTTTGCAAGGACAAACTTTAAAGCATTGCCCGCTGTTCTTTTCTTTTTAAATACCAGAAACGTTGACCAAAGGTATCCATTGACTACACCGCATAAATACCCTGCTGCCGAGGATAAAAGATAATTAACCCCTATAACGCTGTTTAGAAGATAAAGCACTCCCATAGTAATCAGGGTATTACTCGCTCCGACTATGCTGAAAAGAATAAATTGTTTATACTTATTAAATAAATCTTTTATTTTCTTTATGCTTTTTCCATTTCTCTTTTTTTCTCTTTTTGCATTTATATAATAAACAACAATGTCCAGAATTTTGCCGTCCGGCCTTTCGCATTTTTCGTGTTCTTTGATTATGCCTCCCAGCGATTCCGGTATTTTTCTGCTGGCCGTGTTATTTTTATCTACAGGATATTTATAATATTTATGATTCAAATTTTCGCAGGCGTACTCGTAAAGCATTTGGACGCTTTTTCTGCCTGTTTTCGAGCCCTGAGCGCTCTTTTTTAGCCACACTCCAAATTCAGGTACTTTTTTATCTATCCTGTGCAGGCCCACACATCCTAAAAATTCATCAGTATCGTTATCAACGATGCACAGCTGGATATTTAGCCCCGCCTCCATTGTAGCTACGGAAGATTCAATGAAGTCAATTGTATCATCAATTTCATCAGGCACAGGAGGATACATATATTCAGCCACTTCTTTAGTAAATTCGGCAAAAATGGCGTCCTTGTCTTCCATTGCAATTGGGCGCAGCCTTATATTGTCTTTTACTATTTCTATTTTAGTTAAGTCCATAAGATTAACCTACCGCTTTTTTGGGTATTATACACTTGAAACCGTCAAATATCAACAGTTGCTAAATTTTATTCATTATGATATTCTTAATCAGCATCTAATGCCCTTCTTATCGGGCTTTTAGCTAATATATATAAGTAAGCGGAGAAATAACAATGAAAAAAACAAGCACTAAATATATTACACAAGCTGCATTGATAGCGGCCGTATATGCAGCCGTTACTTTAGCTCTTGCGCCAATATCATATGCAAACATACAGCTGAGAGTTGCAGAAGCTTTAACCGTTCTGCCGGCAATATTCCCAAGCGCCATACCAGGCCTTTTTATTGGGTGTATCCTTTCAAACACTTTGGGCCCCGGCGCCGGCATACTGGATATTATCTTCGGCTCACTGGCTACATTATTAGCGGCTTGGCTTTCATACAAGCTGCGAAAGCATACATACCTTGTTCCGCTTCCTCCTGTTATTGTTAATGCTGTTATAGTAGGCTATGTCGTCAGTTTCGTAAATAACCTCCCATTGGTTTTAACTATGCTTCAGGTAGGAGCAGGGCAGCTTATCGCATGCTACGCTCTTGGTTTGCCATTATTGATGCTGGTTAAGAAAATCAAAGGCACTAAAACAGGTAATATTTAATAAAACCATTGACTTTTTAAAAACTTGTATTATAATCGCCTCAAACAGCACATATTGCTGTTTTGGAGGCATAAATGCAGATAAACAGAAACACCGGGCCAATTAAATCATTATATAATAATTTCAATCTGTCTAAGCAGCGCCGCCGAGATATTAGCCTTACTATTTTCTCATTTGCGGCTTTTTATGTATACCTTCCGATTATAACAGGCGCTCCCATTTCAAAATTCGCAGATAAACTGGGTGCAGGTGATTTCTTCTACAGCCTTTTGGTCGCGCTGCCTATCCTTGGAAATTCTCTGCAGATTTTTGCATCAATAATTTTAGAGAAAACACAAAAGCGCAAATTCCTCTTTATTTTGTGCGGGGTAATATCCCGCCTGTCATGGGTAGCTGTCGGAATTGTACCAATGCTTTTGGCCGCGCGCAACAGTCAAAACGCCATATACTGGATTTTATTTTTTATGGTAATTTCAGCAGTAACAAACAGTATGCTTGGAGTAGGCTTTTTTTCATGGCTGGGAGATTTAATGCCTCAGAAAATGATGGGAAGGTATTATGGCTTAAGGGAGTCTATAGGAACCATTGTATCCCTGGTGTCCATACTTCTGGTTTCGCTGTATTTAGACAGCCATACGGATTTTTCTGCCTTTGCTATAGTTTTCGCATTAGCGGGGATAGCAGGGACTATTGATATACTGGGATTTATATTTGTTACAGATGTGCCTATGAATCCCCACCCTCACCCTCCGATGAAAGCCTTTATAAAACAGGCCTTTTCCTCTAAACTGTTTAGAAGATATATCATTTTCTGGTCTCTTTGGTCTCTTACTTTTAACATGTCAATAGGTTTTTACAATCTGTATTCATTGTCTTCTTTGCATCTTACCTTCATGCAGGTGGCTGTAGCAGGACAGATTGCATATAGCTCTGTTGCCTTTTTTGCCGCCCCTAAATGGGGAACTTCCCTTGATAAGTCAGGCATACACCATGTGCTTATGCGTGCCGGGGTTATTTCTTCTGTTATTCCTCTTATCATGCTTTTTTCAAGGGAAGGCAGCATGTGGACCTATCTGATTTTCTCACTGTTTAACGGAGCGTCCTTAACCGCCATTAATACCACATCTCAAAAAATGCTGACAGG
>CAZDZB010000067.1:0-2705 GCA_964509795.1 uncultured Christensenellaceae bacterium | reverse complement strand
GTAAGTGTTATAAGGAACGGAATGTTCTCGTTCTCAAAAATGTCTAATGTATAGCTGTCAGAGAACGCAACAAATTTCTTACTTACAGTTCCCGCAAGGTTTCCGTCTTTGAAGATGTTAAAATTATATCCCAGTACATTTCCTTCAATCCTGAAATTTCCGTATGTGCTTGTTATGTTAAGTTTCGGCTTAAGCCAGGAAAACTCTTTTTTCAAGTGGGCAACTTCCTCGCCATTGCTCAGTATTGAGTACTCCGGCAGGAATTTGAAAAGTTTCTGCTCAATGTAAAACAGCTCTGCTCCCTGCGTGTCCAGGACTTTGAGCTTGTTTCCCACCGAAAACACCTTGCCTTCAACATAGATTATGGGTGTGCCGTCCTCGGCATTAACCGAAAATTTGTCTCCGAATGAAAAAACTTTCTGTTTAATATTTACTCTCATCATTTTGCCTCCTTACGTTAAATTTATGCAATTATTAAGTCAAGTCCGAGATAGCCAATATAAAGAACATAAAATGACAGCAGCGTTATGCCCTGCCACCTTTTAAACCTACCTGTAATAAGCGCAGGGACAATTACAACGAGCGACACAAACAAAGCAAACGGCAGGTCGAGATAAAGAGCTTGGGGAACAGGGTTTTTAACCAGTGGAATGTTTTGCATTGCTATTACCAGCCCGTCATTCGTCATCACTGAGCAGGTGGATATAATCATAAGTATATTCAGAATATTCGCCCCTAATATATTGCCGATTGACAAAGTAAATTCTCTTTTAATAACAGCTGAAACCGTGGTTATAAGCTCAGGCAGTGATGTGCCCAGCGCCACCACCGTAAGGCCGATTATCTGGTCAGACACTCCAAGGGCTGTAGCAATTATTACGCCATTATTAACAAGAAGCCTTGCTCCTACTATTATGAAAACCACTCCCACTAAAAACTTAAGCAGATTTTTGGTCACAGTTTTTTTAGTTGTATCTACTGATTCATGGATTTCTTTGCCGTTTCTTGCATTCATTGCCGTTCTCACATTTACAAAGAAGTATAAAATCAAAAGGACAAAAAGCACGGAGCCTTCAATCCATGAAATATTACGATTATAAGCGAAAAACCCAAGAATCAGAATGGAGCCTATTAAAAATAAACTTTTAATCCAAAAAGACTTCCTGCTTACAACGCTCGGCAAAAAAGTAATTGAAATGCCCAAAATCAAACTTGTATTGCATATTATTGAGCCTACTGCGTTTCCAACGCCCATGTCAGGCGTTCCTGAGGCAACCGCAAACGTAGAAACCAAAAGCTCCGGGAGCGTTGTGCACAAGGCGACTATCGTAGCGCCTACAAGGATTTTAGGTATGTTAGTGACATCGGCAACCCATATTGCCGCATCTACAAACCAGTCTCCCCCCTTTATAGTGAGCACAAAGCCCACTGCCATGAGAATAACCGCAATTAAAATATGCTGATCCATTTAATATCCTTTAAAACTTTCTTATTAATAACTGCCCGCTTTAGTGCAGTTCAATAGACGGGTCTATTACATCAACGACTTCATCATTATTTGCAGTGTCTAGAAACACTATCCACCTGTCAAGAGGCAAGTCCTCTTTTAATATGGTGACGGCGCTGCTCGGCGACAAGCCAAGGCTATCGAGCAAATCATAGTCTGGCTGGGAGACAAGCACCAATGTGTAATAATCATTGTACCTTACCTCAGATATCGACCACTCCTCGGATACGCCCATTTCGTTTGTTACTCTTACTGTAAGGAGGTACTCATCGCTGGCAAGCCCTGGGACTGTTCTGTTTGAATAAAGCTGGGAGTTTGTTGACTTATCCTCAGGCAGCTCTTCCTCATAAAATTCAAAAGGTATATCCATATTGTCCCGCTCATTGTTCTCCATCTCAATTTCGGGAACAAAATATTCAAGTTCACTGTCTAATATTGTTGACATCATCTCAGTTCTTGATACAAATGTTATCGCCAGCTCATCTTCTGGCTCATAAGCTTCAATTCGATGGCTTGAAAGCAGCGTTGCTAAATCCCCGAAAGGCGTAAAAAATTCATAGTCCACATATATTTCCTCATCATCCACGTTTTTCGTAACATAGGTTAAAAGGTTATGACCGTTGCCCTGAAGGTAATAGAAAGTAAGCGCGGGAGTTTCCTTGTCCGTGTGGTAAAAGTCGATTTTGTATTCGCACATAGCCTCAGCAGAGAAAATATAACTGGGCTTGTCCGCCCTGCTTGAGGCATAAACAGAATTCAATATGGCGATGAACTCATTGCTGTCTCCGCCTAAGGTAGTGTATATCTTGTCTCCTGTGCCTCTGGTTTCGCTGATGTAGACTATCTCCATTGACCACTCTGATAGATTATCCTGAGTCATGCCTTTTTCATTAATAATATCTTCGACTGTTTCTTTTCCGCACCCTGCCAATACAACCGGAGTCAAAATTATAATTATTAAAAACAATAAATTTGTCTTGTGTTTAAATTTCATGTTTTACCTGCTTTTATTTTATTGTGTTTAAACCTAATGTCAATTTTTTATATCGCACTAATTATACACGATTTTTATAAAAAATAAAATGTAATTATTAGAAATTTGTTCTACGTTGTCAAAACATATGTTACACATCAGGCAGATAGTTCTCTCCAGTATTGAAGAGGCGATTTTCTACCAAGAACAAGAAGAGGAAAGTTA
>CAZDZB010000066.1:0-11955 GCA_964509795.1 uncultured Christensenellaceae bacterium | reverse complement strand
TTCTTACTTTCTGGAGTTCACACTTAAAGATAGTTAAAATGCTTGCAAAATCAAATGAAGAAGGCCGTTTCTTTGGAATTTTAGACGGCGGGCGCGGCGTTGTAGAAGCAGTTATGGCCAGCATCGGCCTTGCGATTTTCGCAGCCATTTTAGGCTCAAGCGAATTGCTTCCTGACAAGCAGTCAGCAATGACAGCAGTTATTTATCTGTATTCAGCAATAGTCCTTGTTGCAGCGATATTGATAATGATATTTGTAGACAGCGACAAAAAGCTAAGAGAACTTGCAGGCAATTCAGGCGAAAGATCTGAAGCTGACAAATTCCACTTCAAAGATATCGGAAAACTTCTTAAGAACAAATACCTGTATCTGATGGGCGGAGTTATCTTCATGGGCTATGCGGTTTTCTGGACAGTTTACTATATCGGCGGATTCCTGCAGACAAATAAGGGAATGGACGCAGTTACAGTCGGCACTATTACGGTTATCATTCTTTGGATGCGCCCTGTGGGTGGATTCCTCGGCGGATTCCTTGCTGACAAAATTGGAAGGCCTAAAACAAACGCAGGAGCCTTAATCGGCGCAGCATTAATGCTGGTTGCTGTTGCGGTATTGCCTGTATCAGGATTTGGCGTTGCAGCTATGGTTGTAGTATTAGGCATATTCTTATATGTAATACGCGGAACATATTGGTCTCTTCTTGGAACGTCAGGAATAGCTCCTGTTTTGATGGGTACAGCTATAGGCCTTATCTCCTTTATCGGATATTTGCCTGACATCATTTTACCGCAGATGAATACATTCCTGTGGAACACATTTGGTGACATGGGCGGATATGTTGCATACTTCATAGTAAGCGCCGTATTTGGTATACTGGGAGTGGTAATTCTCAGCGTTTATGCGAAACTTAATAAAAAAGACAAGGATGCACTCAAAGAACAAGCTTAAACAAAAAGAAAGTAAATTATGAAATTAATCTGTTTAGTAAAATATGTTCCTGATGTGGACAATTTCAAATATGATTATGAAAATAATATATTGATTAGGGAAAATGTCAGATTACTGATGAATCCCGATGATGCTTGTGCTGTGGCCTTTGCCCTTAGGGTAAAGGCCAGGCATCCTGAAACATATGTAGAGATTGTAACTATGGGCCCTTTGTCAGTTAAACCACATATGGAAGATATTTTAAGAATGGGGGCCGACAGGGCAGTAATAATTTCCGATAAGCTTTATGCAGGCAGTGATACTTACGCTACGGCTATGGTATTGTCCCGATACCTGTCATCACAAAAATATGAGATGATTCTCACAGGTACGCAGGCAATAGACGGAGATACTTCACATATTCCATCACAGATAGCAGAGTATTTAGGCATCAATCAAATGTCCGGGATTATAAAGATGGACGAAGAAAAATTAAGCAGCAATTCAGCAGTATTTGAAGTAGATAGCGACAGAGAGTTAACTACATATGAGATGGGTCTTCCGGCGATTTTAAGCATAACAAGAGAAAGCAAATACAAACTGCCGTATATTCGCCATTCGGATATGGCAAAAGATGTGTCAAGCCAGATTGACATAATAACAAACGAAGAACTAGGGTTTACTAATAAAGAGACAGGGCTAAAAGGGTCAAAAACAAGGGTAGTAAAGACATATACAAAGGAATTCGAAAAAAAAGACAGAACTGTAGTTAAAGCTGACGATGAAGGAATTGATTTTGTTTATGAGTTCGTGAAAAATAAGGGGTTTATTTAAATGAAACAGTGTTTGATATATTTAGATAATGCTCAGATACAAAATTCAATAGACCTTTTGGAGACAGCAAGGCAGATTTACGCAAATGAAAGCTATGAGACGGTTGGCGTTAGTATCGGAGAAATTTGTGAAAAGGCTATTGGAGCTTTTGACAAAATAGTAAAGATAGAAAATGATAACGTCAGGCCATATGATCAAATGGCCGTTTCAGATGCGATCATTCAATTGTATGAAGTTTATAGATATGACAGTATTCTTTTTCCTGCTTCGCACTTTGGGCGGATGATTGCTCCTAGGGTGGCGATGAAACTTAAGACAGGACTAGTGGCCGATGTAACTGCGATTAACCGCAAGGACGGCAAACTGGAAATAATCAGACCGGCTTTCAGCGGGCGTCTGATGGCGGGAATAGAATGCCTAGGCAGCGGGCCTATAATGATGAGTGTAAGGCAGGGGGTTTTTAAATATAAAAATCCTGCTGAGAAATTAACAGAAGAGATTACTTTTGAACTTAAAGAAGCAAAAGACGGAAAAATAAGAATATTATCGGTTAAAGAAAAACCGCAAGCCTACGATATCAGAGAGAGCAAAGTGCTGGTATCCGGCGGCGGCGGCATTATGAAAAACTTTAGCAGTTTAGATAAATTGGCTGACAAGCTGAATGCGCAGGTTTCAGTCAGCAGAAAAATAGTGGACAATGGCATCGCTCCAAGGAGTATACAGGTTGGGCAGTCCGGGAAAACAGTCAACCCAAAGCTATATATAGCTATTGGGATAAATGGGGCCATTCAACACGTTGAAGGATTGAAACAGGTGGACTGCATTATATCTGTTAATACTAATAAAAACGCCCCTATATGCAGCCTTTCAGACATTGTAGTGGAAGGTGATGCTGTTAAATTTATAGATATGCTGGTGGAGAAAATAGAAAAATCATCAGCTAAGTGAAATAGAATTTGAATACAATATTATAAACTAATTAAAATGTCTTTGGAGGTTAATATGCAAATATCAGATTTCAACATGGACTTCTTTTCACTAAAAGGAAAGAATGCAATTGTAACAGGCGGCAATGGCGGCTTAGGCCAGGCTTTTTCAACGGCACTTGCTAAGGCAGGCGCCAATGTGCTGGTGCCAAGCCTTGCAGATGATGACGGCACAACCAAAAAACTTATAGAGGATTGCGGTGTTGAATATAAGTTTATGATAGCAGACATAACAGCCGACGGTGAATGCAAAAGAGTAGTCGACGAGTGTGTAAGCACATGGGGAAGCATAGACATTCTCGTTAACTGTGCAGGTATAAGCATCAATGTACAGGACGTAACTCAATACACACGCAAAGAGTGGGATAAAATGATATCCATAAATTTGACAGCTGCTTTCGAAATGACACATGAGGCGCTGAAATATTTCAAAAAACAGAAAAGCGGCAAAGTAATAAACATTGGCTCACTTTACTCATACCTTGGTGGACAATGGTCTCCTGCGTACGCAGCGACAAAGCATGGTATTGTAGGGCTTACAAAAGCAATGTGTGATGAATTAGCACAGTGGAATATACAAGTAAATGCCATTGCTCCGGGATATTTCGCCACCCCGCTTACTGAAATGACCCGCAAGAATGAAAAGCGAAATGCTGAAATACTTGCGCACATCCCGGCAAATCGCTGGGGCTTCACAGCAGACCTTATGGGCGCTACGGTATTTTTAGCTAGCCGCGCGTCCGACTATGTAAACGGAGCAACACTGGTTGTAGACGGCGGGTATTTGATGAGATAAACAGGCGGTTGACAAAACCTAAGAAGAAGGAAAGCAAATGAAAGATAAATATATAATTGCAGTGGACGGCGGAACGCAAAGCACAAAGGTTACTATGTTTAATACAGCAGGAGACGAAATTTGTTCAAACACTGTAAAATTGAAACCATTGGATTTGTATGGTGACAGCCGCGCAGAACATCCGAACGATGATTTGTGGGACAGCCTTAAAGAGGCATGCCAGGGCATGTTTGCAAAATTTAAAGGCGACAGAAGTGACATTGTTGGTGTAGGCCTTGGCTCTATCCGCTGCTGCAGAGCTTTGATAAAAGAAGATGGAAATCTGGCGTCTCCGGTGCAAAACTGGATGGACTTGCGCCTTTCCAGGCCATATGAACATGAAGATGACGATGTTAAATATGTTACTACAACAACCGGTTACCTGACACACAGAATGACCGGCGAAACAAAAGATACAAGGTGTAATTACGTTGGCCCATGGCCAATTGACGGCACTACCTTGGATTGGATAGAAGATAAAGAAGCATTTGAAAATTATACGACTCCCAGAGATATGCTTTTTGATTTAGTAGACCCATCCAGTATTTTGGGTACTGTTAACGAATTTGCCGGCAAGGCAACCGGAATACCGGTGGGTACCCCGGTAGTGGCCACATCCAATGACAAGGCAGTGGAAGGACTAGGAGCAGGTCTGGTAAACGATGGAACGGTTCTGGTGTCTTTGGGCACGTATATTGCGGCAATGATGGTGGGCGAGAGCAATAACGCAAATACAATAAACTACTGGACAAACCCAGGAGCTACGCCAGGTGAGTACTTGTATGAAAGCAGCGGTATTCGCAGAGGTATGGCAACGATTACCTGGATAAAAGAACTGCTGGGAAGCGATATATTAAACGCAGCGGCAGAAAATAATATGTCCCCCGAAGAATATCTTAATGTTTTAAGCAAGGATATTCCTGTGGGCTGCGATGGGCTTTATACTGTGCTTCACTGGCTGGCAAGGCCTGATCACCTGCACGAAAGAGGAATGATGATAGGTTTTAACGGCACACATAAGGGACCTCATATGTTCCGTTCTGTAATGGAAGGCATAGCTATGACAATGAAAAACAATGCCCAGGCAATGTGTGACGAACTGGGGATTGAGCTCACCAATATTGTAGTCAGCGGCGGAGGATCCAACGGGGAGTTATTTATGCAGATATTTGCTGATGTTTTTGGAGTTCCGGCACACAGAAATGTGGTCAATAATTCTGCCGGTATGGGTGCGGCTATATGTACAGCCCTTGCTTTGGGAATATACAAAACCCGGCAGGATGCAATTGACAGCATGGTGAAAAGAAGAGATGCTTTCAATCCAATTGCTGAAAATGTTAAGCTTTATAAAACAATTAACGAGGAAGTATATAGGCATTTAGCTGAAACTAATGATAATCTGCTGAAAAAATCACATGATATTTTTTCTAAAAAAAATCAGCTGAATTAAAAAACTGGTACCAGTCACGGCAGATATTGTTGATGTAATTAATCAATATAGGTTGTGACTGGTATTTAAATTTGAGCGGAAGTATTTATCGGGTAATAATGGCAGTGCAGGAATTTGGAAGCGGAGTAATGGAGAATATATATAAAAAAGTGATTTGGTTAATGGAATGAATTAATTTAAGGGAAAAACTAATGAGTAAACCTTATGTGTTAGTGACAAATGATGATGGGATTGATTCACCGGGGCTTATAGCATTATCAGAGGCTATTGGGCCCTGGAGCAACCTGCTTATTGCTGCCCCCGTAAATCAACAGACAAATATGGGCAGGGGCGCCCGGTCAGACGCTGATACCGGAATTATTGAAAAAAGAATATTGAATGTTAACGGAGCTGAACACAAAGCATATGCAGTGCATGGCTCTCCGGCGCAGACGGTAGCCCATGCAGTATTAGAACTAGCTGAGAGAAAACCGGATTTTTGCGTCAGCGGCATAAATTACGGAGAAAACCTTGGGCTTGCGTTCACTTGCAGCGGCACTTTAGGAGCGTGCTTTGAAGCGGATAGTTTTGGCATTCCGTCTGTTGCTTTTTCCAGAGCAGTGCCTATGGAAAGCCAGCGGTCTGATAGGTTCGGTAAGTTGGAGTGGCAGGCAGAAAAGCAGCATGCTAAAGAAATATTCAGAAATGTAATAAAAGGCGGTTTGCCAACTGGGGTTCATATGTTGAATGTGAACTTTCCGGAAAATATAAATGAATCAACCGAAGTAAGGGTGACAAAACAGGCATATATGAACTACGGCAAATATGTTATTCCCAAAAACAGGGATATGCGCAAGCCTTACGTTTTAGGCTGGGAGATAAATGACAGGCTGAGCGAAGCCTTGAGGGATTCAGATATTTATGCTGTATTTTTTGACGGTGTCATTTCTGTTACACCGATTAAATCAGTTATGTCTGTGGATTCAGAAAGTTATTTCGGCAGTCAAATTATCAGGGATTGATGATAGATATATACTAATAAAGGATATATAATAGAATTGTGATGAAAAAGGAGCCCAAAAATAATGAAGCAGTAAGCTGGGATTATGTCACTGACGTGCTTATAGTAGGCACGGGATTTACAGGGCTTAGTGCAGCTATTGAGGCGGGAGAAAGAGGCACTGAAGTTTTAGTAGTGGAAAAGATGAAAAGCCATGGCGGCAATTCTATTATTAGTGACGGAGGCATTGCTGCTCCTGAGACATCTCTGCAGAAAAAGCATGGAATAATAGACTTCGTTGAATGGATGTATGAGGATATGCTGAAAGCGGGAATGGGATTAAATAACCCTGTACTGCTAAGGAATGTTGTAGAGCAAGCTAACGAAGCATTTGAATGGACAAAAAATAAACTGAATGTTTCTTATATGGACAGAGTGGATATTTTCGGTGGACATAGGGTTGCCAGGTGCTATACACCGATTGGCATCACTGGTGCTGTAATCATTAAAAAAATGATAGAGCATATAAACAAAACAGATATAAATATTAAATACTCGGTGCTGCTTCATTCACTTGTTACGGATTCACAAGGATATGTAGTTGGCGCGGAGCTTTTGGAAGATTACGATTATAAAAGCAAAATCGGAACAAAAAGGACAGTTCAGGTGAAAAAAGGGATTGTGCTGGCAGCAGGCGGATACGGGGCGGATATTGCGTTTAGGAGCATTCAGGACCCGAGGTTAAATGCCTACATTAAAACAACAAACAAGCCGTTTGCCACAGCTGAAGCCTTGAAAGCGGCTCTAAACATAGGCGCTGCGCCGGTCCAGCTTTCGCAAATACAGTTGGGCGCTTGGGCTTCGCCGGACGAGGAAGGTTTCGGCGATGGGCCGAGGTTTGCGGACTACATTTTGTTTCAATACGGGATAATTGTTGACCCCGCAACTGGCAGGCGGTTTATTAACGAGCTAAGCGACAGAAAAAAGATGTCGGATAGTATATTGAACATCGGGCATCCTTGCGTAGGCATTGCGGATGAAGAGGCGGTTAAGCTGTCAGGCTGGGATATTTCAAAAGCAGTTAAAAAAGGCGTAGTAAAGTGTTTCAATGAAATTGATGAAATATCCGAATGTTATGGCATTGATATACAGTCGCTTAAAGAATCATTAGAGAGATATAATGGTTATGTAAATGCGAAAGTTGATCAAGAATTCTTTAAAGATATACCTGATAAAGCGCAGCCCATTAAAAGCCCGCCTTATTACTGCATGAGGCTGTGGCCTAAAGTGCACTATACATCAGGAGGAATTGCGGTGAATGAAAAAGCGCAGGTTCTTAATTTCGAAGGAGATATTATTAAAGGATTATACGCGGCGGGAGAGATTGTTGGCGGAGTGCATGGAGCCAGCCGGCTAGGCAGCTGTTCTGTTACAGAATGCATAGTTTTCGGCAGAATAGCCGGGCGGGAAGTGTCTGCAGAAATAAGAAAAGCAGATTTAGATGTATAGGCTATATGATAGTTTAAAAAAGGACTAAGAAGGAGTAATAAGTGATACGTTTAGAAAATGTTGTTAAAACTTATGACGGCAGAAAAAATGTAGTGGACACTCTTAACCTTGAAATTAACAAAGGTGAGCTTGTAGTTTTGGTGGGAGAAAGCGGATGCGGTAAAACTACCACTATGAAGATGATAAACCGACTGATAGAACCCACCAGCGGCAGCATTTATATTGACGGCACAGACATAAAGAATGTTAACAAAAACAACCTAAGAAGGAATATTGGATATGTAATACAAAACATTGGTTTGTTTCCGCATTTGACAATCGGCAAAAATATTGCAACAATTCCTGCACTGTGTAAAACAGAAGAGCCGGAAATTGATAGACGGGTGAACGAATTAATGCATATGATAGATTTGCCGCCTGAAGAGTATGCTAACAGATATCCAAGAGAGCTAAGCGGGGGACAACAGCAAAGAGTTGGGGTCGCGAGAGCCCTTGCTAACGACCCAGATATTATTTTAATGGACGAACCTTTCAGCGCATTGGACCCTATAACCAGAAGCCAGCTGCAAAATGAATTATTGAATCTGCAGGAAGAGCTTAAAAAGACCATAGTTTTCGTAACTCACGATATTGATGAGGCGATAAAGCTGGGAGACAAAATAGCCGTTATGTCAGAGGGCAGGATTATACAATATGACACACCGGAAGAAATTTTAAAAAACCCGGTTAACTCCTTCGTTGAGGCCTTTGTAGGAAAAGACAGGCTTTGGAAAACCCCTGACATGCTTAAGGCCGAGGATATAATGAGCGATAAAATTGTCCAGATAGGACAGAACAGATCGGTTGCGCATGCCATTGAATTAATGAAAGAAAATAATACTGATGTTCTGGTAGTCGTGGATAAAGTGACAAGGAAAGCGGACAGGGTTTTAGGGGTAGTTGGCACAAACAGATTCAAAGGCGTAGATGAAAACAGCATTAAAATGAAAGATGTTATGAAATCGGATTTTATCAGAATTCCATTTGATATGAGTCTTGTAGAAGTGCTTAAAATCAGGAATGAAAATGAAATTCTTTTCAGCCCTGTTGTAGACCGTGATGAAAAAATACTTGGCATTATTACCAATGCAAGCATAATAAGCGTGCTCACAAAACTCGTACCGGAAAGAGAGGATTATTGATGGAATTATTTAAATATATTACAGAAAACTATACATATATTCTCGAAAAGACCGGAGAGCATATTTATTTAGCAGGAATAGCAGTGCTCTTAGCTTGCGCTATAGGAATCCCAATCGGATTTTTAATAACCAATAACAAAAAAGCATCAAGTGTAGTTATCGGGATTGCAAATGTGATTCAGACTATACCTTCACTGGCATTGTTTGCGTTTGCGATGCCTATTTTCGGCATAGGGGCAGATAACGCGATTTTTGCATTATTTTTGTATGCCTTGCTGCCCATAATAAAAAACACGTTAATTGGAATTAAGAACGTAGACGCGGCCACCATTGAGGCAGCCAGAGGGATGGGTATGTCAAAAGCGCAAATAATGTTTAAGGTGGAAATACCACTTGCTATATCGGTGATAATGGGCGGTGTCCGTATTGCTACAGTAACAGGAATAGGAATTGCGACCATAGCAACTCTGATAGGCGCCGGCGGCCTTGGACAGCTGATATACCAGGGCATTGGAATGATGGACTACGAGATGATATTTGCAGGTGCGATATCATCTGCGCTTTTGGCACTTACGGCAGATTTTTTGCTTGGATTGGTTGAAAAGAAGCTGACTTCAAAAGGCATTGTAAAAGAGGAATTAATTTAAGGTAATTGATATAAATGATATCAGTAAGGCTTTGCAAGTGTATTTAGCATATTGCTTTACACATAAGAACTTAGCTCAGAAGACATTAAGAAAGGAAGTATTATGAAGAAGGTTTTATTGATTAGTGCAGTACTTTTATTTGCAGTTTTATTCTTAATTGGATGTTCAACTTCGGATGATGTAATTAAAATTGCGCATAAGGATTATACGGAACAGAGAATAACAGGACAGCTTTTAGCAGTATATTTGGAAAGCAAAGGATACGAAACAGAAGTATCTGAGCTTTCTGGTACGATGCTTTGCTATAACGCTCTTCGCCAGGGAGATATAGATATTTACGCTGAATTCACAGGTTCTGCTTATGGAGCAATCTTTGGGCAGACTGAAATTATTGGAACGCAGGAAACGTATGATTATGTAAAACAAAGATGTTCCGATGAACATGGGATTTTGTGGCTTGAACCTTTGGGATGGAACAATACTTATGTGCTTTCAGTCAGGGCAGAGACAGCAGAAGAATATTTACTGACTGATATATCCAGCTTGCTTGCATTTGCTCCGGATATGATAATAGCGTGTGACGACGAATTTATTAACAGAGTGGATGGCTTGCCTGGGTTGAAGGAAGCCTATCCGGGACTCGAATTCAAAGAGGAAATTCCAATGGACCAAGGGCTTACATATGCCGCTCTGCGGGACGGAGAGATTGACGTGAATGCTTCATATTCAACTGATGGACGTGTTGCGAAATTTGGTTTAATAAATTTAATTGATGATAAAAACTTTTTCCTTCCTTACTATGTTACGCCGATATTGAGGGAAGAATATGCAGAAGAGAATCCCGAAATAGTTGAGGCACTAACCGAATTGGGACGGAAGTGGACAGACGAAGATATGCAAAAATATAATCTGATGGTGGATGAAGGCGCTGACGCAAGAGAGGTGGCAGTATTAATGCTTCAGGATGCCGGATTACTAGAATAATTAATGCTATCAGGTATCGATAAAATTGAAAATTTGTCATAGATTAATTTGAAATTTAAGGAAGAAAAAAAGAACATACTGATTTTCATAAAAGACATAAAAGGGGCGCAATAAAGAAAGTATTGAACAATTTCTTGTTTGCCAAATACTTATGAAAGTTCCTCCGTATTTTTGCTGCCGGGACAAAAATTTTTTTAAGAAAACCCGAACAGATAAAACGCCCCTTTATTGATTCATAAAAAAGCTGGCTGAAAATGCATTTCTAAAGCTGCAAGCTTATCTTTTTTGAATATATTATAACATAACTGAGTGCCTTAAGAATATCACATCAATAGTCCGTTAGCATATATCTGCAGCATTTCAGTATAGGAGGCCTGCGTCTCTGTATAGCTTTTCTTTCCTGAAGCTGTTTTAATGATTAAGTCGAATATTTTCTTGCCTGCCTCATCTATCGATTCTTTTCCTTCTAAAATAGCTCCAGTATAAACATCAAAAAACTTTTTTTCGTCCTTATCATTGCAGCTGCCTAATACTTTTAACGTAGGTAATGTTCTAAGCCCGGGTGGATATGAGGGCAATCCTCTCATTTTGGCGGGCAGCCCGCCGCCAAAACTGAATATTTGGATTTGAGCTCCTGCGGCGAACATTCCGAGAAACAATTGAGATGCCTGAGTCGTTCCGTCCATAAAGTGCAATCCGGATTTTGTTGGTTTCTCTGCATATTCTAATACATCGATAAGCGGTTTTGTTCCACCTTTTATGATTGCTCCTAAGGATTTTTCCTCTATTGTTGTAAGGCCATTTTTTATATTACCCTGGGTTGGTTCAGAGCCCAGAATATCTACCCCGTATCGCGCTATTTCATCTTTCATATTTTGAACAGTATTTAATACCTTTTTTTTGACCTCTTGCGTGCAGCCTCTTTGTGCAAAAATGTGTTCGGCACCAATCAGCTCCGCTGTCTCGGTAAATATTACTTTTCCGCCGTTTTCTATCAATATATCTGCAGCTTTGCCAACCGAAGGGTTGCTGGAAATAGCGGAAACAGAGCCGGAGCCGCCGCACTTGATTCCGATTGTAAGCTTAGAGACATCACATACTGTGCGCTTTTGTCTCGCTGCCAGCCTGGACAATTCAGTTAAATATTTTACGCCCTGCTTAACTGTCTTTTCATAATTTCCCAGTTCATCTAAAGAAACATACCTAACTTCTTTTTTACTCTTTAGGATTTCTTCAGCAAGTTGATTTGCACTTATAGGTTCACAGCCCAAACCGACAACCAATACGGAATGAATATTGGGGTTTTGCCCTATTCCGATCAAAGTTTTTTCAGCCCTCAAAGCGTCTTCGCCCAATCTGATGCAAGCGTGATTATGCAGAAGCGGAATTGTGTTTTTAACTTTACCTGAAATTCTATGCGCCATCTCATTTACACAACCGATTGTCGGCAGCACTACCACATGGTTTCTTACCCCAACCGAACCATCAGCCCGTTTATATCCCATAAAATCCATTTTTACACCTCTTTTTCTATGCTGGCATTAAGCGTCCTTTTTAGAGCCTTCTATACTGGTTACATTATGTATATGAACATACTCGCCTTTTTGTATATCTGTTGTTGCCT
>CAZDZB010000065.1:0-12329 GCA_964509795.1 uncultured Christensenellaceae bacterium | reverse complement strand
GTTTGGAGAACCGAGTTAAGAAATGCTTACCTGAGAAGTGAAAGAGGTGAGCCGGTAAAGAAGAATAATGCGTAATAATAAACGCAGTCGGAGGTATGTATGAACGAAAAAATGAGTGTCAGCCAAAAGGGAAGATTCTGGACTTTGGTGTGGGGATTAGGGCTTGCGGGACAGCTTTGCTGGAATATAGAAAACCAGTGGTTTAACACATTTGTGTACGCAAAGATTGCTAAAGACTCCACTATAGTTACTATTATGGTTATTACAAGCGCCCTTGTTACCACATTTGCCACGTTCTTTTTTGGCACATTGTCAGACAGAAAAGGGACAAGAAGAAAGTACATTTCATTGGGTTATATTTTATGGGGTATTTTCACTATACTGTTTGGAATGACAGAGATGATAAGCAAAGGCGCAGTGGGCGGCGGAGCGAAGCTGAGCATTCTGGCAGCAGTGCTTGTAATACTCGCAGACGATGTAATGAGCTTTTTCGGCTCAGTGGGAAATGACTCCGGATACAATGCATGGACCAATGACATGACTACAGACAAAAACCGGGGGCAGATTGGCGCGGCGCTGGCAACCCAGCCTGTAATTGGCACAATTGTGGGAACCGTACTCGGCGGGATGTTGATAGGCAGCAATGATAATTATCAGCGCTTGTTCTGGACGATGGGCATATTCGTAATAACTGTAGGAATACTTTCACTGATTATCCTAAGGGATTCACCTCAGCTTAAGCCGCACAAAGACGGCACATTCTGGCACCAGTTTTCCAGCGTATTTAATTTCAAAAGTTTTTTCCAAAGAAAAGAAATGGTTATGGTCTGCGTAACGACAACAGTATATTTTGTTTCTTTTAATGTTTATTTTGTGCAGATGGGAAACTGGATGATATACCATCTGGGCTTTGACGCCGCGAATATGGGACTTATTCAGGGAATAGGGCTGATAATCGCTATGCTTCTTTCTATTCCTGCAATAGGATTAATAAATAAAAACAAAACGCCGTTGGTAGCTGCAGCGGCTATCATAGTGGATGTTATAGGTTTGTGGGTTTTATACCTTTTTGTAAAGCCAGGCACTGTGGATCCCACTTCGGCGTTTTCAGCGCAGAACCTTATTATGTTTGTGGCGGTGTTTATGGCAGGAGCCGGATATATATTAATTATTCAGGCAATGACAATGTGGCTTAAGCAGCTTTATCCTGAGGACAGCCGAGGGCAGTTTGAGGGCATAAGAGTATTGTTTTTCACTTTGATTCCAATGATTATTGGAACAACTATAGGAAACTTTATTATTAAGCACGGTGCAGGCACTGTAGTCAATGAATACGGAATAACAGAAAATATCCCTACTGAATCTATGTTTATGTGGGCTGCTATTTTGGTGCTGCTTGCTTTCATACCGCTCTATTACGCAGGAAAGCATTATTACAAGAGGGTAAAATGAAAAGCAAAAAACAGAACAATTTAAATTATTTATATACAAGGTGGGGTAGAAACTTGGACAAGAGCTGCCCCCTTCCAGAATACCCCAGGCCGCAGCTAAAAAGAGACAACTGGGAATGTTTAAACGGGATATGGGAGTACGCCATAACAGCGGCATCGAATAAAAACGCCCCTGAAAATTATGATGGAAATATATTAGTTCCGTTTTCGCCTGAAAGCCTGCTTTCCGGGGTAAACCGCCAGCTATTGCCTGGAGAGAAGCTGTGGTATAAAAGGAAAGTTGAATTTAAGCCCGCTCAAAAAGATCAAAGGATATTGCTGCATTTTGGCGCTGTCGACCAGCACTGCACGGTGCATATAAATGGTTTTGAAGCGGGCAGCCATTCCGGAGGGTATTGGCCATTTTATTTTGACGTTACTGAACATATAGCCGCAGGCGTAAACGAGTTGATAGTTTGCGTAACTGATGATTCAGATACTGGCGATGAAGCATACGGAAAGCAGAGGCTAAAAAGAGGCGGCATTTGGTATACTGCGCAAAGCGGAATATGGCAGACAGTGTGGTATGAGGCAGTTCCTTTAAATCATTTAAAAGATGTTAAGATTACACCAAACTTAAAAAAGAGCCAGGTGGAATTTGAATTTCAATGGTCATCAGGGACTGGTGAAAAAGGCGAAATTCAGATATTTGAAGGTGAAAAGCTCAAAGCAAAGCATCAATTCACGGAACATACAGCAAACGTTAAAATGAAAGATTTTATCTTGTGGACGCCTGATAATCCGTTTTTGTATAATGTTAAAGTTATTGCCGGCGAGGATATTGTGCAATGTTATTTTGCTATGAGGGAGTTTAACATCGCATATGATACGGCAGGTTATCCAAGGATTTCGCTGAACGGCGAAGAGATTTTCCAGACAGGGCTTTTGGACCAGGGATATTGGAGCGACGGAATGTATACACCTCCCAGTGACGAAGCTATAGTTTGGGAGATATCAGAACTTAAACAGATGGGGTTTAATATGCTAAGAAAGCATATTAAAATTGAGCCCATGAGATGGTATTATCACTGTGACAGGCTGGGGATGATTGTGTGGCAGGATTTTGTAAACGGTGGAAATGATTATAACCCTATGGTTACAATGGTGCTGCCTTTTATAGGCATAAAATTAAAAGACGGCAGATATAAGACTTTCGGAAGAGAAAGTGAAAAAGGCAGAAACGTTTTTGAACGCGACATGGGAAGGACTATTAATCTTTTGTATAACTGTCCGTGCATAGCGGTATGGGTGCCTTTCAATGAAGGGTGGGGCCAATTTGACGCATGCCGCATAACCAAACAAATAAATAAGCTGGATTCAACGCGGTTCATTGACCATGCCAGCGGATGGCACGATCAGGGCTGCGGAGATTTTTGCAGCAAGCATATTTATTACAGGAAGTACAAACTAAAGAATGATAAATACAGCCGAGTACAAGCATTAACGGAGTTCGGAGGCTATAGCTGTCCTGAAGAAGGGCATATGAGTTCTGACAAATTGTTTGGATATAAAATGTATAATACTAAGGGCGAACTGACAGAGGCATTTGTTAATTTGTATGAAAGGGAAGTGATACCTGCTGTAGAAATGGGATTGTCAGCATGCATTTATACTCAGGTAAGTGACGTGGAAGACGAGATAAACGGCATATTCACATACGACAGAGAAAGAACGAAAATGGATAAAGAGAAAATAAAGGCAGTAAACGTAAAACTGCTGGAGTAATTCAATGCCGGCTGAAAATATCAGCATGACATGTTTAGAGGCTTTTAAAAGGCCTCTTTTTGATATTTTTATAAATTTGGAGATATATTTATTGTTTAATGTGTTTATTGCGCTAAATAAAATGGTATTAATTGATAACGTAGAAAGGAATATGATGAATTTTAAAGGAAAAATAGGATATGCCTGTATTACATTGGGAGTGCCTGACGTTGGATTAAAGTCATGCAGGCTAAGCAATGCCAGCGACAGCAGGCTAAAAGAAATAATAGAAAATAATATTCTTTCGCTTAAAAACACAATAGAATACAACATAAAAAACAATATAAAGTTGTTCAGAATCAGCTCAGATATAATACCTTTTGCCAGCCATCCACAGGTATCAATTAGGTGGTGCGAATTATTTGCGGATGAATTAGCGGAAGTGGGCAGAATAATAAAAAAATCGGGTATGAGAGTGTCGATGCACCCCGGGCAGTATACTGTTCTGAATTCTCCCGATGAGGATGTGGTCGCAAGAGCGGTGGATGATTTGAGATATCATTCATATTTTATGGATTGCCTTAAAACGGATTCAACAAACAAAATAATTCTCCACGGGGGTGGAGTATACGGAGACAAAGCAGAAGCAATAAAGAGATTTATTGATAATTATGAAAAGCTGGATGAATCCATTAAAAAAAGGCTGGTAATTGAAAATGACGAAATAAATTACAACATTGAGGAAGTATTATACATCGCAGAAAAGGTTAATACACCCGCAGTGTTTGACAATCTGCATCATGCAATTAATCCGCCGGAAACTGAAAAAAGCGAGAGAGAGTGGATTGAGCAGTGCGCAGGCACGTGGGCAAATAATGACGGAATACAAAAAATGCACTACTCGCAGCAGGACATTAAAAAGAGGAATGGAGCGCATTCAAAGACGATATTTTTAAACCAGTTCAAAGCTTTTTTAGATAGTATCGATGGCATAAATATTGATATTATGCTGGAGGTAAAGGATAAAAACATTTCAGCAGTAAAATGTATAACAAGTGTATTGGCCCCAAAAAACATAAAATTTCTTGAAGAAGAGTGGTCTAGGTATAAATATTATGTTCTGGGCAAATACCCTCAAGGATATTATGAAATAAGAGAACTGCTGAAAGATAAGCAGTCATTTAAGGCAGATAAGTTTTACTCAATAATCGAAAAATCTTATTTACTCGAAAGCAGAATAACGAATGAAGTGAATGCACTGCAGCACACAGCAGGTTATTTTAAGAATAAATGGACAATGGCTCAAAAGAGGAGAATTCTGAAAAATATAAAAAAATACGAAAATGGACAAATGCAGCTGATGAGTGTTAAAAATTCGATATATCGGCTTGCAGTAGAATATAATATAGAATATCTTCTTAACTCATATTACTTTATCGATTTGTAATCGATATCAGGAGGAGGTAAATTATATGGAGAAAGATTATAAACTCATTAAAGTGCTTAATGCAGCAGCTTTTTTAACAATGATAACGGTTAATGCTTTGGCAAACATATTGCCGATAAACAGTATTACAACGGGTGAAGTATCAGATTCATATCCGAACTTGTTT
This sequence comes from uncultured Christensenellaceae bacterium, assembly GCA_964509795.1. Classification (GTDB taxonomy): domain Bacteria; phylum Bacillota; class Clostridia; order Christensenellales; family UMGS416; genus JAFGUF01. The sequence goes on along the minus strand of CAZDZB010000065.1, from coordinate 7,522 downwards.
GCGCCTGCCGGAATCACGTTTGCAATTTGGGGTGCAATATATCTTTTGCTTGCCATGTTTGTGCTTTATAGTTTCGGGATTTTTAAGGGAAAAAGCGGGTATAGTGACAGGTTAATTGCCAAAATAAAATATTGTTTTGCTATTTCATCTATTGCTAACATTCTGTGGATTTTTGCATGGCACTATAATAAGATCGGCATATCGGTACTGTTGATGCTTGCCATTTTTGTTTCACTTATGTTTGCTTACAGAAGAATCAACAAAGAGAGCCTTACAACCAAAGAAAGGATTTTTGTTGGAGTGCCTTTTAGTGTTTATTTTGGGTGGATTTCAGTTGCGCTTATAGCTAATATTACTGTATACCTTGTAAGCACAAACTGGGACGGATTCGGCATAGAGTCAAATATGTGGACAGTTATGGTTATTGTAGTGGGAGTTATTATCGCTGTTGTAAATGTGCTTAGATTCAAGGACATTGCTTATGGTCTGACAATAATTTGGGCGTATATTGGCATTCTAATTAAGCATTTGAGCGTTTCGGGATTTGCGGGAAGTTATATTGGAATAATAATTGTGCTGGAATGCTCGTTATTTCTTTTATTGGTTGCTATAGGAGCCATTGCTGCAATGAATGCCAAGCAAAAAAAGACAGAGAAAAAATAGAGCCCTACATTAATTGAAATATCAAATAAATTGTTGCTGTGTTAAGGACTTAAATTTACTTAATTCAGCTTTTTTATTTGAGAGGGAGTTTAATATCAAACAACTTATATTTTCGATTTCTGCGTTTAACGTAAGAGATTTATTAATGCTTTATATTTAAAATTGCATTATTATCGTTATTCTTCTTTATACTCAATAAGTTTTTATATTACATTCAGATTACCTTATTTAATAGTGTATTAGCCCTGTCTATTTTAATAATAATTCTTTTGCATTAATCTAAATATTTTGTCGAAAAATGTAATAATAAAAGATTGAAACAAAGGATAATTATGGTATAATAGTCAAAGCCAAGGGTTTTGAAAATTTTAGTAGTTACAAATAATTTTTAGGGCAGAGGTTAGAATGCACAAACATTTAAACGAGTATTAATTACACTTTTCTTATTAATTGTACCTTTATTTTCGTTTTCATTTTCTGATAATGCTTATGCTGCCGCGGATGATGCGAGTCTGAGTGATTTGACAATTTAAGGCGTGATAGTTGCTGGCTCAACCTCCTAATATTAGCTTATATTGCATGTTAAAATTAGAAAAGACTATATTGTAAGACCTTAGTAATACTTGTTTAGTTTCTTATGACGATTTCTAGAAATTAAGACTTGTCAGGTGCTATAAATGACTTTATAATAACCGTTGTATAAGAAGATTAACTTAAATAAGATAAGATAAATACGTAAAAAATTGAGAGGAAAATACATGTTAAAGTTCAGAAGTAAGATGTTGCTGTCTGTTTTTTTTGCGGCGGCAGTTTCAGTATCGATTATGGGAACAGCTTTAGCCGGGGTGTCTGTTTCCGGCTCCAGCCAGGTTTACCCGGGAAAAACTTACACCTACACAGTTACAGTGTCAGAAAATGCTTCATCCATTATGGGAACGGCTTCGACAAGCGGAGTGTTAGGAAGCCAGACAAAAACCTGGAGCAAGGATTCATCATCAGGGTTTAACGAGAGCATTACCGCGACTACAACAATTACCGTGACTATTCCTTCCTCCGCAGCGATAGGCTCTACCGGCACTATAACGGTGTCAGGCCAGGGTTCAAAAGTAGATTCGAGTACGCTTGCTGTAAGCGCATTCTTAATTTCTGGATCAAAAACAATTACAGTTGTTGCTCCGCCGACTCCGCCGCCTCCTACGGCTTGGGAATTGGCGATAAGAGAAATAAACAAGGTTGATGAGGGCGGCAGCTTAACGGTGGAAATGGACCCTGAGGACGCCAAGGAAATTAATGTTCCGCTGGATGCTTTTGAGGCAATTAAAGAAAGAAAAGTAGTTTTAAGCATTGATTACGGTTCATTTGTGTGTACAATTGACGGAAGCACCGTGGGGGATTTGCCTGGTGACGGTGAAGACATAAACATGGGTATCACTTTGCAGCCTTCGGAAAGAGGTGATGACCTTATTGTGTTTGACCTTAACAATACGTTAAGATTGTTTTATGTATCAACTTATGCCTTGGAGCCATTTGTACAGCCGGGTGATGGATTGATTTATGTTTATAGGAATTATATCGATATTGGAGTTTTAGAGTATGTTAACGCGGCAGAAACTGACGAAAACGGAAATGTTTTAGTCAAAGTGTTTGCTCCAGGAAGATATATTGTTTCAGCGACCAGCATATCGGGAGCCGAAGGAAATATGGATGAGGAAACATTCATCGAGCTTTTTGCCACGCCGACCCCGGAACCAACGCCCACTCCTTCGCCCACTCCTGCGCCGACGCCGACCTATACGCCTGAACCTGAAGTGAAAACAGTAAAACCATCAGCTTTATATGTGTTAGGAGCTATACTGATTGCCTTGATTGGAGCATTGGCATTTGTCATAATAAAGAGCAGAAAAAAATAAATCCAAACAAATAAAAACAAGGCACCTTACATGTAAGGTGCCTTGCAATATTTAAAATAACTATTTTGATTTTAAAAGATTAAGCCTTACCATATTTAAAGCGTTTAATGAGGAGAATCTTCTGTTGTATTCTCTATTGCTGCGCCCCTGGTACTCTATGGTTTTTGATGCTTTTCCGTCAAATAGAGAGATATATACAAGGCCGGCTTTTTTGTCTCCTGCATCTTCAGGGCCAGCGATGCCGGTTACTGCGACTGCGATGTCGCAGTCCGCAGCTTCATACATTCCTTTTGCCATTTCTTCAGCAGTTTGGGAGGAAACCGCTCCGTATTTTTCCAAAGTTGATTTTTTAACATTGAGCCTATTTATTTTTGAATCATTAGAATAGGTTATAAAACTCTCCTTGAGCACATGTGAAGCCCCGGGCACATCCACGAGAATGCTGGCTAGCATTCCTCCGGTGCAACTTTCCGCAAAAGAGATATATTTACCTTGTTCTTTCAGCATTTTTATAACAACCTGCGCCAAGGATTCATTGGTATATGAATATATTTTATTTCCTAAAATCTGAGTTATTTCATTACAGACAGGTTCCAGAAGGGCTTCAGCTTTTGCAGGGGTGTCCGACTTTGCGGTCACCCTCAAAAGAAGTTCTCCCTGCGTTGCATATGTTGCCAAAGTAGGATTAGTCTGATTTTCTATTAAATGCATAAGAGCGGTTTCCAGTGAACTTTCCCCCATGCCGAAGATTTTTATATGTTTTGATTTTATTACATTTCCCGTTTTTTCGCTTAAATATGGGAATACATCTTTTAAAAACATAGGCTGCATTTCCATTGGAGGGCCGGGAAGCACTATTATTGATTTACCGTTATTTTCAACAATACAGCCCGGAGCAGTGCCGTTTGGGTTTTTTAATATAATTGACCCTTCCGGGAAATACGCCTGCCGCATGTTGTTTATTGTCATATCTTTATGAATCATGGAAAAAAAGTTTTCTATAGTGTCTCTGCTTTCCTCATCCAGTATCATAGGCCTATCCAAGGCTTTTGCAACGGCGTCTTTTGTGAGGTCATCCATAGTCGGGCCTAAGCCGCCTGTTGTTATTATTATGTCGCACCTGCTTAAAACTTTTTGTATCAGCTCAGCTAAGCGCTCTTGATTATCGCCCACAACATGGTGATAGTGAACATCAATTCCTAATTCTGATAATTCACGCGATAAAAACATTCCGTTAGTGTTTGCAATTTGCCCCATTAAAAGCTCGGTTCCGACTGCAATTAGTTCAGCTTTCATTTATTGATGCTCCTAATCTTTTTAATTCTTTAACCCCGCCTATTATATAATCAGTCATGGACCATAATGACAGCAGTATAGTTATGCCTATGAAAATATACTCAAAGGGGAAATTGATAAAGCTAAACCATGAGTTTCTGACAAGCAGAAGGCATATCAGAACAATTTGAGATATGGTTTTCAGTTTGCCTATAATGCTGGCTGCAATCACTTTGCCGCCTGCTGCTGAAACAACGTTTCTGAAGCCGCCGACAATAAACTCCCTCGCAAGCAGCACTATGACTACCCATCCTGCCAGCAGTTTAAACTCCACCAGAGGGATAAGCGCAGCCAAAACCAAAACTTTATCCGCTATAGGGTCAAATATTTTGCCGAAGTTGGTGACCTGATTGTATTTGCGAGCTATATATCCGTCAAGAGTATCAGTGACGGAGGCAATGATAAAAATAAACATTGCAATTACTCTTGAAATATCTGTGTCCTTATATACGAAATACATAAATACGGGTATCAGTAAAATTCGTAAAATAGTTAACTTATTAGCTGTTGTCATTTTTTTCTCCTGTTATTCCCTGCAGGTCGTACATTGATGCGGCTGTTATTTCAACATCGTAAAATTCACCGATTTTGAGTTCCTCGCTGCTTGTTATTTGGATTTCACCGTCAATTTCCGCAGTGAAATGCTGGCTTCTGCCGAAATAATAGCCATCCTGATAGTCTTCTATAAGAACTTTATATGTTTTTCCTACTCGCTGTCGCATTAGGTTTTCGCTGATCTGGCTTTGATACTGCAGAAGCAAATCCCGCCGCTCATCTTTTACGCTGTCTTTAATCTGGTTTTTCATGCGGTATGCAGGAGTTCCTTCCTCTCGGGAATATGAAAAAACGCCAACATTATCGAAAGGATAATCGTGAATAAATTTGCAGAGTTTATCAAAATCTTCCTGGGTTTCGCCGGGAAATCCTGTGATGTAAGTGGTGCGCAGTGTGGCGCCCGGCAGCTCGCTGCGGACTTTGTTATATGTTTTTACTATTCCATTGTAATTTGAATGCCGGTTCATTCTTTTTAATACGCTGTCGCTTACATGCTGCAGGGGTATGTCCATATAATTGCATATGTTGTCATATTTTTTGTATACTGCTATTAATTCATCTGTAATCATCTCAGGATACATGTAAAGCACCCTTATCCAGACTTTGCTGTCAATTGCGGCAATACTATCCAAAAGCGCAGCCAGGTTTTCACCTATATCCATACCGTATCGTGTGGTGTCCTGGGCAACTAGAGTTATTTCCTTTACGCCTTCTGCTATGAGGCCTTCAGCCTCTTGTATTATTTCATCTGCGCTTCTTGAACGCATTTTTCCCCGGATTTTTGGTATTGCGCAGTATGTGCAGTTGTTTGAGCACCCTTCAGCAATTTTAAGGTATGCTCTATGTTTAGGCGTAGTCAGCACTCTGCCGGGCAGCCCTGAAAGCTGCTCGTTTATCTGCGCACATATGTATCGCTCTCCGCTTAGTGCCCTTTCAACGTGCTCTGCAATATCAGGATATTGGGATATGCCAAGCACTGCATCTACTTCCGGCATTTCATCGTATATCACCTGGCTGTAGCGGCCGCTGAAGCAGCCTGAAACTATTATCTTTTTCAGGTTGGAGTTTCCTTTATACTCTGCTATTTCAAATATATTATCTATTGCTTCCTGCTTGGCGGACTCCAAAAAGCCGCAGGTGTTTATGATGACCAGGTCGCATTGGGCAGGGTCATCACATATTTCATGGCCTGCCTCGCTGAGTTTTTTCAGCATAACCTCGGCGTCCACTTCATTTTTAGGACAGCCGAGGGAAACAAGCCCTATTTTGTATTTATCCATCGTTTTCTCCGTTTACTATTTGCATTGCTGTGCCGTATGTGACCATAATCTCTCTTGGCTTTGAGCCGTCAGGCGGGCCTAGAACGCCCAGCCTTTCCAGGTCATCAATTATTCGGGCGGCCCTGTTGTAGCCCACGCGCAGCTTTCTTTGCACCATTGATGTAGACGCTTTTTCGTTATCATAGATTACTTTGAGCGCATCCGGCAAAAGGTTATCAAAATCATTTTCCGAATCACTCATGCCGCCTGATGAGTTCTGGGATTGTTTTTCGATTTTCTTAACATCTTCAATAACATTATCATCATATACTACGCCTTCGGCTTTTAAGTATTCACATACTTTCTCCACTTCTTTGTCTGCTACAAAAGCGCCTTGCAGCCGCATGGGTTTGCCTCCGAATTTAAACAGCATATCGCCGTTGCCCAGAAGGTGTTCGGCACCGCTTCCGTCAATTATAGTGCGGGAGTCAACCAGCTGGTTGACGCTGAAAGCGACACGGCATGGGATGTTGGCCTTAATTGTGCCTGTTATTACTTTAACGTCAGGCCTTTGAGTCGCTATTACCAGGTGCATGCCTGCTGCACGGGCAAGCTGGGCCAGCCTGTAAATCGCGTCTTCTACCTCGGCGGAAGCCACCTGCATAAGGTCAGCCAGTTCATCCACGATGATAACTATTCTTGGAAAATGCTCAAGGTTGTTTGATTTGCTTTCCGCCAGCTTGTTATAGCTTTCCAGATTGCGCACTCCGTTTTCCGCAAAGATGTCATAGCGTTTGAGCATCTCTTTAACTGCCCAGTTAAGAGCACTTGCCGCCAGCGAAGCCTTTGTTACAACAGGAATAAGAAGGTGAGGTATTCCGTTATATACATTGAGTTCAACTTTTTTAGGGTCAACCATAATGAAACGGACATCCTTAGGGGAACTTTTATATATAAGGGAGAGAATCAGTGAATTTATGAATACGCTTTTACCTGATCCCGTGGCACCGGCCACAAGCATGTGAGGCATTTTTGCCAGGTCTGCAACTATGTTTCTTCCTGTTATGTCTTTACCTACGCAGATTGTAAGAGCCGACTTAGAGGTTCTGAATTTGGAACCTTCCAGTATGTCTCTTAAGCCCACCAATGACCTTGTTTTGTTTGGCACCTCAATACCTACCGCGTTTTTGTTGGGAATAGGAGCCTCAATGCGCACGCTTGTAGCTGCCAAAGCCATGGCCAAATCTCGTGACAGGTTGTTGATTTTTGCCACTCTTATACCTGGGGCAGGGCGAAGCTCATACCTGGTTACTGTTGGGCCGCAGGTTATGTTTATTACCTTGGCTTCAATCCTGAAACTGCTGAGCGTTTCTTCAAGGATCATGGCGTTTGTGTGGCATTGGGTTCTGAGGGTTTCATCCAGCTTATTGTTGCTGAAAGCTATTAAATCCAGTGGGGGGAATTTATATTCGCCACTGTGCTTTGGCTGAGAATTTGCGGATTTGCTTTTATAGTCGTCAGTATCTGCAATGTTTATCTGTATTGTAGGCTTGCCATCCTGATTTCCGTGCTTTGCCGATGTGGATTTTGTGTATTCTTTACTTTTTTCCTCTTCCAGTGCACTGTTCCATTGATTTTCATCTACAGTGTATTTGTGATGCCCGCCCGAGGACAAGGGTTGTTTGTTATTTCTAAGCAAAAAGTCAGTGTTTAGTTCACCATCGTCTGCAAAGTTGTCGGGAATGTTTTTTATATCTTCTACATATAAATCTTGCTTTTTGTCTTTTAGCACATGCAGTT
>CAZDZB010000064.1:0-12383 GCA_964509795.1 uncultured Christensenellaceae bacterium | reverse complement strand
CCTATTTTGAAATTGTTTTGGTTAACTATATGGACGTTATCCTCATGTATCTGATATGAAAAAGCGAATTTGTCTTTGTCAACGCCCAGTGCCTCCGCAAGCCTTCTGTAATTTTCTCTTACATTTTGCTCATCGTCACCTCTTGTAAATGACATATTCATTGAGGATAAATGCCCTTTGCTCACACCTCCGCGCCTTGTAGTAAATGCTGTTTTAATTCTTTGGTTATTTAACAAAGGAATGGTGTAATATTCTACTCCATTCCTAATCTTTTTTTCAAAGTCACTCATATTATGGTTTATCCGTTCTTATGATTTTTTTAATTTATTAAGCTCTTCCTGAAATGAACTGATGTCTTTAAACTGCCTGTACACAGAAGCAAACCGAACATAAGCTACCTGGTCAAGTTTTTTTAACAAATCCATTACTTTTTCACCAATCTCTTTGCTCGTTACTTCCTGATTAAGTGAATTGTATACCCATTTTTCCACAGATGAAACTATGTTCCCAATTTCATTCGCGCTTACCGGTCTTTTTTCGCAGGCCCTTATAAGTCCTGTGCGTATTTTTTCCGGGTCAAATGCTTCTCTTCTGTCATTGCTTTTCACAACTAAAACAGTCGGCTGCTCCACTTTTTCATATGTGGTAAACCTTTTGCCGCACTGAACACATTCTCTTCTTCTTCTGATTGCACTTCCATCCTCGGTGGGACGGGAATCTGTTACTTTACTTTCTGTGCAGTTGCAATATACGCACTTCATCTGTGTCCCTCCCGCTCTTTGTCTTACAATATAACACAAAAGCCGTCAAATAGCAACGGTTATCAACAAAGTTATCAACAAGTTAAATGGTATTGTTAATAAAATCGGTGGATAACTTATGGTTTATTAACAATTGCCCGTAATCCCAGTTCATAACCCAAAAAGCCGAATCCTGCTATTATTCCGTTGCCTGCTGCTGCCGTCACTGAAACTGAACGAAACTGTTCCCTAGCGTGAATATTTGAAATATGAACTTCCACAAAAGGAAGCTTCTGCGCCTTGATTGCGTCATGCAGGGCATAACTGTAATGTGTAAACGCTCCCAAATTAGCCACTATTCCATCATATTCATCATTAGCGGCATCTTGGATTAATCCTATCAGGCTTCCTTCAGAATTTGATTGAAATACATCAACTTCTACATTTAGTGTCTCTGCGCATTTTTTAATATATTCAACCAAATCATCATATGTTTTGCTGCCGTATATTTCCGGCTCTCTTTTGCCCAGCAAATTCAAATTAGGCCCGTTAAGCACTAATATTTTCATTTTTGCGCCTCCTTATACCTCATAATTATTTCATCACATGTTTTGTATATTGATCCGTTGTTGTCAACCACAGTGTCCGCATATTTTTGATAAAGTTGCACCCGTGCCGAATACAGCTCTTCTAAAGAATCTTTGCTTTTAAGCAGTGGCCGGATGTTTTTTTCTTTTTCAATAGTTTTTTTAATTCGCCCTATATCCCTCTGCAAAAAAACAATAAATGAATTTTCCTTTAATAGTTCCATGTTTTCCTGCACAGTCACAACGCCCCCGCCTGTTGAAATCACGGCGTTACTATAGGAAGACACCTGCTTTACAGCCATAGTCTCAACGCATCGAAAGTTTTGCTCGCCGCTTTCAAACAGCTCAGAAATTGTCATCCCATAGCTTTCCACCACTTCATCAGTGTCTGTAAACCCATAATTTAGTTTTTTTGCCAGCATGCCGCCAACGCTTGTTTTTCCGCATCCTGACATTCCTATTAATACAATGTTTTTTGCCATTATAAACTCTCTGCCATTTCTTTATAAATCTTTTGTGTTATGTCAGCATCAATTTTTATCTCGTTAAATATTTCCTGAGCCTTTACTGCCTGGGATACCAGCATGTACATTCCGTTAATATGTTTTATCCCCAGTTCTTTTGCGTAGGATAAAAGCCTTGTTTCAATTGGGTTATAAATGATATCCACAACGGCCTTTGCGCAGCCTATTTGCTCTTTATTTATAGGAGAATTTTCTGTTTCCGGATACATCCCTGCAGGAGTAGTATTTATTATTATATGATAATTATGATTATGTTTTAGTTCATCGTATCCCTTTTGGCTTCCCTCCGGGCTGCGGCTGAAAATGTCAATTTCTTTGCTCTCCATTCTTTTTAATACATATATAATTGCTTTTGCCGCTCCACCGCTTCCAAGCACTGCGACGTTTTTGTTTTCCACTTCAATTTTGTTGTTTGTCAATGTGTTTTTAAATCCAATACTGTCTGTATTATATCCTATCAGCTTTCCTTTTTTAAGGCATATCGTGTTTACTGCGCCGATATATTCCGCTTCCTCTGAAATGCCGTCAAGATATTTCATCACTTCCATTTTATAAGGGATAGTAACGTTAAGCCCTTTTATATGGCCTTCTCTTACTTTATTAATTATTTCATCAATTTTGGGTTTTCTAGCAGGAAACAGCTTATATTCTCCATCTGATTTTATATGCTGTAAAATAAGCTTATGAATCTTCGGAGAATATGAATGGCTCAGTTTTTCGCCCAAAAGCCCGTAAACGTTCATTGCTCCAGCCTTTCATACGCCCTGTAGCAGCCCAGTATCTTTATTTCAAGGCACGCTTCATGAGCTTCACTTATTGCTTGCGTCACATTTTCGTCGTTTAAATTTCCGCTAAAATCCAAATGAAAACTGTATTCCCAGGGGTTGTTTAATATCGGCCTGGAAACTATTTTAAGCAAGTTAACGTCATTTTCAGCAAATGCTTTTATTAGTTTATGCAGTGAACCGGCTGTGTGGTTTATAGTCGCTACCACGCTTATTTTGTTGGCTTCCGGCAGCATGCACTTGTCCTTTGAAATAACTACAAACTTAGTGTAGTTGTTTTGGGTTGTCTGTATGTCTTCCTTTAATATGCTCAACCCGTAAAGCTTTGCGCAGGCAGAGGATGCCACTGCGCCGTATTCTTTGCTGTTTTTTCCCAGCGCTTCCTTGGCTCCGTGAGCAGTCGATTCCACTATATGTCCGAATATTTCTTTTTTTTGCAAATAGTCGCTGCACTGCTTTATGGCCTGATGATGAGAGTACACCGTTTTTATGTCGCTCTCTTTTGCGCCCTTTATTCCCAGCAGGTTATGTTTCACCTTCAATATATATTCATCAAATATCCATACATGCTTTTGTGCTAGTATATCTATTGACGCGTCCACGCTGCCTGTAGATGTGTTTTCAACCGGCAAAATAGCGTAATCTATTTCTCCTTTTGTCACAGCTTCCACCACATCTTCAAAGCTGTTATATGATTTATACTGAGAATTTTCAAAATACTCCGTTGCTGCCTGATAGCTGAACGAGCCCATTATGCCAAGGTATCCTACCATAGGTTCTTGTTTTAGTACGGAAACTCCATCTTCTGTCTTTTTGCTGTTTTCAATGAGCATCGTCTGATATTTCCTGCTTATCCCCATTATTGTTGAATACAAAGAAGGCACATATGCTTTTATAACCGGGCTCTTCACCTTTTCCGCGGCCTTGTCTATCACTTTTCTTTCGCGATGCACATCCAGAACTTTCATGTTATTTTGTATTTTATATTGGGTAACTTTTTTAACGATTTTCATGCGTTTTTGAAAAGCGCTGATTATCTTTGAATCTACCCTGTCAATTTTTCTGCGTATCTTGCTTAAATCCACAATTACACTCCCAAAATTTATTATATTTCCGCCTGGCTCAGCATCGTGTCAAGCACGGCAATTGCCGTCGCAGCCTTTAGCACAGGTACAGCCCTCGGGACTATGCACGGGTCGTGCCGCCCTTTTATGCTCAGCTTTGCCGCCTGCATTTTTTCAATGTCAACGGAATGCTGCTCTTTTGCAATAGAGGGTGTCGGCTTTATTCCGCAGCGTATTACTATAGGCATTCCGTTTGATATTCCCCCTAATATGCCTCCGCTGTTGTTAGTGGTAGTCACTACTTTTTCGTTTATGATGTCAAACTCGTCGTTGGCTTCGCTTGCTTTGCGTTCTGTTATATTAAACCCTGCACCGAACTCAACGCCCTTAACTCCCGGCACAGCAAACATAATTGAGGCTATGTTGCTTTCAAGGTTGTCAAATATCGGTGAACCTATGCCAGCAGGCATTGAATTGACTATCACCTCAACCACGCCCCCGACTGAGTTTCTCTGGCTTTTGCATTTAATGATATAGTCTATCATTTCATTTTTCTTATCTTCTGAAATCGTTGGAAAGATGTCATCTGCTATCTGCTCAGGTAAAAAATCTTTGCAGTAATCTATGGAATTATCTTTTATTTCGCCTATTGAGTATATCCGCGCGTTTATAGATATGCCTTTTTTTTCAAGTATCTGCATAGCTATGGCCCCGGCAAACACCAACGGTGCTGTAAGCCTTCCGGAAAAGTGCCCGCCGCCCGAAACTATATTATGCCCTTTGTATCTTACGTGCCCTGTGTAATCAGCATGTGACGGCCTGGCAATGCTCTTTGTTTTTTCATAGTCTGTGCTTTTTGTGTTGCTCGAAAAAATCAATCCTGTCAAAGGCGTTCCCGCAGTGTATCCTTCGTTTACCCCGGAAATTATTTCAACCTTATCTGCCTCTTTCCTGGGAGTAGACCACGGAGTTTTGCCCGGAGCCCTTTGCTCCATCAGTTTATCGATTTTATCCATATCCAGCAGTATGCCCGGAGGCAGCCCATCAATAGTGACACCCACTGCTTTCCCGTGGGACTCGCCGAATATGCTTACCTTTATGTTTTTTCCCCAGATGCTGCTCATATTTTTCCTCCAAGGCTTTTAAAGTGCTCCCAAAATTCAGGATAGGATTTTGCCACGCATTCATAACCGTCAACATCGATTTGCCCTTCACAATAAACCGAAAGCGCTCCTGCCATCATTGCAATTCTATGGTCATTATAGCATGAAATTTTGCCGCCTGAAAGATATCCTTTGCCGTCAATAACCATGCCGTCATCTGTAGCTCTTGTTTTTCCGCCCAAGCTAAGTATTGTGTTAACTATGCTCTGTATCCTGTCGGATTCTTTTATCTTCAGCCTTTCTCCGCCTGTAATGCGGCTGATTCCTTCCGCTATTGCCATTGCCCCAGCAATTACGGGAGCTAAATCCGGGCATTGGGAAACGTCAATATTCTTGCCCTTAAGCCCTGCTTTTTTGGACGCCAAAACGTCGCCTTCCCAGTAAATATCAGCGCCCATTGATTTTAAAATTTCTACTATTGCCTTGTCGCCTTGTTTTGAGTTTCTGTCCAGCCCTTTTACCCTGATTTGTGAGTTTGCTCCTGCAAGCAGCCAGAACCCGGCATGGGACCAGTCGCCTGCGGCTTTAAAATCAGCGGATTTATACCCATCGCTTGTTATGCTGTATTTGTTTTCATCCTTATTATATGAAGATTCTACTCCGAACCTTTTCATTATATCCCGGGTTATTTCAATGTATGGTTGTGATTCCAGCGGGCCTGCTATGCTTATTTCCGTATTATTTTTGTTTATTCCCGATGCCAGCATCAATCCTGTAACAAACTGTGAACTTATATTTCCCGCTATTTCATATTTATCCGTGGCAAGCGTACCGCGGACTGTCAATGGAAGATAATTTTCACCATGCTCATATGAAATGCTGTTTTTGTCAAACAAATCAAAATAAACATTCAGCGGCCTTTGCGCCAGCCTGCCTTTTCCCGTAAATGTGACTTTATCATATATGCTTAACGCAACTGGGATTAAAAACCGGAGCGTGGAACCGGACTCATGGCAGTCAATTGTTATTTCTTTATCTTCGTTTCTAACAAATCCCCCCGTCTCGATTACTAAAGTATTTGTGCCCTCTTCCCTGCTGATTTTTATATCCGCACCCAGCGCCCTTAGCCCTCCAACAGTGGCCAATATGTCATCTGAAAGCGTTACATTAGATATTTTTGACCTTCCTTTTGCAAGGCTTGCGCATATCACGGCTCTGTGGACTTCACTTTTGGATGAAGGAATGTTTACAGTTCCTTTTAAGATGTGAGGCGTTATCTGCATTTTACTGCACTCCTATATATTTGTTGAGCTCATCATATGAAATAGGATGAATAAAAGATTCTCCGACTTTTTTAAGCAGTATAATCTTCAATTTTGAGTTAAATGTTTTTTTGTCGCGTTTTGCGTATTCCATGGCCTTTTTTATGTCTGCTTCCGGCATTTCATAGGGCAGATTGAAATCTTTTAGCAGAGGCTTAATTTCGCTGTATGTACCCTGGGTTGTCAGTCCCATTCTTTCGCTTGCCTTTGTGAACACTGCCATTCCCACCGCCACGGCCTGTCCGTGAGATATATTAATACAGTCGCATTTTTCCAGCGCGTGGCCCAGAGTGTGCCCAAAATTCAGTTTAAGCCTCTCCCCTGTGTCTTTTTCATCCTGCTGGACCACCTGGAGCTTGTTTTTGCAGCAGGCTGTTATAACGTCGCTTATTATTGGTTGAATTAAGCTGCGTGAACTGTATTTTTTTAAAACTTCAAATAAATCTTTATCTAATATCAAGGCTGTTTTTATTACTTCTGCCATGCCGCAGGCGAAATTTACATCATCCAGTGTTTCCAGTGCGTCCGCGTCAATTATAACCATGCTCGGATGATAAAATGACCCTACCAGATTTTTGCCCTGCTCTAAATTAACTGCTGTTTTTCCGCCTATTGAGCTGTCCACCTGTGCCAGCAAAGATGTGGGAACCTGTATATATTTTACGCCGCGCAGATAGCACGACGCCGCAAACCCGGTTAAGTCGCCGACCACTCCGCCGCCTAATGCGACAATCACATCGGTTCTTATTGTTTCATACTCTATCAGCTTATCAAAAACATGTTTTAGAACATCCAAAGACTTGCTTTGCTCTCCCTGTTTAACCACAATGGTGTTAACTGTAAGCCCCTCTTTTGCAATGCACTCTACCGCCTTTTTGCCGTACAGCGAAAAAACCTTTTCATCACTTATTATTACAACTTTTGATTGTGGAAAGCTTTCTTTTATTTTGCTTCCCAAATCATTCAGCGCTCCTCTTTGAATATAAAGTGGATATGTAATTCCATTAATATCTGCAATCATTTTGTCCTGCCGTTTCTGTTCTAAAGAAATTTTTCACTGTTCTCAAATCATGTCTGCTGCTGAATATGCCTTCCCATAATTTTAGCTATTTTGTCCATATCTCCCATCAGTTCTTTGAAAAGCGAAGGCTTTATTGTCTGTGCACCGTCGCTTAGGGCATGCGCCGGGTCCGGATGCACTTCTATTAAAAGCCCGTCGGCTCCTGCCGCCACTGCCGCTTTTGATAATGAGTTAACCATCCACCATAGCCCTGCAGCGTGGCTAGGGTCAACCAATATGGGTAGGTGGCTCAGCCTTTTTACCATTGGTACAGCACTGATATCAAGGGTATTTCTGGTGTAGTTTTCAAACGTCCTTATGCCCCGTTCGCACAAAATAACATTAGGATTGCCTTCGGATAAAACATACTCTGCAGACATCAGCCATTCTTCAATTGTGGAGCTTAACCCTCTTTTTATTAAAACAGGTTTATTGCTTTTTCCTAAAGCCTTGAGCAAAGCGAAATTCTGCATGTTTCTGGCTCCTACCTGAATTATATCAACATCGGCAAACTCATCTAATGCTCCTATGGACATAATTTCGGTGACTATGGGCAGTCCTGTCACTTTTTTTGCCTCAAGCATATATTCAATGCCTTCTTTGCCCAGTCCCTGAAAAGAATATGGTGATGAGCGTGGCTTATAGGCACCGGCCCTCAAAAAATGTGCGCCCGCTTTCTTTACGGCGACAGCCTGCTCCATCATTTTTTCTCTGCCTTCTACTGAGCATGGGCCTGCCATCACTACAATTTCGTCACCGCCGATTTTATGCCCTGCTACTTCAATAACTGTCGGCTCCGGCTTAAATGCTTTGTTTGCCCTCTTATAAGGTTCCTGAATGTGTACCACATTGTGTACCCATTCATTGGACAAAATAGGGGCATCCTTAATTTTGCTCGTATCTCCTACCAATCCTAAAATTGTATATGACTGGCCATTGCTCCTGTGGACATCCAGCCCCTGGGATTTAACCTCTGCTATCAGCTCATCTACAGCTTCTTCCGGAGCTTTTGGCTCAAGTACTATTATCATTTTCTCTGCCCTTTCTCTTTTCAGTTAAAATTAAGTTAGGCTGCATATTCTGCCAACTATAATTATACTCTTGTTTAACTTGAATTTCTCAATAAATTAAAAAGAGAAGTTGTGTTTTCAACTCCTCTTTGTTATCAGAATATTTGTATTAAGAGTTTACTTACACATTCACTTTTATATGCTTAAAAAAGCTAAAGTAATAATAACCGTAGCTAAATGAAAAAAAGTTATAAAGGTTTTTAAGAAAATCTTTAAGCATAAGGCTCTCTTTCGTTTTATGTTTATGGTATATTACCATTATATTTATTAGTTGTCAATAAGCTGCTTTTACGGTAAAACATTAACTCAAACAGGTCATTAAAGCCTTGTAAAGGGCTTTTTACTGATAAAGTGCCCAAAGCGGCACATTATAGCCCAATTTTAATTGACATAAAATAAACTTCCCTCTATAATTTATCAAGATAGTGCAAATAAGAATTTATATTTTATATATAGCAGTAGAAAGGATTATTCAATGATATCATCAAGCGAGTTAAGAGAAAAATACCTGCAGTTTTTTAAGGAGAAAGGACATGCAGTAATACCATCTGCATCTATTATACCGGAAAATGACCCCACAGTGCTTTTTACGCCGGCAGGCATGCACCCTTTAGTGCCCTACCTTCTTGGAGAAACCCATCCGGAGGGAGCAAGGCTTTGCGATGTGCAAAAATGCATCAGAACTATAGACATAGACGAAGTGGGAGATGACAGCCACTGCACATTTTTTGAGATGCTGGGCAACTGGTCACTTGGTGACTATTTCAAAGAGGAATCCATCAAATGGAGTTATGAATTTTTAACCAGCGAAAAATGGCTGAATTTAGATGTTAATACAATCGCAATATCAGTATTTGAAGGTGACGAAGACGCCCCAAGAGATGAAGTCTCTGCCCGCATATGGCAGGAATGCGGCATACCTAAAGAGAGAATATTCTATCTGCCAAAGAAAAACAACTGGTGGATAGCCGGAGACGCAGGCCCGTGCGGACCTGATACCGAAATATTTATAATTACAGACAAAGAGCCCTGCTCACCTGAATGTTCGCCTGCTTGCGACTGCGGCAGATATCTTGAAATCTGGAATAATGTGTTCATGGAATACAATAAAAAACCAGACGGTACTTACGAGCCGCTCAAGAAAAAAAATGTCGACACCGGTATGGGTCTTGACAGGACTATAGCAGTGCTGCAGGGAGTATCATCAGTATATGAAACTGACCTATTTGCGCCCATCATCAAAAAAATAGAAGAGTTATCAGGCGTTACATACGGCAAAGACAAAGAAACCACAGAAGCCATGCGCATAATGGCAGACCATATAAGAACTGCAACATTTATGATTGGCGATGAAAAGGGAATCACTCCTTCCAATGTTGACCAGGGATACGTACTTCGGAGACTTATCCGCAGAGTAGTGCGCCATGGAGCAAAGCTTTCATGGCAAAACGGAAACGCCTGGAAAATCGCGAGTGTTGTAATAAATATATATAAAGACGTTTATCCTGAGCTTGTTCAGAATAAATCCAGGATTCACGATGAATTAAACAAAGAAGAAGCCCGTTTTGCAAAAACTTTGCAAAGAGGCCTAAGGGAGTTTGAAAAAGCTACAACTGAAATGGCCGAAGGCCAGACAATAGACGGACCAACTGCTTTTCACCTTTATGATACATATGGTTTCCCTATTGAAATCACTGTTGAGATGGCAGAAGAAAAAGGCCTGAAAGTTGATACAAAAGGTTTTGACGAAGCATTCAAAGAGCACCAGGAAAAATCCTCGGCAGGTGCTGATCAAAAATTCAAAGGCGGCCTTGCCGACAGCACTGAGGCAACAAGCCATCTACACACTGCAACCCATCTGCTGCACGCCGCATTGAGGGAAATGTTTGGTGATACAGTTGAGCAAAAAGGCTCTAACATCACAGCCGAAAGAATGAGATTCGACTTTTCTTTTGACAGGAAAATTGAACCTGATGAACTCAAAAAGCTCGAAGATTGGGTCAATGGTGCAATAAACGCCAAAATCCCGGTTGTAATGGAAGAAATGTCTGTTGACGAGGCAAAAAGCCAAGGAGCTATCGGCCTGTTTTCATCCAAATACGGAAACACCATAAAAGTATACTCCATTGAAGGTTATTCAAAAGAAATCTGCGGAGGCCCGCATGCCAAAAACACAAGCGACCTGGGCAGATTTGAAATCCAGAAGGAGCAATCTTCCTCTGCCGGCGTAAGAAGAATCAAAGCAGTTTTAATAAAAGATTGATAAACACTATTCTGCAAAAACGCAGATAACATAATTAAATTTTCAGCAAGCTTCAAAGCTTGCTGAGTTATGTTTATACACAAATAAATTCTGACCATTAAAACCAAAGGTAAAATAAATGAATAACGAAATCTTAAAGAAAATAAAAAAACGCAGAACCTTCGCTATAATATCCCATCCTGACGCCGGCAAAACTACTTTAACAGAAAAGCTGCTTTTGTACGGAGGCGCAATCCACCTGGCAGGATCAGTTAAAAGCCGAAAAGCATCGCGCCACGCCACCAGCGACTGGATGGAAATAGAAAAGCAAAGAGGCATTTCAGTCACATCCTCTGCCATGCAGTTTAACTACAACGGATATGCCATAAACATTTTGGACACTCCGGGACACCAGGACTTTTCTGAAGATACCTATAGAACCCTTGTAGCGGCAGACAGCGCTGTTATGCTTATTGACGGAGCAAAGGGAGTGGAACCGCAAACAATAAAGCTGTTTCACGTATGTAAAATGCGTAATATCCCCATTTTTACATTTGTAAATAAAATGGACAGAGCATCCAAAGACCCATTTGAATTAATGGAGGAAATTGAAAACGTCCTTGGAATACGATCATACCCTATCAATTGGCCAATAGGCACAATGGGTAATTTCAAAGGAGTTTATCACAGAGACAGCAAAAACGTAGAAATTTACTCCGCAGACTCATCACACGGCTCCAGCAAGGCAAAGCTTGCCTTTGCTCCAGTTGATAGTGAAAACGCAAAAAAATATATAGTAGAAAGCCTTCATACTCAATTAATGGATGAAATTGATTTACTGGAAGGCGCCGGCGACCCACTGGATATGGAAAAAGTACTTACAGGTGACCTCACTCCGATGTTTTTCGGCTCGGCTATTAACAATTTCGGCGTTGAAAGCTTTCTGGATAAGTTTTTGGAATACACTCTTGCCCCTACTCCAAGAAAGGCAGACACAGGCATTGTTCCTGTAGACAGTGATCAGTTTTCCGCGTTTGTATTCAAAATTCAGGCGAATATGGACCCTGCCCATAGAGACAGGCTGGCATTCATAAGAATATGTTCAGGTAAATTCGAAGCGGGCATGGACGCATATCATGTGCAGGGCGACAAAAAAATCCGTCTGTCCCAGCCCCAGCAATTTATGGCCGATGAACGCTCAACTGTGACCGAAGCCTGGCCAGGAGACATAATCGGGCTTTTTGACCCAGGCATCTTTGGGCTGGGAGATACTATAATAACCGGAAAACCTGTTTTCAAGTATGAAGGCATTCCATTGTTTGCTCCTGAGCGCTTTGCAAGAATTTCTCCCGAAGATTCACTCAAAAGAAAGCAATTCGTTAAGGGAGTCACACAGCTTTCACAGGAAGGTGCCATCCAGACCTTTAAGCAGACAGATGTGGGCAGAGAAGAACTTATATGCGGGGTTGTTGGGGTGTTGCAGTTTGATGTGCTCAAATACCGTCTCAAAGGCGAATATAATGTAGAAATAAACTTTGAGCAGCTTCCTTTTAAATTTGTACGCTGGATACAAGGAAATACTGACCCGGAAAAGCTTTCCTTAACAAGTACCACAAAAATAGCAAAGGATATACACGACAGGCCGGTGCTTCTTTTTGCAAACGACTGGTCCATTCAATGGGCAATTGACAACAATTCAGGTCTGTCATTGTCTGATACGGCTATAAGATGATAAAAAAACTTCTAAATAAAGATACCGCTCTTCAAAACCTTATAATATTCTTTGTGATAACAGGTGCCATCGGCCTTGCGACAGGCTTGTACGATACTGTTTTCAGCAATTACCTTAATGAAGTGTACGGCATAACCACAACCCAAAGAGGCCT
>CAZDZB010000063.1:5854-12411 GCA_964509795.1 uncultured Christensenellaceae bacterium | reverse complement strand
CATGCCCTGCATTCAATGCAGTCATTAATCATCTGCATTTTTGCCTGCCATTGCTCCGTAACAAAATCCTGCCACACTGCACGGCCGCAAAGCTGAGTCATCCTGGCGCAGTTGCTTATCTCAATGCCCACAGGACATGCACTAAGGCAATATCCGCAAGAACGGCAAAATTCTCCGTTAAGTTCCTGCTTGTATCTTTCAAGCTTTTGCTTTATATTGTTATCAGCAATTCCAGGGTTTGCTTCCAGTTCCATAAAGTCGCCTAATTCATCTTTTGTCTGCATGCCCCATATGGTGCATACATTGCTGTATTCCTCAAAAAAAGAAAAAGCAACTTTAGGGTCGTCGATCAGGCCGCCGCCCATGCCCTTCATTGCTATAACGCCCATATTATTGACCCTGCATTTTTCTATTAAATCCAAGTCCTTTGCATCTGACAGGCAAAAAAGCGGGTACTGCAAAGTTTCATATAGACCACTCTCTATAACCGTCACTGCACTGTCATATGTGTGGGATGTTGCTCCGATGTGTTTTACTACTCCCTGCTTCTTGAACTCCAGCATATACTGGTACATTGGGCTTTCTTCTTTTGGCACTTCTTTAACATTGTGAAACTGATACAAATCAATATAATCTGTTTTCAGCATTTTCAAACTGGTTTCCAGATGTATTTTCATTTCTTCAACGTTTGCTGCGTGTGTTTTCGTGGCGATTATGACTTCATCTCTGCATCCCTCAAAGGCTATACCCAGCTTTTTTTCGCTGTCTGTATATTCTCTTGCAGTATCAAAAAAGTTTATTCCGCCCTCCTTAGCCGCGCGCAGCAGCTCAACTGCGCCCTCTACGCTGCGTCTTTGCAGAGGCAGTGCTCCGAAAGCCGTCTTTGACACCATAATGTTTGTTCTTCCCAGTGGTATTTTTCTCATGCTTCATCCTTCCCAATAAAATCTATCAAATCCCAGGCTGATATCATGCCGAGAATTTTTTCGCTGTCATGCCCTGTTTTGGTCACGAACACTGCCCCAAGCCTTTTGCCGTCTTTTATATCATTTATATACATGTTTGTCACTTCATTAAGCGGCATGTCCTTGCTTACAAAGCAGTATCTTTCATCAATATGATTTTTTATGCTGTCCCCTAAATCACTTATTTTAAAATCCTCGTGGATTGAAATTGTAGCGTTTCTGCGCATATAAGTGAATATACTGTCTCCGCTCAATACACCCAGCAGTTTGTAATCCGCACATACAGGTATATAGGAGAAATTCTTATCGTGCATCTTTTTTATACAGTCAATCAATCTCATATTAAGGTGTGCAAAAAACATATCCTTAGCTTTCGTGGAAATATCTAAAGCAGTAGGCGGATTTTTAAGTCTATTTAATATGTCCTGATATCTCTTCACCACTTCTTCATGGGGCTCAGCAATGGGATTATAGTTGCCTGTTGAATCATGGACAATTACATTCCTTAAATTAGCAAATGTCCTTAACTCTTCGTAATTCTCTTTAATAATATGATTTTTCTTTGACATAATGTTTAGCATCTGCACATGTGACCTGAAGTCTTTCTCATGCAGTTCTTTTTCCATATATTCGCTTAATTCATTATATATGCTTACAAACTTCTCGCTTAGTGTAGTCTCTGACATTTTTCTGCCTTTCAAATTTTATCCGCCGAAAACCGACAAGGTTCCCCAAAAAGAGAACCTTGTATCATTATAATATATATTTTTTTTATTTTCTACCTTTTAACAGTTTACGCATTCATTCAAAGTGACTTTTCTTTCAATTATCTTTGAAATAATTGCACTTGATTTAATAACAGACGACATAAGGTCCTCATGGTACTTTCCGTGAAACAGGCTTAAATTAACTTCATATTTTCTGTGGTCAACTACGCTTCCTGTGTATCCTTCCATGTGAGGCTTGCAGGACAAGTCAGACAAAAAGTGGCTGATAATGCCTAAACGGATTGACATCAGAGATTTTTGTCTGTTTTTTCTGTCTCTCATTTTGTCTATTTTTTTCTGAACGTATTCATTGGATTTCACGCTGTGCGGGCGAAACCTCATGTTCGGCAGAATGTCAGGCAGCACAGAACCTATCTTGAAAAAAAACTCACTTAAATCCTCAGTGAACCTTTCATGAATGACATCAGCTATATGCAAATGTGTCTTTAGCTGCATTACTTGCTGTCCTTTCCAAACCCTTTTGTCCTTTTATATCTTTTTGACCGGCTCATTATATATCATTTATCTTTTTATGAATAGAGCCATTAATAATTATTTACAATTTAGCCTTATTTTTTTCACATTATTCAGTGTTAGCCTTAATAACTTTATACCACACCTTCTTATCAGCCGAATAATATCCATGTTAAATTACTGCTACTTTTACATCATCTTTTGTGCCTTGTTACAGTGAATCTTTGAATTAAATAATCTTCGTCTTTTGATATTTTTGCTTTTTCAAGTGCCGCTTCTATCTGGTGGCTCACATCCTTGACCCCGTCTATGTTAGGAAACATCAATCCTCTTTTGTCATTTTTGGTTACAACTATTCCGTATTTTTTAATGTCCAGGTCCTCTTTTGAGTTCACTTCTTCAAGCTCGGACAATACATCCACATATATCTCCAGGCTTGCAAGCTCATTTTCCTGCACCGCATCAAAACGCGAATCTTTTGTCGCCGCTTCAATTGCGTTGCCCATTATCTCTTCTGCTGTGCTTAGCTTGGTGGGCGTAACAGTTCCAACGCACCCTCTAAGCCGTCCGTCCTTTTTCAATGATACAAACACGCCGTTTTGCTTAATGTAAAGTTCTTCTCCCAGTCCCTGGGGAATGTCCATGACTGATTTGTTTATAACATAGTTTCGTATGGTATCGGCTGCAAGGCTTGCATATTCGTCTTCAGCTTTTTCTTTTTTTAAATCGGATTCTTTTTTTATCTGCAGGTATTGATTTATCAGGTTTTCCTTGTCTGTATTTTCTCTTTGAATTTTAGCCGTCAGGTACCCCACACCATACGGCGCTTCATATGAATAAACACTGCATTTTGCAGTATAGCCATCCAGCGCACCTGCAAGCATCTCAAGCGGCTTTTGCACGCATTGGGCTGCCCTTTCTGTCATCTCTCCTTCAGCCGTCATTATCTTAATTACATCGTTGGATTTAAGCGAGTTTGCTATATATTTATCATATACAGCTCCCATTTCATCGTATTTTTCAGGGCTGCTTTCCTCAAGAGCGTGTGACAGGTCGCCGCTCGCAATTATAACGCCGTCCTCTCCCATAATTTCCGCCAGTATTTTGCCCGCCTGATACATCTGCGTATTCGGCAGATACCCTATATTAATATGAATCAATTTGAAATTTGTGTGCTTTTGCAGTATATAATGCAGTGGCACCAGCGCTCCGTAATCAATCTCTGTAGATATGTCATATTTTTTTGCAGTAATTTCATCCAGCGCAAGATTGTTTATTCCGGCTGCCCTGAGAGCGCTGCAAAATATCAAAGCCTTCTGAAAATCACCTTTAACAGTAAGCCTCAGCTTAGGCTGGTGAAAATGCTCAAAACTGCCTGTAAGTTCGCTTTCTGTGTTTATGCACAAACCGTCAGAAAAAACATTGCCATGAGGGGAAATTAACGCTATGGTCTTAGGCGCGGCCTGCTTTATTTCTTCCGCTATTTTCTCCATACTTTTAATCGTGGCATCTGCAGCGCCTTGCTCGCCCTGTCCGATTTCAGGGATTAAAAAAGGCGCGTGCGGCATGATAAAATAAATCATATAATATTATTCTCCGCTTATATATCTTAGTAAATTATATCATAATATGGTGCTGCCAGAAAGGGTATGAAGTTATCAGCAAATGTCTTTTATAATAATTTAATATTATTAATATATAATTTATATTTTCAAGGCCGGATTAATTTTCAAAGCACAAAGGCACACATTTTATTGTGTGCCTTTAATTTTAATATTCTTTGTTCTTTAAACCGGATGAACTCCGTCTTTTTCATCATAAAGCGATGCGTCAATTCCGTATTTCTGCGCACGCCTGTACTTGAAAAAGTCCAAAGCAACCTGGGGGAATAACGCATATGAAAGCACATCTTCTTCCTGCTCAATGTATTCTTTCATTTCCTCGCGGTATTTGTCAAGGTCAGCCGGGATATCGTCTGCCGGACGGTGAGTAATGCGTGGTTCATCCCCTAATGCTTTCTTCACAATTTCCGGGTTTGGCTCAGCGGGCAGCCTGCCGTATTCTCCCCTGAGCAACGCTTTCGACTCATTTGTAATCATCTTGTATCTTTCTCCTGAAAGAACATTTAAAACTGCCTGCGTGCCGACAATCTGTGAAGACGGAGTAACAAGCGGCGGGTATCCGAAGTCCGCACGGACTCTTGGCACCTCTGCAAGCACCTCTTCAAATTTGTCATCAGCACCCTGCTTTTTAATTTGCGACATCAGGTTTGAAAGCATTCCGCCCGGAACCTGATACAACAATGTCTTTATATTAACCTGCAGCACCCGCGGGTCAAGGAAACCGTCGTCTCTTAGCCTCTGGGCTACTCCCTTGAAGTAATCGGCGATGTCATTTAGCTTTTCAACATCCAGCCCTGTGTCATAGGGTGTGCCCTCCAGAGTTTTTACAAAGGGTTCTGTCGCCGGCTGTGCTGTGCCTGAACCTAGCGGCGACAGCGCAGTATCAACTATGTCAACGCCCGCTTCCACTGCCTTTAAAAGAATCATGTTGCCGGTGCCCGTCGTATTATGAGTATGCAGATGTATTGGTACTTTTATATTTGCTTTAAGTTCTTTTACCAGTTCATATGCCTCATATGGAAGGAGCAGGCATGCCATGTCTTTTATGCAGATTGTGTCTGCGCCCATGCTTTCCAGCTCTTTTGCCATGTTAACGAAATATTCACGTGTGTGAACGGGGCTTATTGTGTAGCAGATGCTGGCTTCAATCATACCTCCGTATTTTTTGACTGAATCCATTGCCTGCTTCATGTTTCTTGTGTCATTAAGGGCATCAAAAATCCTGAATACATCTATCCCGTTCTCAACAGCCTTTTTTACAAACATGTCCACTACTTCATCGCTGTAGTGCTTATATCCTAAAATATTTTGGCCTCTTAAAAGCATCTGAAGCTTTGTGTTGGGCATTGCTTTGCGAAGCTTGCGCAGCCTTTCCCAAGGGTCTTCCTTTAGAAAACGTAGGCATGAGTCGAATGTCGCTCCTCCCCACATTTCCAATGACCAGTAACCCACAGCGTCAAGCTTGTCTGCTACTGGCAGCATTTCATCTGTACGCATACGTGTAGCTGCCTGAGATTGGTGGGCGTCACGTAATATTGTATCTGTTATATATACTTTTGCCATTATTATCTCCTTACTTTTTTATCCGCCGAATATTGACAGGAATACGCCGGCTGCAACAGCCGAACCTATTACTCCCGCAACGTTTGGCCCCATAGCGTGCATTAACAAAAAGTTATGCGGGTTCTCTTCGGCTCCAACTGTCTGCGAAACTCTCGCAGCCATAGGCACAGCAGAAACGCCGGCCGAGCCTATTAATGGGTTGATTGAATTTCCGCCTGATAATACATTCATCAGTTTCGCCAAAAGCACACCGCCTCCGGTGCCGAAGCAGAAAGCCACAAGCCCCATTATTAATATTCCTATTGGGCTGGTAAGCAGTGCGCTCATTGCCGAAGCAAAGTCATTAGCTGCTATCATATCCGGTATAAAGCTCAAGAATGTCTGCCCGGTTGCAGTCGCTCCCACTGTTACACCTAAAAATATTACGACTATATTGTTCAGCTCATTTTGGGCGGTTTTGCTCAGCCTCTCAACCACTCCTGATTCCCGGAACAAATTGCCGAGCATCAGCATACCGACAAGCGGAGCCGCTGACGGCAGGATAAGCGCAACAACTATGGTTACTGCTATTGGGAAAATGATCTTTTCCTTTTTTGATACATGTCGAAGCTGTTTCATAACAATCGCGCGTTCTTTTTTCGTAGTCAAAGCCCTCATAATGGGCGGCTGAATTATTGGCACCAAAGCCATGTATGAGTATGCGGCTACTGCTATCGGACCTAATAAGTGGTCCGCCAGGTTAGTCGCTGTAAATATTGCTGTCGGCCCGTCGGCTCCGCCGATTATGCCAATTGACGCAGCTTCCTCTGGTGAAAAGCCAAAAGCCAGTGCCGCAAAGAAGGTAACAAATATTCCTATTTGCGCTGCGGCCCCCAGCAGCAGAGATTTAGGGTTTGCAATCAATGGCCCGAAGTCGGTCATTGCGCCAACACCCAGGAAAATCAGCGGCGGATATATTCCAAGCTTAACGCCTAAATACAATAAATCAAGTAAACTTCCATCATGGAGCACATTTGATATGCTTATGTGCCCATCAACCATGTTAGCAGCGTCCCAAAGCTCCGGATGAAAAAGGTTAGCACCCGGAAGATTCGTAAGCAGCATACCAAAGGCAATAGGCAGCAATAACAAAGGCTCATATTTTTTAACTATGGCTAAGTACAGCA
>CAZDZB010000063.1:0-5754 GCA_964509795.1 uncultured Christensenellaceae bacterium | reverse complement strand
CCTTTTGATACTGCAACTGAAAGAATAGTTCCCGGCATAGGCGCAGTTATCTCCGTGGATCCTGCCGGAGCAGCATCTGAAACTGCAGGAGTTTCAACCGGTGCTGCTGCAGGTGCCTGCACTGGCGCCTGAACTGAAACTGACGGAGAAGCTGATCCTCCTACTTCTTCAACTTCAACTTCGTAAGCTTTGCCATTAACTTTTATATTAAACTTTTTCATATTAACTTACTCCTTGTTTTTATGCTCTTCTATAAGAGCGGATTTTGTATTTTTTTCCCTCTCGCTGTCCCATGCATGATATTGCCGCGGCTATTACGGCAGCTATTTCATCCATGTCTTCTTCAGCGTTTATTTTTTTTGATTCTTTATGCTGTATCTTTTGAGCCTCTTTCTCTTTCCTGCCTGAACTATTTATAATTTTACTCATAATAGTTATGAAAGCGATCAGAACAACAAGAACTACAAATACAGTGGAGAAACCAATTATTCCAACATATATATTGTCCATTATCCTCCTCCTTTAGCAGCAGCCGTTTGAAAATCTCAACATTTCAAAAGCGGCAACCAGAACAGGGCGAGTATTAACCGGGTCAATAATATCATCAATTAATCCACTCTTTGCGGCATTTATAGGATTAGCGTTATATTTTGCGAATTTATCTGTGTATTCTTTTCTGGCCTTAATGGGGTCTTCGCTTTGTGCAATCTCCTTGCCAAAGACTATCTGCGCCGAGCTTGCTGCCTCCATCGCCGATATCTGCGCGTTCGGCCATGCATATACCATATCTGTTCCTAAGGATTTTGATGCCATAAGAGCATACCCGGCTCCTACTGCGTTGTTTAAAATCAATGTGACTTTAGGAACTGAAGCATTAGCATAAGCCTGAGCCAGCTTTGCGCTTTCTTTTACTATTCCGTTTAATTCTGCCAGGCTGCTTTTTTTCAGGCCTTTATTATCAACCAGTGTGAGCAGCGGGATTCCCATCAAATCACAATTTTCAACAAACTCAGCCGCTTTAGCGATGCCTTTAAGCTCAAGCGTTTCACTCACTGATGCCTGATTAGCAGCGACGCCTAGTGTTTTTCCGTTTATCTTTATAAACGCTGTAACTAAGGACGCAGAATATTTTGGAGCCAGTTCAAAAACTGCTTCATTGTCAGCAATTTTCTTTATTACATCGCGGACATCAAATTCATTTTCTATAAAGGAATCAAATTCAGGAATATCCCTGTTCAAGTCATCACTGCATTCACTGTCCGGAAGGTCACAGCAGCTGGAAGGAAGGTATGACAACAGGCTTTTAAGGCCGCTTATGCATGCGGCTTCATCCTTATAAACCACGTCAATAAGCCCAGAGTCCTTCTCGCAGTATTCCGATGAACATATTCCCGTCCCATCAGCTTTTCCGTCAGCAGCGTCATATACATATGAACTAAATGCGCCCATGGATGATATAGCATCAACGCCCAAGACAACGTCAGAAATCCTTGCCGCCACGGCGCCCGCCCCGATGCACGGGCCGAGAACAAGGCTTATCTGAGGAACTATACCTTTTAACATAGCTGACATGTTAAATATTTTTGCAAAAGCATCAAGGGCGTCGACCCCCTCGCTAACTCTTGCGCCTGCACTGTCCAATATGCCAATTAGCGGAACTCCGTTTTCAGCTGCCATTTTCATGACTTTGCAGATTTTTTCTCCATTAGCCTGGCCAACAGAACCGTCCATTACTGTGTAATCCTGCGAATAAATGTATACGGGCCTTCCCTCAATTGTTCCGAAACCCGCAATCAGTCCCTCGCAGGGTACATCTCCGGTAAATTCATTCGCCTTCGATGATGCAAATACATCAATCTCTACAAAAGTAGAATCATCTATTATTGCATTTACTCGTTCTCTGGCAGTCTGCTTACCGGCACTATGTTGTGCTTCAAGAGCTTCTTTGCTTCCGCCTTTCAAAAGCTCTTGTTTTTGTGCAAGCACATAGGGTGCGTTGCTGCTCATGTATTGTTACCTCCATTAAATTTTTTATTCATAATTTTCAAAATATGAATGGATTTCTTATGTTTTTTCTATTATATAATATATAGCTGATTTTTAGAACACCTATTCTTCGTAAAAGAAATTCCAAATATACGCCATATTCATATATTCTGCTAATATCCCTTTTTTCCTGCGAACAAATTTAATTTTATCATATTATTTTTTAACACACAAACAAATTCTCCCTTATTAATATTATAATGTAAAAGAAAATTGTAAAAAAGCGTTTATTTGTTTAAAATCTAAAAAGTCTAATTATTAATAATAAAATAATATGTTTCTTACAGATTTTATAATTTGACAAAAAGCACGCTGTTTGCTACTATCAAAAGAACAAAATGATATTTTTCTTTAAAAGCAATTAATCATTCCTTATATTAATATATAAGGCATAAAAAGAGGTTGAAAATGAGTATTTTTACTGGAAATGCTACAGCAATGGTAACTCCGTATAATGAAAAAGGAATAGATTTTGATGCTTTCAGCAGACATATCGAATTCCAACTGGAAAACGGAACATCTGCATTGGTTATCGCAGGCACCACAGGCGAACCGGCAACCATGGACGACAGTGAAAAAAAAGCATTACTCAAATTTGCAGTAAAGCAAGTGGATAAGCGTGTTCCTATTATTTTCGGAACGGGCTGCAATGATACAAAAAAAACAATCATAAACTCAAAAACTGCCCAGGACTTAGGTGCGGACGGCCTTTTGCTTGTGACACCATATTATAACAAAACAACCCAAGCCGGCCTTGTAAAGCACTTTACTTCGGTCGCGGACGCA
The DNA here is from genome assembly GCA_964509795.1 of uncultured Christensenellaceae bacterium. Classification (GTDB taxonomy): domain Bacteria; phylum Bacillota; class Clostridia; order Christensenellales; family UMGS416; genus JAFGUF01. Next base: position 2,922 of record CAZDZB010000063.1, on the reverse strand, counting down.
GTAAGCATTCCTATGATTACTTATAATGTGCCTTCAAGAACCGGCCTTAATATGACTGCTGAAACCCTGCTTGCCCTGTCCGTGCACAAAAATATCGTCGCACACAAAGAAGCGGGCGGCTCAATATACCAGGTTATGGATATGGTAAGGCTCTGCTCGGACAAACTGGACATTTATTCAGGAGATGACCTTATGACATTCCCTCTGCTTGCATGTGGCGGAGTCGGCTCAATCTCAGTGGTAAGCAACATCTGCCCGGACAAAAGCGCCCAGCTGGTGTCTTCTTATATATCCGGCGACATAGCCAAAGCAAGGCAGATTCACTATTCTCTTATAGACCTAATTAAAAGTCTGTTTATGCAGGTTAATCCTATACCTGTAAAGGCCGCAATGAACATGATGGGGCTTGACGCCGGAACAGTAAGGCTCCCTTTGGTTGACATGGACGGAGAAGATAGAGAAGCTTTGAAACAAGTCCTGAAAAAAATGGAGCTGCTATAGCAAGGGGAGATAATAAATGTTAAATGTAATTATCAGCGGATGCAGCGGCTATATGGGGCATGTTCTGACAAATCTTATAAAAGAAGACAAAGAGTTAAATGCTGCAGCAGGCATCGACAAAAATCCTGCAGACAGATGCGAATACCCTGTGTATTCGTCTTTTGAAGACTGCGATGTAAATGCAGATGTGATTATTGATTTTTCCCATCCCAGCGCGTTGGATTCAATATTAAATTATGCGGTCAATAATAAATGCGCCCTCGTGCTGGCAGTTACGGGGTATACCGATGAACAAAACGCCAAAGTGAAGAAGGCAGCGCAGTCAATACCGGTATTCCAGTCAGGTTCTATGTCCCTTGGCATAAACCTGCTTAAAAAGCTGCTCAAACAAGCAGCTGCATCGTTAGGAAATGAGTTTGACATTGAAATTGTCGAGCGGCACCACAACAGAAAGCTTGACGCTCCCAGCGGAACGGCTCTGCTTTTGGCTGATGCCATCAATGAATCCATGGATGAACCTAAAACATATAACTTAGGCAGAAATGGCAAAAACGCAAAGAGAACAAATCGCGAAATTGGTATCCATGCAGTGCGCGGCGGAACAATCGTTGGTGAACATCAAATCATTTTTGCGGGGAATGATGAAATAATTGAATTCAAACATACTTCTCTATCGAGAAATATATTCGCTGTGGGCGCTATACGTGCGGCAAAATATATCTGCAAACAAAACCCCGGCTACTACAATATGGATGACATGTTATGAAAAGCAGAATTAAGTTAGACCCTACCCAGGTTTTAGTTTTAGGATTTCTAGCACTTATTTTAATCGGCTCTCTGCTGCTTGAGCTTCCTGTCGCCTCCTCGGATGGACAAGCGGCTCCTTATCTGGACAGCCTATTTACGGCTACATCTGCAGTATGCGTTACAGGGCTGGTAGTCAGAGATACAGCGACAGAATGGTCAACTTTCGGTCATATAGTTATAATATCCCTTATTCAAATAGGCGGACTTGGCTTTATGACCATGGCAACTGTAATATTAATGGTTATGGGCCGTAAAATACGGCTGCGGGACAGGCTTATAATACAAGAGGCTTTAAACGAGTTTTCTTTAAAAGGGCTTGTTGCACTCATTAAAAAAATAGTAATTCTTACAATGACTATTGAGTTTTTCGGCGCGGCAATATTAAGCACCAAATTCATTCCCGAATTTGGATTCAGCAAAGGTTTGGCCTACAGTTTTTTCCACTCTATATCTGCTTTCTGCAATGCTGGTTTTGATTTAATGGGCTCTTCGTTCGGGCCGTTCTCCTCCTTTACCGCATATACTTCTGATATTGTCGTCAACCTAACTCTTATTGGTTTAATAGTAATAGGTGGCCTGGGCTTTACAGTGCTTTTGGACATTTCAAGGGAAAAAAGATTCCACAAACTGTCACTTCACTCTAAAGTGGTGTTGTTTATTACCGGAGCGCTTCTTGTAATAGGATTTTTGTTCTTTTTATTAGTTGAATACAACAATCCAGAAACCTTAGGCCCTCTTGATTTCGGTTCAAAGCTTCTGGCATCTACGTTCCAGTCAGTCACCACAAGAACTGCAGGGTTTAACACCATAAGCCAGGATAGCCTGACAACCCCAAGCAAGCTTATGACAATAATATTGATGTTTATCGGTGCGTCTCCCGCGGGTACCGGCGGCGGAATAAAGACCACTACTTTTGCTGTTATTGTTTTAATGATAGTAACAGTTATACGAGGTAAAAACGAAATCACTCTTTACGGCAGAAAAGTAAACAGGGCTACTGCATATAAGGCACTGGCAATCAGCATGATAGCTTTTGCCATAGTAATTATTTTCACTATGGTCCTTTCAATAGCTGAACAGGGAAATGAATGCGGGCTTGCAGCCTTTGACAACATACTCTTTGAAGCTACATCAGCCTTCGCTACTGTCGGGCTTTCCTCTGGAATAACTCCATATACAAGCCCAGTAAGCAGAGTATTTATGATAATTACTATGTTTATAGGCAGGGTAGGACCGCTTACAATGACACTGGCGTTTACAAACAGAGCAAGAAACACTAATGTGAAATACTCCTTCCCAGAAGGAAAAATAATGGTCGGATAACAAATATTAAACTGTATAAAGGATTGGTAACTTTATGAAACAATTTGCGATAATCGGAATGGGTCGCTTTGGTATGTCATTGGCGCAGACATTATATTCTTTAGGTAATGACGTACTGGCAATAGACATAAATGAAGAGAAAATAGCGGCTGTAAGCGACTACGTAACACACGCCGTAGCCGGAGACGCTACCGACGAGCAGACATTAACATCCCTGGGAATAAACAACCTGGACGTAGCTGTCGTTACTATAGGCGGAGATATCCAAGCCAGCATACTTGTTTGCCTGCT
>CAZDZB010000062.1:0-12470 GCA_964509795.1 uncultured Christensenellaceae bacterium | reverse complement strand
ATAATACTTTAATTCGTGCCTTACCTTTGGTTTCTTCTCTGTCATGTGCCCTTCCGTCTTTAGTGGGATTTTTGTGCGTAATACCCTAAGCTTTTTTCGCGGATATATACTTGAAATATTATAGCACAACAGAATATATATTGCCAGTTTTTTATGCCCTATACAAAGGCGATTATGTCAGCTCATAGGCATGAAATACCTCTCCTCATATTCATCAGTTTTTTCCACATCATAGTATATATCATATTCTTTCCAGATGTCCTTATTGCCCGCTTGAATTTCATGCACTATTCCAAGAAAGTCAAAGTCTATCACAAAAGGTGCATGTTCCGCCATAAGCACAGCAACAGCCGCCATTTCAGTAATGGTCTGATATGCCCTTCCGTATGCACTGACGTCCAGCCTGTATACTTCATCCTGATAAATAATCACACTTACCTGGACAACTTTCATGCTTTCCTTGTTGGCGAATATATGAACTTCCAAACCCATGCAGGTTTCATCATTAACGCTTACAGACAGCACATAATGAGTGTAATCATCTTCATAAAGCTGCATTGCCATAGGCCCTGTGAAAACAAACATATCGCTCTTATCGGCTAAATACAAAAGCTGCGCGTAATATTCCTGAAATGTAAAGGAATATTCATAAGAGTACTCTGCCCGCATCTGTGCCGCCAGCTGCAGTATCTCTTTATTGTATTCAGCCGCGTAATCTTTCTCTGCCGTAAGTTTTTCGATGTCTTGGGCGAGTTCCGCGTTTGCGTCCTGCATGTCTTCAATGTCGTCTTCCCAATCCTTGACTTCATCCTGCAGGCTTTCCAGGTCGTTTTTGCTCACGCACCCTTGGGCAAATGAAACAACCAGAAGTATTATTAAAATATATATAAATTTCTTCATTTTTTCTCCTTTACGCAGTTGTGCTTATTCCTGCAGCCCTATAGGCAAAATGTCAAAAGTCACAATACTGCCGTCAGCGCTTATGTAATTGTATACCCAGGCATTGCCCTCATAGTACAGCCCGTAATTGAAAAAGCCCTGGAAGTAATAGTCAAACTCCTCGTCCGGGCCGGTTTTCCCAAGGTCTGTAAAAATAAACGCGCATACAAAAAGATCGGTATAGCTAAAATACATGGTATTGGCTAAATCGCTTGTCTGCCCGTTATCAGGATAGTAATAGGAGAATTTTATTTCAGTCACAATATCTGATTCCGATGCTATAATCTCGGCAATGCACTTTTCACCCGTATCTTCAAAATCAAATATTTCGCAGGTATAGATATATGTAAAATTGTCTTTTGTCTTTACAAATTTCAGTTTGTCAATCAATTCATCATAGTCTATGTCATACCAAATTTTCTCCGGGTTTTCATTGATGTCTTTGATGACGGCTATGTATTCCTCTGCTGTGAAGCCAAAGTCCTGGTTTTCGATAAGTGTGCTTTCGTAGCGCTCTCTGTTTTCAATTTCCAGCTCATCGATTTCTTCTTTGAGCGTTGCTTTTTGCTGCTCTAATTCGCCGTTTTGAATCTCAAGCGCGGCATATTCAGTTTCAAGCTCAGCGGCTTTTTGTGTCAGCGCTTCGTATTCATTGGCGTAGCAGCCCGAAAGCACGGACACCAAAACCAGCAAAACAATAAGCATCGTTTTTGCTCTCATTATCTCCTCTTCCTTCCTGATGTTATATATCCCTTAGCATAATGCGATTTTTATTTTTCGCAAATTACTTGTATATAATACCATTGCAGGGAGCATATCACAAGCAGTTTATGACATATGTAATTTTAAAAAAACCGGTTTATTTAATACTAAAAAATATGTTTATTCCACGCTTTTTCACCTTATTTTATAATTATACCCCGCCGCCTTCAATTCAATCTGTGATAAAATATAAAAGAAGCCGTCTTAGAAACATTTAAGGAGGAAGAACAATGCTTGAGTTACCGGAAAGCTATAACGTCGCAATGCAGCTTAACCAAGCAATAGCAGGCAAAACCATAAAAAAGGCCGAAGCAAACCATTCGCCCCATAAGCTCACGTGGTACGCCGGCGACGCGCAAAGCTACGCAAATCTTTTGAGCGGCAAAACGATTTCATCAGTCACAAATCAAAGCGGCATGGTGGAAATAACATCAGGCGATGCTCTTATAGTATTAAGCGACGGAGTAAACATCCGGTACTTAACCCCTGGTGAAAAGCCTCCTGTAAAACACCAGCTGCATCTTGAATTTTTAGACGGCTCATCGCTTTTTTGCAGCGTGCAGATGTACGGCGGAATACTGGCGTTTACCGAAGGAGAATATGACTCTGAATATTACTCCGCAGCCTGTCAAAACCCCTCGCCGTTGACAGACGAATTTGATTTTAAATATTTTAACAGCCTGCTGAAAAGCGATGCGCAAAGATTAAGTGCCAAGGCATTTCTGGCGACGGAGCAAAGAATACCCGGCCTCGGCAACGGCGTGCTCCAGGACATTTTGTTCAACGCCTGCATAAACCCGCAAACCAAAATGAACGCACTTTCAGATGATGAAATAAAAACCCTGTATCATAGCGTCAAAAAAACATTGGCGCAGATGGCAAAACAAGGCGGCCGTGACACAGAAAAAGACATCTTCGGGCAAAACGGCGGATACCAAACCCTGCTGTCTAAAAACACATACGGCGCGCCCTGCCCCGCATGCGGCGGAGAAATAATCAAAAAGGCCTACATGGGCGGCAGCGTGTATTTTTGCCCCCAATGCCAGAAACAAAAATAATATGTTTAAAAAGCTAAAAGAAAAAGCAAAGCAGTTAAAAAAGGACGTATTGGCCATATACCTGGCAGCAAGACACAAGGACACGCCTCTTTTCGCAAAAATAATGGCGACTCTTGTGGCTGCCTATGCCCTTAGCCCCATTGACCTGATTCCCGATTTTATCCCCGTGCTGGGCTATCTTGACGACATCATCCTTTTGCCTCTTGGCATACTTTTAGTAATCAAGCTTATTCCTGAGGATGTGATGCAGCAGTGCAAAAAGCAGGCAGAGAAAATGGAAGGTAAGCCCAAAAGCTACGCCGCGGCAATAGCGATAATTTTAATCTGGGCTGCAATAATTGCCCTTATTGTGCTCAAAATACTCGGCATATTGTAATATTTCAATTTTAATTTAATAATATATTTAATATTATTAAAGTATTATTTAATTTTATTTATTATTTTATTGACTTTTAGTTAAATATTGTTTATAATGCTGTTTATAAAGGAGTGATTTTATGGCATATGAAAGCACATGGCTCGCTGACCTTGACGCGGAGGACATAAACTTCATAAAAAAGTTCATACTGGCCTCAGGCTCCCTTAAGGAAGTGGCTGAAGTTTACGATGTGTCCTACCCCACGGTAAGGCTGAGGCTGGACAGGCTGATTCAGAAAATCAAGCTCAATGACGAATCCGGCGACGACAAATTCATCAACCTCATCAAAAGGCTGACAATCGACGAGAAGCTGGAGCTTGACACAGCCAAGACAATAATAAGCACATATAAACAGAACAAGGAGGACAAAAAATGAGTACTTTATTTTTAATAATATTAATTGTTGTAATTGCTATCCTGTTTGCCCTGGAAGTAATTTTATCCCTTAGAAAAAGCAGATGGCCGGGGCTTATCATTCCCACCGCGCTGTTTGTGGTTTTAACTGTATTTTTGGTTTTTAACCTGCTTGAAGCTTTTATTAAAATCGAAGATTTCGGGCGTTTCCTGCTGGACTACGGCAGTCCGGGCATATTCGCCCTTTTTGTTAGAATTGCATTTCTTTATTCTCCCGTAATAATAAACCTGATAATATATTTTATCATAAGAAAAGTGAAGTTCCCCAAAAACAACAGCAAGGAAATAAACAAGATGCTGGCAGATGACCTGTAAATATATAAATAAACTTTGAGGCAGTGGTTTTTCACTGCCTCCGATGTTTAATATAAAACCTTTAAATATAATCCTTTTCTTCTTTAATCAAATTCAAACTAATTCATTCCAAATTGATGGTTCTGGAATGCGCTGTCATTTGATATATCAATAATCTCCATCCATAAGAAACGGTCTCCGTTTCCGTCCCAGGCACTGCCTCTTACAAATAAATAACCTCCTGCAGCGCTCATGTCTACAGACATATACATTTGATTCAGCTGGTCTATGCCAATAACAGGTGTTTTATCTGTATAAAGTGTTTTTTGTCCGTCTAGGTATACGCAGCTTAAGTAGGCAGCATCCAAATCTTCATCATAGTTAAACATATATGCTTTCCCGTTATATAACACTGCTTCGAATGTCCTGCCCTCTTTGGGAAGCAAAGAAACATTCGAGCCGTATATAGTGTCAATGCCGTAAATCCAGTCCTTGGTTATCTTTTGGCTGTCTCTTATAGGCCAAAAACAAATTTCATACAGCTTGTCTCCTTGAGTTCGGAACGATGAATACCCTTCTTCTACTCCATAGTACATGCTTATCGGCTCTTTCTCGCCTGTTTTTGTATCCAGCAGCATATAGTATGTATTATCCAAAGAATCCTCCAAAACACTTTCACTAATAATAACTTTACCATCATAAAAGCCTATAACATAATAATCACAAATCTTTGTTTTTTCGCCGTTATCCAGATTAATTTTATATGAGGAGTAATATAAATAATTATCCATTATGCATATGCTGCCGTTTACTTCATATTGCAGCCTTTTATTGTCGCTTCCGTCAAAATTCATACTGTAGCAGTAGTATTCATCGTCAAAATTGCAATAGTATATTTTATTATCATAGATATTAAGATATTGAGATATAGAATTATTTAGCTTCTTGTCCTCACCGTCCGGATTATATTGATAAATGCATCCGTCAAGCCCTGAATAAAAAATCTGGCCGCCGCCTGCGCAGGCAATGCCGCCGCTCATTTTATTGTTCCAGAGGTCTTCATTATTTTCTGCGTAACTTGAAGCCGGTTCATCATTTGCCTGAATGTTTTGGGGAGGCTCCAGAGTATAATTGCTGTCGCCTACTATTATTACATCCGTATTAAGGCTTAACAAGTTAAGCAGTATGTTTTTTGATACAGCTTTTTCCACCGCTTCTCTTAGGGTAGTATACTCATCGTTATTGACGGTACATAACTCCCTGAACACTGTCTCAATCACTGCCAGGTTAAACTTGGTGCCTATTACACCGGAATTAGCAACAACTGCCTCTGCTCCCTTGTTAATAAAAGAATGTGCCAGCCTGGCGTCCACGCCGCTTGAGCAGGTTCCCAGGTAAACCAGTGAACCCTCCAGCGAATTATCCTCCAGATAGTAATCAAAGAAATCCTTTGTAACAAACGCTCTTCCGCCCCCGCTTAAAATCAGTCTCTTTGTCTCAAAATCATCCCAGTTTTCATATTCAACTTCAATTGTGCTCAAAACTGAGGTTACTAAAAACGACCCTACCTTTTCTGTATACCCTCCGTGTCCATGCCAGATAATTATGCTGTACTGAGGGAAGTCTTTTAACATGTCAATGTCCACTTCTTCATCGTCATAATTATCATCATTGCCGCCGTTATCATCAAAACTGTATTCGCTAATGAAACCCTCAACTTCTCTTGCGGCATCGTCTACAACACTCATGTATTTGACATATTGGCTGCCGCGTTCATCAATGTAGTTTGTATAAAAAGGCTGTATAGTCGCTATTTCCAAATTGTCCCCGGAAGAATCTACATCAGCTATCTTAGGAAGGTATACATACCCCATTCCTGTTGAGAATTCCATATAAACGCAGTCCAATCCCTTTTCATAATAAGTGACTGTGCCTTGGTTGAATTTATTTTCCGCAATCTGCATAACCTCTGAGAGTACCACTTCTTTATTTTCCATTGGAAAATAGTTTGTATCATCTAAATACTGCTCTACTACAATATCAATTTCATAATTTAGTTCATTATAAATTTCTCTTGAATATAATGCTTTTTCGTAATTTTGCAAATTGAATTCCTCGCCAAAAACCACATTGATCTCTACAACAGTATCATAATATTCTTCCAGCCTGCTGTTGGCTTCTTCAGCATGTATTTCAAAACGGATATCGCTTGTATAGCCTTCGATAAGATATTCATCCTTGCCTTCTGCTTCGTTAAGTATTATGTAATCACTATCATCAAATTCATCCTGGTAAAATTCAATTACATCATCAATATCATCAATTGTTCCGTAGGACAAGTTCATTTCATCTTTGCCGCCCTCGAACTCAAATACTACCGCTTCATCATAAATCGGCACATCCTTTTTAGGAAATTCCGAATAATCTACTCCCTTTTTGTATACATTCCTGCATGAAGAGGTTCCAAGCAATGTAATGCTTATTAAAATACTAGTGATTACTACTTTTTTATATTTCATATGTATGTTTCTCCTTCTTTTTCAATGTTTCTTTTGGCTCCAACTATATTTTACTTTTATATCTGTATTTGTCAATTAACAAATGAAACTGATCTTTTCGGTACTATGCTCTCTGTTTGCTGCGTCAGGCCTCTTTTCAAAAAGAAAGGCTTTAATGGGTATTCTTATTCATACTGCCTCACTTCATTTTCTATTACCTGCCGCCTCTTAATAAATCTCTTGTATGCAAAAAGCCGGCATAATCTGCCGGCTGTAGTTATACTTTATTTTAAAATTCACCTTTTAATCGTAAAAGTCAATCACACTGCCGTCAATGGCACTTATGAGCATAAAGTAAACCGAGCCCTCGTCGCTGTATTTTTCCATGTATGTTCCGTCATATGTGTCCAACGTTTCATAACCTTCAAACCCATACGCGGGAATTGCCTTGTAAGTCCCGTCAGCATCAACTGCAAACACCATGCCGTAGCTTACGCCTTTTATATAAACCGTGCCGCCGTTTACGTTCTCCTCATACCAGATGTCGGTATTAAATATCTCTTCCTGGAATATTTCAACTGCGTCAGCAAGAGCCAAAGGCGCCTGGTTTATCAGCTCTGTGCTTATTATTTCATACCTGTCTGTCCAAAGTATCTCTCTTACGCCGCTGTCATCAACAACGACTTTAAGATAGCTTGTAAGGTGGGGGTCGAATTCGCCGGCCAGCTCCTGAAACTGGTCTGAGCCTATTGCGTGGATTCCAAAGAGCATGCTTTTGCTTTCAACAATCGGCGTAAAGTAAAAGGCGTAGCACCCCGGGTATTCGTAATCCGAGGCTTCATCCATGCTGATAAATTCCGGGCATATTGCGCCATAGGTTGTCTTGGCGCGCATATTAACATCAGTTAAAGCTTCAACCACCTCTTTTGCCTTATCATAGTATTTATCAAACTCATCCCAGGCTTCGTCGGTGTCTGGTATGCCGTCCTTAAGCTGAACAAAGTGCTCGTTTTCCATGCCTCTGCTGTAATAAAAATATTTGCCCTCCGAGCCCTCATTTTTGATAATGAACCTTTCAATGCTGCCTTCTGAGTCATAGGATTTTATTGAAAGGTTCTGCTGCGTACCGCTTTGCGTAAATTCAACTGCCGCCTCGGCGTTATCTTCGGGCGCGCTTTGGTGCGCAATGTTTAAAAGGGCAATTGCAGAGTCCACTTTTAGCTGCTGGTAGGCGGTCAATACCCTTTGCCCTGCCAGGCTTTCAATCCCTGCTATTTCAGCGCTGATGTCATCTTTTGTGTCCACATTACTGTAGTAGGTATCCCCCAGCAGGTATTGAGCCGCGTTCTTTGCGAAATCCTCGTCAAAGGCTGCGTTATCCATCTGCGCGGTGTACATAAAGTATTCCATAGTGTAAGAAAAACTGCTCAATGACATGTTTACTGTCAGCATAAATCCGTCAATTGCCCTGGTTTCAATCCATGGGTCCGTAAGGGTGTCGGGCAAAACCTGCGGAGTAACATAATCATTTGGGTAAGCCGTGGCATACATGGTTTCGCCGTTCTCATCAACGCCTATGGGGAAAGGCGTCGGCGTAATGCCGGGATGCTCATTTGAAATTTCTGCGCCTTGCTCCGCATGGGACACGCAAGCCGTGGTAAAGCACCCCAGGGTGAGCGCCAAGATTAAAATTACTATTAATATAGTTTGTTTACTGTTTTGTGTTTCAGGCTGAAGTATGTTCATAATCCGCCTCCTTAGTTTAGTTCTTTCCTGGCTGAAAGCCAGCACTGCGGGGTTTTGGCATTTGCTGCCCTTCTGAATGATTCTAGCAGCGTCCAGCAGGCTTTGGGTATAGGAAAGCTTGTCGTCATGGCTTAGGTTCTTTGCCGCATAATAGTCGCAGGCGATTTCCATGTCGGTGATATACAGCCTGTAGGCAATCCAAACCAATGGGTTGAACCAATGAATTGCCTTGGCTATGAGCCAAAGGTAATTAAGCAGGATATCGCCTTTTTTTATGTGCATCAATTCATGCATCACAATCAATGTCAGCTGGTTTTCGTCCATGGACTCAGCCATGCTATTTGGGATTACTATTTTGGGCCTAAACAATCCGTAGGCCGCGGGCATGTCCGCCGCGCCGCTTTTTATCAGCGCAGCCTGCCCTTCATACCCTATTTTTTCCCGTGCCGCCTCAAGCACCCTCTTTAATGATTCATCAGCGGCTTTGCCTTTAATGCGCATCGAAAAAAGCAATAGCTTTAAGCCGTTCAAGGCAACTATTGCAAAGGCCGCCGTAAACCACAATGAAACGGCCAGTGCGTAATAATCGATGTTTTTGATAAAGGCGCCAAACTTAGAAGGCTCTTCAGCGATGTCATTTCCGCTGTAAAGTGCCTCAAAGTCTTCAGTATCGTATGTTTCACCTATGCTGTAATTTTCAGATTCAGGCAATGTATAATCAGCCGCCTGCCCTATGGTTTCTTCCTGAGCGGCTTTATCAACGGCTGCAAAAATCTTCTCAAATGCACCGCCAATGTTATATGGCAATTCAATGGAAAAAGGCACAAAAAGCCTTAGCAGAACCATCGCCCACAGCAGGGACAGAACCCCTGCTGTAAGCTTGTTTTTCAGGATTATTCTCAGTGCCATTACCGAGATTATCAATATTGAGGATAATACAACTGCATTTAAAATATTGTTCATTTAAAATTTCTCCGGCAATGTCATTGAATCAGGCTGCCGTCAATGGCGCTGATTGTAAGAAAATAATCTTTCTCTTCCGCGCCGTCGCCCTGGGTGCCGCTGAACACATAAGCCGGAATGATGGAATATGTGCCTTCCCCTGTTTCAACAGGCAGCATTGCCAGGTAAATGTAATTTATATCAATAATCACTTTTGTTCCGTCAAATTCTTTTAATATAGCCTCTTCGTCCACTGCGTATTCTTCAAATGAGTGTACAGCTTCATACAGCGGAATTACTTTGTATGCGTCCTGCTGATAATTGGTAACTGTGCTCCTGTTTTTCCATACGAATGTGCCGATTCCGTCTTTGTCAGCCACTACCTGGATGTATTCAGTTATGTCTTCATCAAAAGTGCTGTAAAATCCAAACAGCCCGTTTGTCTCATAGGAGTCTTTAATGATTTCACATGCCGCTGATGATATGCCGTCCACTACCGGGGTATAAATGAAAGAATAGCACACATCGTCACTAGAGGCGTATAAATCATATTCGCTGTACACATCAGTGAGAGGGAAAAACACCTTTTTGCCCACAAATATGTTGCAAAGCTCCATGTCGCCGCTCAGGCCTTCAACCAGAGCGTTTGCCTGGCGGAGGGCTTCGGACAAAGATGTGTCCGCTTCGGCGCTAGACTGGGTGAGCTCGTGCATGCCCAGGGTAACGTAATCCAGAGCGTAGTCGCCTCTTTGGTAGTATATCCATGTGCCGTGGTTTACATATTCCATAATCCGCATATACTGCGGCAAGCCGTCCTCTTCATAGGACTTATATTCAAGATATCTAAGCTCGTCCAGGTTTCTGGAAAATTCCGGTGACGCAACAGTGTTTTCATCAGGGGCGTATTTTTTTTCGGTCTCCAGCTCATCAAGAATTTCGTCCAGTTTGTCCTGGGTGTATTCCACATCCCCGAGCTTTTCTACTTCATTTTGAAAGGCCGCTATCTTTGCCTCTACGTCCGATTTGCAGTCTTCCTCTTCATAATATACGTCGCCCAGAAACTGCGTCAGAGTCTGCTCAATAAACTCCGTATCATTAATATTGAACTTTTCTGTTTCAACCAGCGGGAAGTACTCATTCTGGGGCAGGTATGTCCTTACTATGGAAGCTTTTTCCAACGCTACCCTGATGGTGGTGTTATCAACCTCTGTAGAGTATACGTAGTTTACAAACAGGCTTGATGGTATTTTTTCGTTCTTGGCAGTCAGCCTGCCTATCTGCTCCTGCTCTGCGGAGTAATCATCTGCCGCAATGCTTTCCTCGGTGTTTATTGTGCCGTCCGATGTGTCAGCTGCGTGTTTTGTGCACGCCGTTGTAAAGCATCCCAAAGCAAGAATCACTATCAAAATTCCTACTATGAGTATTTGCTTTCTGCTTTGATTTATCGGGTGTAATATATTCATAATCCGTCTCCTTAGCTTGGTATTTTTGCCGCAAAAATGCAGCATCACCGGTGAGGGCTTTTTGCCGTCCGCCTTTATCAGCTTGGCTGCCTCCAGAAGGCCCTGTGTGTAATTGGCCTTGTCGGTGCCGCTTAGCTTTTTGACTGTGTGGTAATCGCACATCACTTCCATGTCGGTGATATAAAGTTTGTATGCAATCCAAACCAGTGGGTTGAACCAATGAATAGCCTTGGCTGCAAGCCACAGGTAATTTGCCAGTATGTCGCCTTTTTTTATGTGCATAAGTTCATGCATCACAATAAGGGTAAGCTTTTTTTCTTCCATAGTTTCAGCCATGTTTTTGGGTATAACTATTTTTGGTGCGAAAAGGCCGTACGTCACAGGCATGTCCACATCTTCGCTCTCCAGTATCTTTACTTCCTTTTTGTACTCTGCCAATTGCCTGGCCTTTTGCGCCGCGGCAAGAAGCCCCTTGCTGACGACAACTGACTTTGACGCCTTCGCATGGAAGGCCGCCATGCTGAATGCCGGCACCAGGATAATCAAAGCGCCTACGGACAGCCAAAGAACCATCGCTAATGATATTATATTTTCTTTAGTCATCCGGCTTTTTATTCTTTGAAACAGAGTTATTTTCGCTTCAACTATTTCCGCCTGGCTGCTTGCCAAATTCTGCTCCGCTTCCACGTTTTGTGCCGGGATTTCCTGCCCTTCCATAGGCAAAACCGGCGCTTCAAAATCACTCTGGATGTAATCCGTTGGATAATCAGCAGCGTTTTTTGCAGTCATAGTTTCAATTTGAGTTTCGTTTTGATTGGTAAACAAATCAGCTATATGCAAAGGGGAATCCAGCGAAACGGGCAGCAACAGCCTTATGAGCACCAAAGCCCAAAGCGCCGACATCGCCTTCGCGCCGATATTATTTTTGTATACTGCTTTTATTATCATTACCGCCAAAATAACGGCAGAGGAAAGCAGGGCCACATTAAGCAGCCTTAACAAAATATTTTCCATATTACTTTTCCTTTGATTTGTAGTCCTCAATGAGATGCTGAAGGCTGTCGATTTCCTCGTCGGAAATTTTTTCTCTTTCCAAAAGGCCCGCCACCATGTGGGTCAAGGATTTGAAGTGGTCTTTTAAGTAGATGCTTGTCTCTTCAGCCATATAATCAGCTTTTGTGATGATGGGGTAATAGACATTCTTCCTGGGGTTAATCTGGCGTATTCCCACCAGCCCCTTTTCGTTGAGCCGGCGCAGGTATGTTTTGACCGTGTGGCGGGACCAGTCGCGGAACCCGTCAAGGGCGGCCATAATGTCCGAATTGTCTACCTCGCCCATCTCCCAGATAATGTCCATTATCTTTTTATCTGCCTCTGATAAATTTGCGTAGTTTTCCATATTCAGCTCCTTTGGAAGTTTGGGATCTCTGCAGAAAATCCCATGCGCGCACGTGGGTAAAGTTTTACCTCACACTATGAGGGTAACACTTTACCTCTTGTTTGTCAACTGTTTTTTAGAAAAATATGTATTTGGTTTTTTGTATAAAAAGAGCTCTATGAAAAGAGCTTTTTAAAATTGCTATCTGATATGCCAAAAAAGTGTGTGCATTTTTCTTATGGGGCTCTGCCCCATTACCCCGTCTAAGGGATTTTATCCCTTAGATATCCCTAACATTAAAAACATTTTCTATATCATTTATTTCTTCACAATCTATACCATTCATAATTAATCCTCTTATTTATATATTGGTAATATTACCAGCAGGGATTTTAAAGGGACTGGTTCCTTTAACGGGGCGTGGGGCTGGCCCCACACGCAACCCTTACCTAAAATCACAGCTTACCAAATGATCGTTGACTACCCCAACCGCCTGCAAATATGAATAAACAATAGTCGTCCCGACGAACCTAAACCCCCTCTTTTTTAAATCCTTGG
>CAZDZB010000061.1:0-12678 GCA_964509795.1 uncultured Christensenellaceae bacterium | reverse complement strand
CCGGGGGATTTCCTTTTGCTCGCTGCGCTCACAAAACGCTACTAAAGTATACATTAAAAAAGGGCTGCGCAAGCAGCCCTTTAAAATGTTTTTTACTGTATTATTCCGTTGGCTCCAAAGTAGCTTATTCCGGATACAACGCCGTTTGTAAGTTCAAAATAAAGTTTTGGGCTGGATGTGTCTTCAATTGAGCCGGATACAACATAAACATAGCTGTTGCCCTGCTCAATCCCGCCGTCACCGTATTCTGCTTTTACTTCATCTATTGTCGCACCTAAACCTATGCCCCTGCTTGTTGTGTAATCACCGCCGTAAATGTAAATTTCATTTATGAGGTCTACATCATCCATAGGATAGGTATAGATAGTAACAAAGTCATAGATAAACTGCTTATCTTCTCCCACAAATGCGCAGCTCGGGGCGGTAATTTCCTCATATCCCTGGCCGAAAGCCTCCAGCAAAGCGCTGGCATCAGAGCTTATAGGGTAACTTACGCCATTATATACAAAAACCATATCCTCTTCACTGAAAGGCCCTGTAGGCGCTTGATATTCCTGAGTAACTGCTGTTTCTTCCGCCGTTTCCTGCTGTGCTGTCTGCGCGCAGGCCACAGCGCTTATTATAAATATACTGATTATTAAATAAATTAATATCTTTTTCATTTTGTATCTCCTTTTATTACATTAATCTTAAAATTTATTTCCCGGTTTGTTGGGGTCTGTCGGATCCCAGTTTGTGTAATCAGGGTCTATCGCGGGTTTTCCCGGATAAACTATCCTGTCATCATATTCTACAATTTCAATTATAGTTCCTGCAGGGCAATTATAATATATCCATTCCGCTCCTTCAACTGTCGTTCTTATGCATCCGCTTGTGGCGTTTGTACCTATCTTTTCATAAGATGTGGGTGAAAGCGTAGAAAAATCATCTGACGCGTACACCGCTCCGTGAATATAAAGCCCCGCTGTGAACCTGCAGTAATACGGCGAATACCAGCCTGTGCTCCATAGTTTCCATGGCCCCTTTGAGCTGATTTCCCATACGCCAACGGTTGTCATCCTGTCTGACTTTCCTAAAGCACACGGGAAAGTATACAATAACGTGTTATACTCTCCGGTTTCATCATATGTAAAAACAGAAATAGCAAAAGATGATTTATCAACTATGAGATAATATTTGTTTTGTGAGGGTGAAAAATTAACTTCTTCGCCATCAACAGGCAGCACTTCCTGTGCGTATATATCAATTATTGTGTCATCTTCTGCCCCGTCTATTCCTGAATCCTGGTATACATAAAGTATTACTTTTCCGCTTGTAAAGTCCGGGACCTGCCATGTTGTTATATTGGACCATAAAATGTCTTTCTGCATTTCATCATAATTGCTGTTATATACAGCCAATACATAATAGCTGGCGCCTTCGTATTCGTCCCAGCTGATAACCGAAACTTCAGCAGTAACTTCAATATGAAGCATGTCCTCTGTCAGCCTTATGCTGGCAGGGTCTGGCAGCTCCTGCAGTTCCCCTATGTCAGGAATGAACACTTCCTTTGTAGGCTCAGGTGTGGAGTCCGGTGTTATTTCAGGCTCCGCTGTCAGCTCTTCTGTGTATTCTGCCGGCTGGGGTGTGGCTTGCTGGGAAATCTCATTGCCGGAATTAGTGATTTGATTTAAAAACGCAATGTTAATTTTGCCTTCAGCATTTAGTATATATAAACCCGCTGCAGCAATTAAAACCAAAAAAACAGCCATTATAACAGCTATTGTTTTATGTTTACCATGATGATTATTTTGCTGAGCGTTTTTTTCTGTTCTGTTTTCGGATCTTCTTACCAATTTATTTCCTCACAGTAATTTCATTTTTATCTGTGATATTATATCACACTTATAGTCCATATGCAAAGCAGATATATGTATGCAAAATAATTATATAATTCAGGATACTATCAGTTAATTAATGCTGTCTTGAGTGCAGTACGGCATTTGATAAGCAATAAGAGCTTCTCTTTGTATTTATATTTGAATTTAGCGGTACAATAGATTATAATATCATATTAGTTACTTAAATCACCGGAGGATATTAATGAAAAAATTTATATATATCATAATAGCAGTATCTGCATTGGCTGCTTTGCTGGCAGCCTGTGTTGAGCCCGCCCAAAGCACTTCACCCACCAGCCAGCCACAGTCTGAAAGCAGTTCCAGTGGAAACGAACAGGCCGAAAGCCCAGTAATAACAATTATCTGCCCGTATTTTTACACAGGCGAATATGATTCTGCATCGACAGATGAAAGCACAGCTTATTTGGAGCAGCTTTTTGCCGATAACGGTTTTACCGTGGTTTTTAACAATGTTTATTTTAATCTTGAAAGCCAGACATGTTACGAAGAATATTTCTCATATTTATCAGGCAGCCTTTCAAATGACAACACCATCGCACTAGTGCCCGGGTACAAATCAGAGCATTTAAGCGAATACGTCAGCCTAATGGATTTGTCAAAAGAAATAGAAGATGCCGCCCCAAGCTATTACACTTATGTTCAAAACAATGCGCTAATTGCAAACAGCAACGATAAATTAATAGTATCCGCAATTTCTGCATTTGACAGTGTATCCGTTGTGTTGATTGCTAACTCGGTTTATTCGGAATACAGCAAATCAGTGGATACTTCGGAGGAATTTTTAAGCTTTGTAAACTGGGCCAGAAATGAGAATGAGTTTTTAACTGCCTCCGTTATATTAACATTTCATGATGATATAACATCAAGGTCAAACATATTATATGATATCTATCTGCCGAGGCTGGGTTACATTCCTTTAGGAAGCTATCTGAACAGAACCTACAGCCTTTGTGTTGATGCAAAAAAACCCGGAAACATATATGACACTACTAAACTTAGTTTCTTTGAATCATTGCTTGAGGGCATAGAGGTGGACGCCAATTACTCAAAAATAGTAGTGAAGCAGGAAAATACCGCTAACAAAAATTTCAATGAGTATTCATCAGTGGTCATGCCGCTTGGCGACATATCGTATTACAGCGGCATTGCCGATTATAATTTTTATCCGGCCAATTACACTATGGAAATCTTAAATCCGGATATGTTTTTGGAGCGCGTCCACGAAAACTCTTATTTCGCTGCCGCTCAAGGAACCAACCAGGCTGCCTCACTTGAACTGATAGATTGGATATACAGTGATATTCAAAACTATACCAAAGTAAAATACGGCGACGGCAGCTATAATTACGCTTATGATACCAATGGGCATATAGCGCTTTCAGATGCGGGAATTGCATACACTGCCGAAAGCCCTCTGTCATCTATGATAAACAGCTTGGAATATGAGGCTGTTTTGCAAAGCATGCCATCCAATTACCTGAGTGAAATCAACTCAATATCATATGTAAAAGGCGACAGTTTCTATGCGCAGTATGAAAACTATCAATATTTGATAACTGTTAATAACTATATATATGACGCGTCAAACAGGTTTACAAGAAGATGGGAAACCAGTGTACGGGCGCTGGAATTGACTACTGAGAGAAAAGTTGACTATGTGGTAGGCTCCTTTGCCTATGATAATATTGATGATTTAATAGCTGAAATATCTAAATAGAATATTTTAAGGCGCCGCATAAGCGGCGCCTTTTTTAATTTTCCCAGGCTTCAAACTGAATATCCAGCACAGGGTATTCAGCGGTGTCCATGTCGTTGTAGTGCCACCACTCACCTGCATATGGGCTGAATCCCGCCTGCCCTAATATGCTTTCCATATACTCCATATTTTTTCTTTGCTCATATGTCATAGACGTTGATGATCTTTTGGCCAGGTCTCTGTCCATTTCTCTGACTTCTGTGGGCATATCTACATATTCTTCA
Source organism: uncultured Christensenellaceae bacterium (assembly GCA_964509795.1). Taxonomy (GTDB): domain Bacteria; phylum Bacillota; class Clostridia; order Christensenellales; family UMGS416; genus JAFGUF01. The sequence goes on along the minus strand of CAZDZB010000061.1, from coordinate 8,797 downwards.
TTAACAAGGTCATAAAGCGTGACGTCTATTGCAGCCCCCCTGTTGTGCTTCGATCCCGTTTCCGGGTCAGCCGCCAGCACCGGGTCACCTATTATTGCAAAGGTCTGCACGGTTACACTGTATGGACGGTATGCATCCCAAATTACCAGTGAGTAGCCGTCCTCCAAAAACAACTCCTGCGCAATCTTAAGCTTTTCTGCCGTGCTTTCCTGCAAAAGCACCAGTTCGAAAGGATACATCTGCTGGTTTACATGATTGCTTTCAGTTGCATAAGGCATTTCTACAATAAGTTCAGGAACTCTGCTCGTGACCTCTACCAGTTTTGAATACCCAATTTCAAAGGTTACAACATCACAAATCATATTATCTTCCGGCAAATGCTCAACAACGTAATCCTTATGCACATATGCTGTTTCGCCGCGATAGTTTATGCAGTAATAATCGCCTTCTTTTGACAGAATATAAAGCACTTCCCTGTTGTGCAGTTCTCCGATAATTTCGCTGCTTGTGCTTGGTTCCTCCCGCATTCTTACCTTTCCGTCCGCATCCTGAGTGCTTATATATCCGATGGAACTTACAGGCTCAGGTGTGGGCGTGGGCACTTCGGTGGCTTCCGGCTTAGGTGTAGGCGTAGGCGTGGATTCAGCCTCAACTGATGCATCAGAAGATGTTTCATTTTCGGCGGGGATTTCATCTTTGCTGAATAAAGGGCTTTTAAACACTATGATGTATAAACCAACCATTACAACTATGAGCAGAATTATTGACACCAGGCATCCTTTTCTTGCTCTGTTCCCGGTACTTTCCCTTTGACTGTAGTTTGTTTCTCTGTATCCTGCTCTTCTTTCCGGCTCGCTTGAACGCGCCAGATATTTATCTTCAATTTTTTTGTTATTCATTACCTAATTCCCTTAATCTTTTTTGCATGCATACAGCATGCCTGATTTCTGAAATCATAATTACCGCAATTATATAACAAAGAAACTAAAATAGCAATTATATGACAAAAGGGCTGTCCTCGCATTCTGTTGGAACAGCCCTTTGAATTTTGATTTATTATCTCTTTATCTTTCTCCCACATCATATGGTATTCCCTCGGCCCTCGGAGCCTGAGAATTCTTAGATGAAAAGGCCAGAACAAATAATGTGATAATATATGGAATCATTTTATATATTCCGCTTGATATGTCCAAATCTTTTAAGATTGGAATTCCTGAATACGCCGCGGAAACAGTTTTCATAAATCCGAAGAAAAAAGCGGCAAACAATATTCTGTTAGGCCTCCATTGCCCAAAAATCAAAACTGCTAAAGCCAAGAATCCATATCCGGAAACTGTCGCACTGAAGTTAGTTGACGTCGGTATAACAAATATTAACCCGCCCATTCCAGCTAGCGCGCCTGATATCAGGACGCCGGCATAACGCATTTTATATACGTTTACGCCAACAGAATCCGCTGCCTGAGGGTGCTCACCGCAGGCCCTAAGGCGCAGTCCGAATTTTGTTTTGTATATTATAATAGCCGAAGCTATCAATATAGCTATTCCTATATATGTAGTTATATAGGCATTCTTGAAAAACAACGGGCCGATAACCGGTATGTCTCCTAATAGCGGAACATTCGGTATTCTGAATGTATTTGTAAAGTTTATGTCCTTTGTATGTGTTTCCTGCACAGTTCTTGCAACAAATATCGCAAAAGCCGGAGCAAACATATTTAAAGCTGTACCGCTGATTACCTGGTCTGCTTTCATATTTATTGAAGCATACGCATGCAGAAGCGAAAATGCCATTCCTGATAAAGCCGCAACTGCAAGCGCAATCAACAGCAGGCCCTGCCCCTGCATTGTGTTCTGCAGGACGCTTATTGTCATCATGCTCACAAACGCGCCCATAACCATTATACCTTCAAGCGCAATGTTTACAACACCGCTTCGTTCAGAAAACATGCCGCCTAAGGCCACAACCAGCAAAGGAATAGAGAAAAACATAGTTTGCTGTACTAAAAAATATAAGGTATCCATTATTACTTTGCCTCCTCTATTTTATTATTATTCTTGTTTTCTTCCTTGTCCTTCAGCTTTTTTCTTATGAAAGAAATTAGGTTCTTAGCTATCAGAGCAAATGCGCTGAAATAAATGATAGCCGAAATCATAATATCTATTATTTCCGGCACAAAATCATACAGCTGCATATAAAATCCGCCGATTGTTATATATCCTATAAATATAGCCGCAAACAAAATGCCTATCGGATTTGATAATCCAAGCAGCGCAATAGGAATACCCATAAATCCTTCATTTGCCAAAACGTCAACCACTCTTATGTGTTTGCCTACACTTGCCAGATACATCAGTCCGCCTGCAGCTCCCGCCAATGCTCCTGCTATTACCATAGCCAGCAGAACGTTCCTTTTAGACTTGATTCCCGCATACTTACTGGCGTCAGGATTGTGTCCGCAGGCAATAAGCTCATATCCAAATACCGTCTTATTTAAGATAATGTGAGTAATTATAACAAATAATATTGCTATAAAAAATCCTGAATTAAGGCTTGAGTTTCCTGTTAAAGTATCTAAACCTAATGTAGGAAGGTATGCATTTGTATTTATAAGCAATGATTGGTTTTTAAGTTTGTCATATACCATTTCGACTACCAGCATGTTAACAAGATACATGCCTATATAGTTCATCATTATGCTCGATATAACCTCGTGAACATTAAAGAACGCTTTAAGTGCGCCAGGCACAGCCGCCCACAATGCCCCTGCTGCCATAGCCGCAATCAAAGCCACTACCCATTGAAATGATCCCAATGCTCCGCCTTTTACGCCGATTAATATTGCTACAAAGCCTCCTACTATCAGCTGCCCTGAGGCACCGATGTTGAAAAGACCTGTTTTGAATGCAAAGCCAACAGAAAGGCCTGTTAGTATTAATGGTGTTGCAGTATAGAACACATTGCCCATGCCCTTAGCTCCGCCAGTAAAACCGCCTGATAATATTGTTCCGAATGCCGGCAGTGCCTGCCCTGCATTAGTTATAAGCAGAACTATCAAACCGAACAACAGGCCGACTACTATTGCGCCTATTGAAGCGGTAACGTCTGAGAAGCTTGGAGAATTCAACCATTTTTTTATTCTGTTCATACCACTTTCTCCTCTCTCTTAGCTCCTGACATATAAAGGCCTAAGTCTTCCATAGTCACCTTTTTAGGGTCAAGGTTCGCCACAATTTCGCCCTCATACATAACCAATATCCTATCTGAAACGTTCATCACTTCTTCAAGTTCAAGCGAAACTAAAAGTATTGCTTTGCCTTTGTCTCTTTGAAGTATTAACTGTTTATGTATGTATTCGATTGCTCCTACATCCAACCCTCTTGTCGGTTGTACGGCCACCAGAATTTCAGGATCCTTGTCTATCTCTCTTGCGACAATAGCTTTCTGCTGATTTCCTCCGGACATGCTCCTTGCCGTTGTCTTTGACCCCTGTCCGCTGCGGATATCAAATTTGTCTATTAATTTATTTGAATAATCATTAATTTCTTTAAACTTTAAAAACCCATGGTTTTGAAATTGGATTTTATAGTATGTCTGTAAAACAAGGTTTTTTGCCAGGCTGTAATCCAGAACTAAGCCATGCTTATGCCTGTCTTCGGGAATATGTGACATTCCTAAATCGCTTCTTTTTCTTATGCTGGCCTTGGTTATGTCGTCCCCGTTAAGCTCTATAGTTCCTGAAGCTGCCTTTTCAAGGCCTGTTAAAGCATATACCAAATCAGACTGCCCGTTTCCGTCAATGCCTGCTACGCATACTACTTCTCCTGCTTTAACTTTAAATGTTACATCATTTACAGCCGGCTTTGAGGAGTGTTTTGATTTCACTGTAAGGTTTTTTACATCCAGCACCACTTTGCCGGTTTTTGCCTTGTCTTTAACTACTGTAAATTCAATCTTCCTGCCGACCATAAGCTCGGAGAATTTCTCCTTTGAAGTAGTCTCAACAGGCAAAGTATCAATATATTTCCCCTTTTGCAATATCGTACATCTGTCCGCTACCTGTTTAATTTCATCAAGCTTATGAGTAATAAACAGGATTGACTTGCCTTCCTTTGCCAAATCTTTCATTATGCCCATAAGTTCTTTTATTTCCTGAGGTGTGAGCATTGCTGTAGGTTCATCAAATATTAAAATTTCATTGTCACGGTAAAGCATTTTTATTATTTCTACTCTTTGCTGCATGCCTACAGTAATGTCTGAAATATATGCGTCCGGGTCAATAAATAAATTATACTTTTTGCTTAATGCAACTACCTTTTTCCTGGCTTCATCAAACTGCAAAAATCCGTTTTTGGTAGTCTCAACTCCCATTATTATGTTTTCTAATACCGTGAAATTATGGACCAGTTTAAAGTGCTGGTGCACCATCCCTATTCCATAATTATTGGCATCATTGGGATTTGAAATTTGTATTTCTTTTCCGTTCTTTTTTATAACACCTTCTTCAGGTTTATAAAGTCCGAATAATATACTCATTAATGTGGATTTACCTGCTCCGTTTTCGCCCAATAGAGCATGAATTTCTCCGTGTTTTAGCCGTAATGATATATTATCGTTAGCCAATATGCCAGGAAAACTTTTTGTTATGCCTAACATCTCGATTACGTAATCCAAAACAAACCTCCTGTCTTCATTAAAAAGCTTCAAAATAATATACTGGCAATATATTATTTTTGCTTGTTTAATTATTCAAAAATAATTAGTGATTTTGATATTTTAACACAAAATCCCGTACTATATGATAATAACACACTTTAAATAAAATTGGAATTTAAATATTAATAAAAAGGACAATAAAAAAAGGATGCATATGCATCCTTTTTCATTTTGTTTTTTTGATTATTCTACAATTGTTACTGTTACAACAGTTGTAGGAATATCTGTAGCAGATTCTACATCTGTGTCTGCTAAGATTGAACTTCTGATTCCATCAGTATCTGCTACCAATGCGTCATAAATAGCATTGTAATCAGCTTCTGTGAAAGTTTCAAATCTGGAGTTTTCGATTGGGAGACCAACACCGTCTACAGTGATGTCTAATGTTTCGCTTACGCCGCCTTTGAATTCTCCTGCATAGTAGCTTTCAAGTCCTAAGTATACAGATACACCAAGTTGTTTCATAGATGATGTAATAACTGTTTCTGATTCTGCTGATTGGTCAACGTCAACACCGATAACTTTTGCGCCTGCAGCTTCTGCAGCAGCCATTACTGAGTTACCAACTTTTCCGCCGCATGCGAAGATGAGTTCTGTGCCGTCAGCATACCATGTAGCAGCTGTTGTTTGGTTTTTAGGTGTTGCTGCGAAGTCGCCTGTGTAGTGGTATTTGATTTCTACTGAATCAAGGCCTAATTCTACTGCTGCATATTCTGCACCTTGAACAAATCCATAACCGAAACGTACAACTGCAGGAACAGCCATACCACCCATGAATCCTAATTTTGTATATCCGTCTTTAACTGCTGCGTAGCCTGCCAAGAAGCCTGCTTGTTGCTCAGCATAGAAGATTGAGTATACGTTTGCTTCGATTCTGAATGTTGCATAGTCTGCTGTGTGAGGTGTTCCGTCAAGAATTATAAAACTTGTGTCAGGATACAAATCTTGAGCTTCATAAATAGCTGGTTCAAATAAGAATCCAGGTGTAACAACAACTTTTGCTCCGCCTTGGATAGCTAAATCGATAGCTGCAAGATATGCTGCGTCTGAAACTTCTGTGGGTTTGTAGTATTTATAAGTTAAGCCGTTATCTTCTGCATACTTAACAATACCTTCCCATGTGCCTTGGTTAAAGGATTTGTCATCAATCTCGCCTGCGTCTGTAATCATAGCGATTTCATAACCTTCAACTGTTTCTTCAACTTCTGTAGTTTCTTCTACTGTTGCTTCTGCTTCTTCTGCTTCAGTTGCTGTTTCTGTTTCTTCAACTTTATTTGCACATCCTGCGAAAACAGATGCTACCAGAACAAGAGCTAGCATAAACACTAATAATTTCTTCATATTTTCCTCCTAAGTAATAGTATGTAATATCTACAATATCACAAATTTCATTTTATCATAAGAATTTGCATTATTCAACAATATTAAGATTATAGACCAGATAATTTTATAATAGTAAACTTGTATTTATATTTCTTTAACAAAAGCGTAAAACTTATGATGTATATCGTTATTTATTAATATGTTTTCATATAATAAGACAATATTTAAATGAACCCTTGATTAATCCGTTGTCGGGCATATCTCTTCGTTTATTTCTGCGAAACTGCTTTGTTTAAGGAAAGCAAAAAAGCCTGATAAAATCAGGCCTTTTGCTTAAATAATTGCTTTTTAGATGCCTTTTAGTGTAACTGATAATACCAGTAAAATATATGCCGCTGCCAATAGCCCTACACCAATGTATGGAACAAAAGCAGGTATAGCCGTAATAATCATCGGCAATACATACGCTACTACAGCCACTATTGCTGCTATAACAGTAATCCAAAAAACTTTCTTCTTAGGTTGTGATAATCTCATTTTTCTACCTCCGCAACGATATTTTTATGTATAAAAAAACTTTCTATACAATTAATTAACATATCATAAAACAGGTGGATTTAAACAATTTGCTTTTGTTGTTCACATATTGTTCACATTTTACGGAATGTTTTGTTTTACTTGAAAAAATAATTTTTCTTTTTTTCAAACAAGCACTTGACAAAATGCACATTTGTTCGTATAATTACATTAAATATCGGAACACATTTTCGCTTTTTGCGATTTTTGTATGCGTTGAGGGGATGTTAGTATGGCAAGTTCGTGTTATATGCTGATTGATGTAAATAGTGCGTTTTTGTCGTGGGAAGCAGTCTACAGGCTCCAGCATGGTGAAACTTTGGATTTGCGCACCATTCCTTCCGTCGTAGGCGGTTCTGAAAAAAGCCGCCACGGCATAGTGCTTGCAAAATCCGAATCTGCGAAAAAACTATATAATGTGAAAACCGGTGAACCCCTTGTTCAGGCACAGAACAAGGCGGGACATAATCTGGTCGTTGTCCCTCCCAGACACGGCCTGTATAAAGAAGCCTCTGATGCTATGATTAACGTCCTGCAACAGTACTCCCCTGTTGTAGAACGTTTTTCCATAGACGAGGCATTTTTGAATTATACAGGGATGGAGCTTTTATACGGCGACCCTGTTAAAACAGCATATACAATAAAAGATGAAATAGAAAATAAATTAGGATTCACTGTAAACATAGGAGTATCTACAAACAAACTGCTTGCTAAAATGGCAAGCGAATTTGAAAAGCCAAATAATGTTCACACCCTGTGGCCGCATGAAATCCCTCAAAAAATGTGGCCGCTTCCCATTGGGGATTTATACATGGTGGGCAGAAAAACCGAAGAAAAACTGCTGCATAAAGGTATAATGACCATTGAAGATTTAGCCAAATGCGATATTTCATACGTTAAGAAATGGATTAAAGGCTCCGGAGAATTATTATGGCATTTTGCTAACGGCCATTATCCTGAATCTGAAAAAGGCGGAACTGCATTTTTTCAAGGCGCTTTAACCCATGAAACCGATTCCAAAACCAAAGGCATAGGCAACTCCAGCACTATTGCGTTCAATTTAGAAACTACCCTGTCAGCCCATAAAGCTTTATTGTCTTTGTCCGAAACAGTATCCCGCAGGCTGCGGGAACACAATTTCAAAGCTCGGGTCATACATGTAGGCTACACTACCAGTGATTTTGAAAGATATGGAAAACAAAAAAAATACCTTGCCGCCGCCAACTCAACCCATGAAATTTACAAACGAGCCTGCGAAATATTTGATGAATTATGGGGCAATCAGCCCATCAGGGCTATCGGCGTCCATGCCACATGCTTGTCTTCTTCTGAAAATACTCAGACTAATATGTTTGAAACCGATAACGAAAAATCCGCATTTATCGACAATGCAGTGGACATCCTGAGGGATAAATATGGTTCCGGTGTAATTAAAAGAGGATGTTTTCTAGATGAGGATATCTCTCACATGCTGGGAGGCTCGTGGGGCAACCCCACAAACAGCCAATGAAAGGCGTGCTTATACCTGCCGAAGTCATTGCCCACTTCGACATTCAAGGAAAGATAACTCCTTATAAAATAAAATATGAAGAAGACGGCATCAGAATAATACAAATAACCAGACTGATAAGGCGAAGCACCAACACCTTTGCAGGCAATTATGTTGAAGTTTATGAATGTGCGGCATTAGAAAACAACTGCGAAGTTATGTTCGTGCTAAACTTTGAAAAAAAACTCAGCAAATGGTTCCTGACTAAAATATAGATTGTTAAATAATTGCTATTGCGCGTGTTATTGACGCTTCCGCATCTATGCAAAGCGGCATGGCACAAAATGCAAAACTTTCTATACCTTTAAGTTTTTCTAAATTGTTTAAATTCTCAATAATTAAAACATCATGGCTAAGCAAAACCTTATGTATCTCATACGGGTACTTGTCTGGGGAAGCCAAATCAATTCCAACCATTTTTACATGATTTAGCGCAAGGTATTCCGCAAATTCTAAGGATAAAACCGGAGCATCTTCACCATAGTATTCTTCTTTTTCAAAATATTTTCCATATCCTGTATAGATAAGAACTATATCATACTTTTTTATTTTATCTTTGTGCTCAGCCTTAAGTGTTATGACTTTTTCACCAAAGGCATCTATCAAGCAGGCCTTGCCAATAAAATAATCCAG
>CAZDZB010000060.1:0-12694 GCA_964509795.1 uncultured Christensenellaceae bacterium | reverse complement strand
TAGAAGGATGCAGATACATAAATGATATCGATTATGCGGGCCACCCCTGGGAAAAGGTGAAGTAAATGAAAAAATATTTATATACAGTTTTAATATTGATTTTTTGTTTTCTCTCAAGCTCTTTCAGCCTGATTTTGCTGCAGCCTTTCCGCCGGGAGCAGGCAGAGGAAGATACGTCTTATGTACGTAATCAAAAGTTGTATGCAGTCATTGAAGCTGTCCAGAATTATGATGCAGAGATACAAAAAACAGACAGCATAGTAATCGACAGGCTTGCGGATGTCTTGGCTTCCAGCATGATTGTTGACTATTCTGCCGTGGAAACCCAGCTTGCAGGCAACCCGGACAGCATTACAGTATCCGCTTACTTCATTGACTTTGCCAAAGCAGCTCTTAAAAACAGCACTAATTTCGATTTTTCAGCCTACAGTGATTATATCCCCTCCCTTTCAGCGGATGCGATGGCGCAGATATATAATTTTAAATATGATGAAAACCTTTATACAAAAGAAAGGCAGATAGAAGTAAGCTTTGCAGAAACTGACAGCGAAAAGCAAACAGCAGTATTTAATGAAGAAGAAATGCTCGCAATTAATGAGGAATGCACTGCAGCAGCAGAACAGATATACTCTGACTACATTTCTCATTCTGATATATCCACTGCGTTTCTTTTGGAAAGCATTAAAAACCTGGCTCTTGATGATATCACCGAAATATATAACTCATTAAATCCTGAATCGCCCATTGAAAGTCAAAGCGATAAAGGCTTGTTCACAGCCTACGCCAAGCATTATCTGAGCAATATGATAATAACGGATATCCTTATATCAAGCAGTGATTCCAAAACCTATACAGCAGTATTAACTTATGAAACAGAAAGCGGCACTTCCACGATAAATAATGTCTTTGATATTCTTCTCAATACATATTACATTAATAAACAGCCACCCGTCGATAAAGACACGGTGAAAAGCGATTTCGCAGGTGAACTTCTTTTTTACTCATATCGAGCAGACGATGATTTGCAGGAAAAAACATTTAATTTCACCTATTCGCAAAGCCTTGGCGAATTTGAAATAAATGATGATTTCTACAGTGCGCTGGTTAACGAAATTTATGAGGAATATTTGAACTTCGCACCGATGCTTAAAGAGTATTATCAGCTGATGGAAAATGAGTATTTCTTTGTTGAGCGGCCTTTTGACAGAACAACCGTCATTCTGGATGAAACAGGCGACACAAGATACCGCCAGCTCAATATTAAAATAACAGGTGCAACAGACTGCTACGTAAAACTTTACTCATACAACACCGTAACCGACACTTATGAAAAGCTGGTGTTTTTAGCTTATATAAAAAGTGGTGAAACGCTTGAAGTTTTCATTGATGAAGGCGATTATGTCTTCAAATACGCGACAGGCCAGGCGTGGTACGGCGACGTATACATGTTTTCCGATGAAGGACAGTATCTGGCAGGGTCAAACGTAATAAGCGTCCATGAATATATGATGACTACCACAATCGAACTTGGTATATTCGATGAAGGTAGTGTATCCGCATATTCACAGACGCCTGACGAATTTTAATTCAGCTTATATCAGCAGGATAAATTCACACCGTTTATTTTGATTGCCTTGGGATGCTGATAATGCCCAGTTATATCAGTTTCCTGCGACAAAATAATATTCTTGTCCACATCAAAAATACTGCCCGTTACAGACCCGCCTGTTACAGGTGTAGTTTTTCCTTCTTTGTGATGCAGCGCAAGGCGGATTTCCCCGCCGAAGTTACCCGTTATCTGATCCATCTGAAAATCGGAAAAACTTAATACTTCAATGCATTCCCCATTAATCATTTCATTGTATTTTGCTGTACCTTCGTGAACCTTGACATTTGGTATCACTCCGCTTGCCGGCGTGTTGCAGTACTGGCTGTATCTGCTGCTCCCGTGCAACGCAAGAAGTTTTCCGTCTTTATATAACGGCAGTTCTTTGAGTTTCATTCCATCGTCGTCCACATAACGCGAATCAAGGGAGTTAGGCAGCTCCGGCAGCAAAGTTATACTTATTTTATCCCCTTTAATGTCATCTCCCTGAACCAAATCCCCTGGGTTCAACTGAGAATATTTTTTATATACCGCTAAGGCATTTGCCTTAAATGTGTAATATGAAAACATCTCGCAAACAGCTTCACCTTTTAATATTATAGGAACATCTTCAGTCGCTTTCAATTTCTGCGCTTTTGCTCTCAATTCAACATTTCTAAAGTCCGAGCTTATTTTATCTGTCAGCAATTTTTCATCAAAGTCTGAAACTTCTATCATGTCATAAAGTTCAACTTCTTCTTTTTCTCCCTTGCAGTCTGTTACAAGCTCAATAATTAGCTGCGGCAGTGTGAATGTTTCATCAACGCCTTCTGAGTTAATAACTTTAGTTGTTGTTTCCTGCAGGAAAATTTCCATTGAATTTACCTTTGCTTCATTCTGTTTTTCCAGGCCGTAGACCAGGTCGATAACTTTCTTTAGTACTTCGTCAGCTTTGTCAAACCTTATACTGCTTTTGACCTCAGGGATTTTCTCTTTTGTCGGCTTAACCAGGCTGAAAACCTCGTTTTTGACAAATGAAGCGCTGTAAATGCTTTCTTCAATTCCCTTTTTTATTTCGTCATCTGTCATGCCGGCGGAAACCTTGAATACAGCTGACCCCAGATAGCTCTTGCCGTTGTCTTTTATGTCTTTGTATACAGTCACTCTGCAGTGCTCAACGTGTTTCGCCCTGTTCATGTCCAGCTTGTCCTTTATAAAAAACAGTTCCTTTGACTTTATTTCTTGGTAATTTATAAGCCATCTGCCTTCTTTTATTTCATCATTTAATATTTTCATTAATCTTTCAATCATTATCCCAGCCTCGCTTTCGCCTTAAGGTATGTTCCGCCGATTGACGTCTTGACAAATTCTTTATATCCTTTTCCGCAGTAGCCGCCGCCTGCTGTTTCAAGCTTTGTGTCAGACACCATGGAAATTGACTGAAGTATATCCGGCACATATCCTGAAAGCAGAATAGGCCCCACGACTTTGCCTGTCAATTTGCCGTCAACTATTTCTCTGCCCCTTGATATCATGCATTGAATTCCCCAGTTTTTTGGGTCTTCCATTCCGCTGTCGTATTTTTCCAGCAGGTAACCATGCTTGATTGATGCAATCATTTCATCAAGGCTGTCTTTTCCGGGTGCAAAAAATGTGTTTGTCATTCTGGCATATGCCTTTCTTTCAAATGACTCGCGCCTTCCGTTGCCTGTTGGCGTTGTGCCAAGCTGCATAGCAGAGAGTATGTCGGAAATCCCTGTCTTTAGTATCCCTTTTTCTATTACTACAGTGTCTGTCCCCAAAGTTCCTTCATCATCAAAGAAATAGCTGGCAACGTCGCTGGCGCTCAGTGCGCCGTCGTGCATCTGAGTTTTCTGTGACGCTACGTATTTGTCAATATACTCTGTGCCCTTTGCCCTGTTTTTGACGAACATATCCATTTCAACACCATGTCCAAAAGCTTCGTGGGCTATCAGCCCCGCAACATCAGGGTCACAAATCACTTCGTATTCTCCGGGCTTTACAGGCTCAGCATCCAGCATTTCAATAGCAGTATCAATTGTCTTTTTGTAGTCACGCTTTATCTCATCCATGCTTTGAGACAATGACTGGGCCGACCGGCTGTCGTAAGCGTATTTCAATTTCCCGTCTCTCATAACAAAGCAAATAAGCATTGCTGTTGAAAAAACATATGCCTGCTCAAGCTCTTTGTTAGTGCTGTAAAACGCCTTTGAAATGTATGCGTTTTCATACCTTACTGAGGCATTGACTAAAAGGTCGCTGTATTCTTTAGCTTTGCTTATCAAATTCACCATCTCATCCATGACTTCCTGGGATGTCATGCTTTTGCCTTCGCATTCAAATGATTTGCTCTTTACTATCTCCTCTTCTTTAAGCAAAGGATACTTTGTAATAGGAACCGCTGATTTTTGAAAAAACTCGACATCGTTTTTTGCTGTTTCAATTATGCTTTGCTTTACCATTTCATAGCTCTTTTCATCTAAAGAGTCAAATGAATATTCGCTGTAGCTTGTTCCGTTGTATATTCTTGCTACATACCCTCTTTCAACAAGCATCCCCTCTTCTATGCTTCCTGTCTTGAAGTCCTGTCCATAGGTTTTGCCTTTTACGTCCGTTGCCAGAATTGACGCGTAGTCAAATTCTGCGGATAGTTCCTTTATTAGTTTTTTAAGCAAAGGTTTCTTTTGCTTAATGTGACTGCTGAATTCTGTTTTCATTTTCTTCCTCCTTATTTTCTAGTATGTAAACCACCATGTGGGCATCCATTTAAGCATCCTGCCGAATTCACTTGAAATCTGAACTCCTGCGGTGACCGGATAAAACAATACAAAAAGCAGTATTACAATTGCCAGATATAAATATGTTACCTCTTTTCTATACCATTTTTTTCTTTCAATACTTTGTATCATCATCGTTGTCATCAATATTATGAAAGGCACCGATGCAAAATAATGATAGATAAACATTGACCTCGGCACAAGTATCCATGGAAGGAACTGGGCCAGAAAGGCGATAAGTACAAAGGTGTGCATTTTGTCTGTACTTCTGCTTTTAAACATTGTTATTAAAAGCCATATTATTGCCGCGGTTCCCGTCCACCATACTGCCGGGTTCCCGAAGGCCGCAATTGACGTCATCTGCCCCGTGCCGTAAAGAGTGCTGTCGGAATAATACCACATCGGCTTAATGATAAGCGGCCATTCATACCAAGGCGATGCGAAAGTATGCTCCGCAGTTAACCCGCTGTGGTAATTGAACATATATTTCTGCGAATTTAATATATACTCCAGCCCTCTTCCTTCCTGAGCCTTAATAATGGGAAGGTATGATGCCGCGTATATGCCTATGGGGATTATTATGAAAAATACAATGCAAAAAGCCAGAGTAATCAAAGTGTACTTTTTGAATTTCTTCTTAATTATCTCCGCCTTCTCTTTTTCTATTTTAAAGCCTTCGTTTTTTCCTCCTGTCACAAACTGATATTCCTTATATCTTTTGAATAAAACTAGGAAGAAAATTACTGCAAGCCCTGCTCCAGCGTAAAGGCCTATCCACTTGCTGGCAGCGCCCAGCCCGAAAAATATTCCCGAAAGGCCAAGGGGTATCAGTGTTTTAATAAATGAATTTTTATAAAAACTCATTCTGTAATATATACCCATGCACAAAAACATAAGCATAATAAAGAACACGCCATAGCTGTCTATTGTCGCTATTCTGGTCTGCGTAAAGTGCATAAAATCAAAGGTCATAAGTATGGCCGCAATGGCTGCGTAGCGTGTTTTGTTCAGCACAACCATCGCAAGAAGATACATAACGGGAATCATTAATATTCCTACTATAGTTCCCATGAACCTCCACCCGAAAGGATTCATCCCGAACATTTTTATGCCCAGCCCCATAATCACCTTGCCCAGCGGAGGGTGTGTGGTTTCATAAGGGTTGTACCCCATTATGTATTCCCATGCTGTTCCTGCGTGGTATATTTCATCAAAGTATGTTGAATTCATATATGTGTTTTTTTCTGGGACAGTTTGCTGCTCATCGAATAAATAAACTGCGTCCTGCGCGCGCTCATCGTTTATAATGACGTTTTCAATTGGTATCACATTGCCTTCTGTGTCTATAAATGCCATCTCAAATAATCTTATCAACGGCCTATGCACAGTAATTTTTGCATACCTTGCCACATCATAATTTTCCATTGTGTACCATTTGAATATCGCCGGGTAATTAGAAAACATGATTGCGGGATTATCCCATGTCATATCGTTTTCTTCAATTATCTGGTCTCTCAAGCCGCTAAGGTCTTCCTCTTCTCCTATTCTGTAGTAGTATGAAGTTGAGTATTCATCTTCTGAATTTGTTTCCGCAAAATCCACAGTGAAATAGGCACCATTTGTCCCTTGCGCTCTGAAAAACATAATTGAGGCTATTTCTACGTCAGCGCCGAAATCCACAATGACTTCCTGCTCGCTGGTGTTAACGTTCCACATTGTTTCAGGCCCGTAAGCGTTACCCAGGTTAATGAAGGCAATTACCGCATATACTGCTGTGATAACCCCCATAAAAATGTAATCTTTTTTCTTAAGAGACTTAAAGAGCCCCGGGTATTTACCATCGTTTATTTCATCGAAAGTCTTCTTTTTGGATATTTCCAGGGACTCCGCCCTTTCTTCTTTTACAATATTGTCTATATGGTCCTGCCTTTTTTGATCAACTGGTTTAAAGGATACATATATCATATAAATATATCCCGCCAGAGCTGTTAAGGATATACCCATTGTCCATAAATTCATGTCGAAGTTTGCCAGCCATTCTCCCAGGCTCTGCGCTGAGGCCATGCTTGTGAAAAACTGTCCTAACCCGAACCCGAAAATATATTGATTGGCAAGCACCAGAGATATGTTAGCAAACTGCGTTATGCTGAATATGCCAAAAAGCGTAAAATGCCTTCTGTCTTTCGTGTACATATATGAAATCAAAAGCAAAGCCATAGCCGGGTACATATACCTTTCATGCATTTTGCCCGAAAGCATGAATATCCCCGTTATAAGCAGCGCAGCGTGAAAAAATATATTCTTATGGTTTTTGTCTTTTATCGCCGCGGCAAAGAAAATGACCACGGCCAGAATCATGCCGGCATATCCCCAGAAATTATAAGTAAGCCCTAAAAATGAAGTCTCAACTTTTTCCCACATTCCTCCTAATAGCGGCCAGATATTGCATGCGTTAAGAGAAACCGATGAGTAGGATGAAAGTATATTTATATATAAATCAATGATATATTTAAGCCCATATTTAAATATAAGCGGTGAAGATATCAAAAGGAACGCTCCGATGCCTGCTCCAACTCCTATGGATGCTTTCGCGGATGCCTTTTTTATGTCCTGCTCTTTTATATAATAAATCCAGGCAAGTACATAGACCGGCGCAAATAATATCATCTGTGTTTTTATCAAAACCCCTGTGCCCAGCAGCACTCCCGCAGCAATAAAATTCCTTCTGTTTAAAAATATCAGATAGCCAGCAACCATGAGTGCAAGCAAAGAATCAATCTGCCCCCATGCCGCAGAGTCGGTTATAATCGCAGGAGAAAAATAATATAGTGTACCTAAAACTATTGCCGCTTTATTGCTCAATTTGGACTTGGCCAGTTTGTAAATCAATATTGCCATCCCTATATCTGCAAGTATAGGAGGGAGTTTGACAATTGCCGCTGTGCTTTGGGCAAGAAACGGGATTTTATTAATCCAGCCGACTACATACAGAATGTACATGTACCCCGGCGGATAGTCAATAAACACTTCCCCATCATACAGCCCTGCTATTCCCTTGTCAGCCGCCGCTGATGACCAGCCTATCCAGCAAGCTATGTCGTTGGGGTACCCTGCCACCGCATATGCCAGAATAACCCTGACGAGAAAACCTATGAGCAGTATGATGCCGAACATAACAGCATAAAGATTATCATCATTGTCTTTTTTGAGCATATCGCCGTAATCTAAAGACTGCTTTACAAAAACAAAAATTATAATAAATAACACTGCAATTAATGACATCATTCCCGCAAATTTCACTTTATCTTCGTTTTCCACCTGTGTTTTTGCGGGCTTGGTTTCTTCCAGGTTATACACCAATGTGCCTTCCGGAGCCTCCTCCACCTTTTCCAGCCTTATGTCGTCAAAATACGCAATACCCATGCTTTCATTGGAGTATCCGCCAAGCCTCGCGAAAACAGTCAGTTCAGTCTGGCCTTTGGCTGTTTTGCCATAAAGCTCTACATACTGGTATTCACCGTCTGTGTCAAAAAGGGCATCTGTATAATAAAACATATTTTCAAAGGATAAATTAGCGCCTGTGCCGTCACTGGCGTTTTCAGCCTTGATGTATCCTGAAAGCTTATATATCTGCTTTTCTTCCACCTGGACGGTCTGTTTCATTTTGGCGTCATTAAGCTCAATACTTTGTATTCTAAGCACATGATTGCCGCCCTCTGCAGCTACATTAATGTCAGTAAAGCCTTCAACGCTAAACCACAAATCTTTATCCCAAAATTCGTACAAGTCGTCCTCAAAATCGCCGCCGTTTATTAAATTCACACCATATTCTGCTTCGGTGCTGTTTTTGCACCCCAAAGCAAAAACGCTGATTAAAGCAAGTATTATGATAAAAAATATTCTTTTTCTCAATTTTACCTCCGTTTTAAAACGCATTTTTAACATGTAGTATTTTCATTTTTTCCGAGTTTGTTATTTCAATTACATCAAACCTGCATTCAGGCTCGCTGTCGTAGTTTTCCTGTATATATTCCAAAGCAACCTTTTGTATTTTTTCCATTTTGCTGCGATTGACTGCCTCAAGCCCCCTGCCGTAATTCGTGCCTGACCTCAGCTTAACTTCAACAAAAACAAGCACTCCGTTGTCCTTTGCAATTATGTCCACTTCTCCGTATCGGGTTCTGTAGTTAGATGTTATTATCTCATACCCCATATCCTGCAGGAACCTGCTGCTGATTTTTTCCCCTTTATCGCCCAATGCTTTTCTATTCATTTCAATTACCTAATATCTTTTTCAAAAAGCTTGGCCTGTGAATTTCGCATGGGCCGTGTTTTTGCAAGGCTTCAATGTGCTGCTTGGTTCCGTAGCCTTTGTGCCGCGCAAATCCATACTCAGGATACATTTTATCATACTCTATCATAATGCTGTCCCTTGTTTCCTTGGCAATGATTGACGCAGCACCTATAGTGTACGATTTGCTGTCGCCTTTTATTATGCCCTCCTGCGGATATGGAATGTCCAGGCCCTTCATTGCGTCGCATATCACATAATCCGGCTTTATTTTCATGTTTTCGCAGGCAATCTTCATGGCAAGCTTTGCCGCCTGATAAATATTAATTTCTTCAATTATGTCAATGTCAACTATCCCCACACCATATGATACAGCGTTTTCAAGTATCTCCACCAGTAGTGCTGCTCTCTTTTTATGGGACAATTTCTTTGAATCATCAATGCCTTCAATCAGATGGTTCAAATCCATAATCGCGCACGCTGCTACAACGGGCCCGGCCAAAGGCCCCCTGCCCGCTTCGTCGATTCCCCCTATTTTCAAATACCCTTTTTGTATAAGCTCTTTTTCAATTTTCAGCTTGATTAAGTCCAATTTTCCACTTCCTCAGGAGTTTCCAAAGTAAGCGGCCCCAGTTTTCCGTTCTTAAACTCCGTTAACGCCATTTGTGCGGCGCGTTCCACGTCGTATTCACCGCCCTTTAATAAAAAACCTCTCTTTTTCGCAATTTCCGTGATAGCAGCAAGCGCGTCATCGGGCAGCGTATCAATGCCGTATCTTCTTTTTATAAGCTCTTTTATCCTTTGGGGGCTTTTTGTCGTTAAATATGAAGCTATCTCCCAAATATCAAGTACCTGCTCTTTTATGGCTCCTGTAAGTGCCAGGTTCAACGCCTGGTTTTCATTTTCAAACTTGGGCCAAAGCACTCCGGGCGTGTCCAAAAGTACTATGTCCTCGGTTACCCTTATCATCTGCTGCCCTCTTGTGACCCCTGGAATGTTCCCCGTTTTTGCCGATGCCTGATTGGCAAGCAGGTTAATAACTGTGGATTTCCCGGAATTAGGTATCCCCACAATCATAAGCTTAATAACTTTCTTTATGCCCCTTTTCCTATTATGCTGGATTTTATCTTCAAGTGATTTTTTTATGAACTGAATAAGCTTTGCTTTATCGTTTTTTCTTGTGGCGCATATTTCAACAGTGTCAATGCCTTTGCTTTTGTAGTAGTCTTTCCAAAGGTTTATTATGCCGTCAGCCAGGTCTGATTTATTTAAAATTATGAGTCTTTTTTTGTTCGCAAATATATTGTCAAAGTCAGGGTTCCGTGACGAATAGGGGATTCGTGAATCCAGAACTTCCAGCACTCCATCTACCTTTTTTGCACTCTCTATCATTTGTCTTTTAGCTTTGGTCATATGACCCGGATACCATTGTATATTCACTTTCTATTCTCCATTTTTTTGCTGTAGTTTGATAAAATGAAAATTCTGCATTTCTATTCGCTTTAAGTTTCATTATAATCAGCAGATGTGCCGACTGTCTAATTTATTATAATGTATTCGTATTTAATATACAACCTTTTATACCCATAACAAAAGCATGTAATATCCTGCTGGGTATATTGTTAAAATCTTTTTTAAGGCTTACATTTTTTAAACATTTCTTCACAATTAGTGTATTTTCCAGCAAGTTATGATATAATACATAAATAATAAATAAACTTATAAAGGACTGTTTATAATGAGTAATGAAACAAACGAAGTTAAGCAAATAGAAAAAAATGAAAATACAGGCAAGGTAACCTACGCCAATGATGTTATCGCTAAAATAGCCGCCCTGGCAGCAGCTGAGGTAAAAGGAATAATAGGAACCAGCGGCGGGTCAATTCAGGAAATGCTCGGTGTTAAAAACCTGACTAAAGGATTGAAAGTAACCGTTGTAGGACAAACTGTTTCTGTTGAACTCAACGTTGTTGTAGAGTACGGATCAATGATACACAAAGTGTGTGAACAGGTTCAGGAAAGCATTATTAAGGCAATTGAAAGCATGACTGACTTGAAAGTTACCGCAGTAAATGTTCATGTGGACAGCATAAAACTACCCGAAGAAGCAAAAAACATAGAAAAAAATATTTAAACACCCGTAGTACGGGGGAAGAGAAAGGACAAAAGATATGAAAACAGGATTTTTTAACAGGCTCATTTTTGTCTTGGCTGCGCTTATTGTGCTGGCCGCCAGCCTTTTGATGACGGTATATTCACAGGAAATATGGTTTATATCGTTCCGCGATGTCAGTGATATAACAAACAACGCAGTATATAATTTATATCATGAGAATATCAATTATATCCCGGCAACTGTATCCATAATCGTAGGGCTGATTATCGCAATTTGGCTGTTTGTGCTGGCATTTAGGAAAAACAAAACTCCTAAAGCAAAGCCTATTGAATACATTACAGTAGGCTCAGAGGAGAAAGGACAGGTAAAAATCGCGACATCTACTATTAACAGCATGATTTGCAAAAACGTAAATGAAATTACAGGCGTTACCGATTCAAAAGCAAAGACAAACATTGTTGACGACAAAACTTTCGTTGTGGTAGGTGTTTCTGTTGAAGACGGCGTTATTATACCGAAGGTCTGCGAAGAAATACAAACAAGCACAAAAGAAAAAATACAACAGCTGACCGGAATGGATATTGCAGGAATTAATGTTCTGGTAAACAATAAAGTTTAAGGGGTAAGCAATGAAAAATTTTATACTAAATCATAAGGGCGCTGTTATCGGCGGGGCTGTGGGGTTTGTTATGGCGCTGCTGATACTGATAATAGGGTTTTGGAAAGCATTTCTCGTGCTTCTTCTAATCGGAGCAGGAGTTCTTATCGGCATGGCAACAGATGGAAATAACATAATAAAAACCGGAGTAAATAAATTTAAGAGCAGCAAATAAAGGAAACAACATATGAATAGGCATAATGCACGAATAGGCCTTGTGAGATGCGTATATGCACTGGATTTAAATCCAGGCATCTCTCAAATGTCATCTGTGCTGGATGATTTAAAGCTGGATACAAAGGCTTTTGACCACATTGAAAACTCAATATATGACATTAAATCAAAGCTTGCTGAGATAGATGAAATGATAAAGCCTCATCTTAACAAATGGACTATTGACAGGCTCCCAAAAGTGGATTTGGCAATACTTAGGGTGGCAGTATATGAGTTAAAGTTCTGCGATGACATTCCTGCGGGAGTATCCATTAATGAGGCAGTTGATATTGCAAAAGAGTATTCAACGGAAGCCTCAGGCAAATATGTCAACGGCGTTTTATCCAGCGTGCTGAAATCACTTTAAAAATAAGCCATTTATATCCTTTGTTTAAAAGATATAATGGCTATTTTGATAGGAGGAAAAATTGTACAAATTAATAGACGGGCGTGAAATGGCAAAAGAGACGCGTATTAAAATAAAAAAAGAAATTGAATTATTGAAAATAAAACCAAAACTTACTGTTGTGCTTGTTGGCGATGACCCCGCGTCAAAAGTTTATGTAAAAAACAAAGAGAAATTCGCAGGCATTGTAGGCATGGATTCGGAAGTTATCAGATTGCCGGAAACCACAACAGAAGGCGAACTTTTAACATTGGTTGAAAAGCTCAACAATGACAAAAGCGTGCACGGCATACTTGTGCAGTTCCCTGTACCCAAGCACATAAGCCAGGAAAAAATAATGAATACTATATCACCTGAAAAGGATGTGGACGGGCTGACGCCTGTAAACATCGGCAGGCTGGTTTCCGGAAGTGCCTATCTGACGCCCTGCACTCCTACCGGAATTATTCGAATGATAAAAAGTACAGGCATTGACATTGCGGGCAAAAACGCCGTAGTAATCGGAAGAAGCCTTTTGGTCGGCAAGCCCGTTGCAATGATGCTGCTTAAGGAAAACGCTACAGTAACAATATGCCACTCAAAAACAAAAGATATTGCAGCCCAAATTTCAAGGGCCGACATAGTTGT
>CAZDZB010000059.1:0-12793 GCA_964509795.1 uncultured Christensenellaceae bacterium | reverse complement strand
TCCCGTACACATGATTTCCAATCATGCACCTTCGGCCGCTCGGTCATCCTTCCACATATTCTTTTTGCGTAGCAGACTACATTATAAACATATCCAAGCAAAATGTCAACTGCACAAAAACAATATTAAAACTCCTATAAAATTTCAGGCATAATTATTTTTCTGCCGTTATTATCAATAATATTTATCGGCGTTTCGTACACAAATTCAAGGTTTTCCTTTGTAATTATCTCCTGGGGTTTGCCGGATTTGAAAACATGTCCCTGATGTAAAAGAATTATCCGGTCACTATAGTGATTAGCCAGGTTTAAGTCATGCAGCACAAAAACAGCTGAGATTTTGCTTTGCTTGGAAAGCTTTGCGATAATGCTCATCAAATTCACCTGGTGCTTTATGTCCAGGCCTGTTATCGGCTCGTCAAGCAGCATTATGCTTGACTGCTGGCAAAGAGCCCTTGCCAATATCATCCTTTGCCATTCGCCGCCCGAAAGGGAAGTGATGCTGCGGGATTTCAAGTGGTATATTTCGGCCTTTTTTAAGGCATCGTTTGCTATTCGGTAATCTTCCTCGGATTCGCTTTGCAGCCTTTTTATATGGGGGTTTCTGCCCATCAAAACAACCTGCATCACTGTGAAATCATAATCCAGGGCAAAGTGCTGCTGAATTAATGACATGGCTTTGGCGATTTCTTTTGCAGTATAGTCATTAATATTTTTATTGTGCACAAGCACTTCGCCGCTTTGCGGTGAAAGGTATCCAGATACACATTTTAATATGGTTGATTTGCCAGACCCGTTAGGCCCGATTATGGAAATGATCTCTCCCTGGTCAACGGAAAATTTTATGTTTTCTACGGCGTTTTGCACTCCGTCATATGAATATGTAATGTTTTTAACGTCTATTATGCTCATGCTAGTTTTCTTCCGTTTCTCAAAAGGTACAAAAAGAACGGCACGCCCACAAACGCCGTGATTACGCCTACAGGTATTTCATGCTTATATAATATTATCCTGGCTAAAGTATCACACAAAAGCAAAAATACACTGCCTGCGAAAAATGATGTAATTAAAAGCTTCCTGTGGTCAGGCCCGATTATCAGCCTGATTATGTGGGGTATTATAAGCCCTACAAAGCCAATAACTCCGCTTATGGATATGGCGGCTGCGACAGAAATAGTCGTTATTACTATAAGGCTTTTCTTTGTCCTGTCCGGGTTTACGCCAAGATGCCTTGCGGCTTCGTCGCCCTGGAGCATAATGTTTAAATCCTTGGAATAAAGCAGGCACAACGCGCTGGTTATTAGCATTACCGGAGCGCCTACATAAAGCTTTTCCCAGGTTGCCGAAGAAAAGCTGCCCATTGACCACATTATTATGTTTTCCATTTTGTCGCGAAAAGCAATCATAATGGCGAACATAAACGCGGAACATAAAGAACTCATGGCTACTCCTGAAAGTAGCAGCGTAAAAGATGAAATCTTTCCGTTTATTTTTGATATGCTGTAGACAATTAATATTATAACAAGAGCGAAGATAAAAGCCATAATTGCCACTGCGCTGAATCCTAAAAATGCGATATCCAGCCCGAATGCTATGGCTATTGTTGCTCCCAATGCTGCCCCGGAACTCACGCCAAGCACATATGAGTCAGCCATAGGGTTTTTGAAAATTCCCTGAAGGCATGCCCCTGATATGCTCAGGGCTCCGCATGTTATAAAGCTGAGCAGAGCCCTGGGGAGCCTCAGGTTAAAAAAGATGATATATGTGCTTTTTGGCGCAGTGTTGTTAAAGATAGCAATTAATTCTTTAGCACTCACCCTTGAGCTGCCAAGCAAAAAGGCAGCGAGAAAAGAAATTATACTAAGAACAAACAAAATTATTAAGACATTAGCAAATTTAGTTTTATTATTATTTTCTTTCACTTTTTATTCTCCTAAAATCCTGCGCTAAAAAGGTGTACATATCAAGCAGCTTCTTCAAGTTCGCCGAAAATACAACTTTGCATGTATTCCAAAGCTTCGGTGATTCTCGGGCCCGGGCGTTCAATAATGTCAGGGTTAATGAAGAAATAGTTTCCTGTTTGTATTGCTGTTAGTTCCATATAAGTTGGGTCAGAGAGCAATTCTTCTTCGGAAACATACTCAGATACAATAAGGATATTAGGATCAGCGATTATTAAATCTTCCAGAGGATAATCCATCCATGGAACAGGAGAGCCTGCTGTTACGCAAATGCCGCCTGCAATTTCCATAGCGGTGTTTATGAAGCTACCCTCGCCTGATGTCCAGTTGCCGTATTCGCCGATACCCATTACGTAATAAACGGTGGGCCTGTAGGAAGAGATTATTGTTTTCTGCTCAACTGCCTCGATAACTGCGTTAATATTGTCTGTTATTTCCTTTGCCTGTGCTTCTTTGCCCAAAAGCGCGCCGATTTCTTCAATGCTTGATGTAATGTCTTCAAATCCTGTAGGTTCTGTTTCTATTACATTGATGCCCAAGCTTTTTAAAGTATCGATTTCTTCTTGCTGAAGCTTGTTTCCCGCGAAAACTATATCCGGCTCTAAAGAGATTACTTTTTCAATGTCGAATCCGCTGTAATCGCCCACCTGCTCAATGCTTAATGCTTCTTCGGGATAATTCGAAAATGCGTCTACGCCTACAATGTCGCCGCCGCATCCTAAAAGAAACAGAATCTCTGTAACGCTGGGTACTGTTGAAATAATTCTGTGTGATACTTCAACGGGTTCAACAACAGGCACTTGTTCTGTTGGTTCAACAACAGGCTCTTGTGCTGCCTCTTCAGATATAGTGGATGTTTCAATGGGTTCTGCCTTTTGGCAGCCTGAAAGTGCCGAAATGATAAGCACCAATACCAATAAGAATAAACTTGCCTTTTTCACATTCATACCTCCTTTAATGCATTTCGGATAGGAAGGTGAAAAAGCTTAAAAATGAAATCTGCTAAATCACTTATATCTTCCATCCGAAGAAATAAGACATAAAAACACTGGCAGGTTTCCCGGCTTGGCTTCAGCCTTATTCTGCGCCTTCCCAAAGCAAGTTCAGTGGCATATGCAGAATAAGTCGGCCTTACGGTAGCGGAGGCTGCAACGGACTTTAACCGTTTTCCCTATTACCCCTTTTAAAAGGCACCAGCATTCTATTAAGTTCTGCTTGATTGTAACACTTATAATTATTAGTGTCAATCAAATATATTTTTAAAAATGTGCAACCAAATCTTCCAATGATTCACGGCGCCTTATTATTCTGGCTGAGCCGTCAACAGCAATCAAGACTTCGGCAGGGCGCAGGCGGTTGTTGTAATTGGATGCCATTGAAAATCCGTATGCACCGGCATCCATGACGCCGATTATATCACCAATGCCTATGACAGGAAGCGTGCGTCCGATGGCCAGAAGGTCGCCTGATTCGCAAATATTGCCCACAATATTAACTGTTTCCATGCCGTCAAAGGTTATTTTGCCGTCACGGTATACTTCAAGGTCGTGGTGTGAATCATACATAACCGGCCTTTGCAGAACGTTAAAACCCAGGTCGGTGCCCACATAGTCAATTCCTGCATGGTGCTTTGTTGCCATAACTGTGCCCAAAAGCACGCTGCATTCAGCCACAAGATATCTGCCGGGCTCAATTTTAAATGTAATTTCCCTGCCGTATTCTGAAGTGAATTCATTTATTACTTCTTCAAGCCTTTTGCCTAAGGATGCTAAATCCAGCCGGCCTTGGCCGTCCTGCTTCATATATGGTATGCCAAACCCGCCGCCGAAATCCACAAATTCGATGTCATCAAATTTTGAGGCGAACCTGCACAGCAGCCTTGCGCTTGCTATGTAGGCTGTTTCTTCCAAAAACAGAGAGCCAATGTGCTGGTTAACGCCTGTAAGTGTCATGTTGTATTTTGTAAGTATAGCTTTAATTTCGTCAATCATATCGTCATTTATGCCGAATTTGGTTTTTTTGCCGGCAGTTATTACTTTTTCATGGTGTCCTGCGCCATAGCCAGTGTTTATTCTTACAGCAACTTTTGTGCCCGGGAAATTTGAAGAGAAAAGCTCAAGCTGTGAAAGTGAATCGACACTGACGGTTATGCCTAAATCAACTGCATATTTTATTTCTTCTAAAGATACATTGTTGCAGACGTAGAAAATATCTTCCGCCTTAAATCCTGCCTTCATAAGAACAAAAATTTCACCCGGGCTCATTGCGTCTGCGCTGATGCCTTCCTGCTTGATTATTTTAAGCAGTTCAAGGTTTGCGTTGGCTTTGGTAGAGTAGTGAGGTTTGAATTTTTTGTATTTGACCAGGTTTTTCATTTCTCTGCACCTGGTGCGCAGTATCTCTTCACTGTATACATACAGGGGCGAGCCATACTGCTCAATTAATTCTTGTGGGTTTGTAGACTTATAGTAGTTTACAGAAGGGGTAAAATACTGCTTCATTTTTACATCTCCTAGCTAAAAAATAAAATTTATAAAACAAACCTGATTTATTATTCATCAGGTTTGCTGTTATCATCAGATTGGTTGATATCAATTGTTTCCTGCGAGCCTTCTTTGGGAGCGGGCTTGATGAACACACTGTAGAAAGCCCTTATTGCCCCTGCAATGGGCACTGCCACAATTACGCCCACAGGCCCCCAGATCATGCTGCCTGCTATCAGGGCAATAATTATAAGTATCGAGGGCAGGTTAACAGACTTGCCCACGATTACGGGAGTTAAAATCCATTGGTCTACCTGCTGGAGCACAAGGATTGTGAGGACCACATACAGTGCATACAGAGGTGACTGAAAAACCGCAATTATTCCGCAGATTATGCAGGCGGCAATTCCGCCGATTACGGGAATCAAATTGAAAAATCCCGTTATTATGCCTATTACGCCGGCATGTTCAGCTTTTATAAAAAATAAAAACCCATAGGCAATTACACCTAAAATTACGGACGCTAATGTTTTTGACCAAAAATATTTAAAAGTAACCTTAATTGATTCTTTTATAAACTCGCCTGTTTTTTCCAATAAATTTTTTTGCTGTTTATTATCCTGCTGATTTGTCATTGCCAATTCCTTCTAATGCTTGTTTAGCCGCATCCTGCTGAGAAGCTTTTTTGCTTTTGCCTATACCTTTGCCAAGAATTTTGCCTTCAACTACAACAGAAGTTGTGAAAACTCTGTCGTGAGGAGGGCCTTCCTCCGTGAGAAGCTCGTATTTTATTGTTACATTTCCATTTTTCTGCATCAATTCCTGCAGTGATGTTTTATAGTCGAAATATTTGCCTTGCTTTATGGATTCGTGAAGTTTATTCTCCATATAAGGAATTATAAATTTCTGTGCCATGGTTATTCCGCCGTCTATATACAATGCTCCGATTATTGCCTCAATACTATCAGACAGTATGGAAGATAATTCCCTTCCGCCGGCATTTTCGGTTCCTTTGCCTAAAATTAAGAACCGGCCAAGATCTAAGTCTTTGGCAATCTGCGCTAGCGGAGTTTCTGACACTATTGATGCACGGACTTTTGTCATCCATCCTTCGCTTTTATCGGGATATGAATTGTATAAAAGGGTGGTGACCAGCAAATCGAGAACTGCGTCACCCAGGTATTCAAGCCTTTCATATGATAAAAGGGATGGGTTGTCCATAATGGCTGAAGAATGAGTTAAGGCACGTATTAACAGTGCCTTATCTTTAAACTTATATCCAATAATATTTTCAACTTTTTTAATATTAAAGTTGTGACTCAATGTATTTCACCGCGTCTCCAACAGTTGCAATGCTGTCAATATCATCATAAGGGAATTCTATGCCGTATTCTTCCTCCAGCGCCATTACTACGCCTACTACGTCAACTGAATTTGCCTTTAAATCATCAACTAAAGATGATTCCATTGTTATACTATCAGCATCAAGTTCCAATTGCTCTGCAATCACTTCTTTTACTTTTTCAAATACCATGAGTATCCTCCTAGCTTTATTAAATTTATTATATCAACATTTCAGAATTTTTCAATATTTATTCTTCCTGCATGCCTTCGATTTTTTGACGGATAACTTCCGTTACATTGCCGTCGAGATATTTAACGGATTGTTTTACTGCGCCTACAAAGGCACCTGCGTCTGATGAACCGTGAGCCTTTATTATGCAGCCCTTTATTCCCAGCAGCGGAGCGCCGCCGTATGCTTTGTGGTCAAGCTTTGCTTTAACTTGGCGGAATCCGTTTTTCATTAGGATATATCCGAATTTACGGATGCCATTTTTCATAATCTGCTCTTTTATCATTGAAAAAAGATAAGTAGCCAGTCCTTCTAATGTTTTAAGAATAATGTTTCCTGTAAAACCATCGCATACTAAAACATCGGCCAGCCCTTCTGTTGTGTCACGGGCTTCAATGTTGCCTACAAAGTTAATGCCGTCCATTACTTTCATCGCTTTAAAAGTGTCTTTATAAAGCTTGCTGCCTTTTTCTTCTTCAACGCCGATATTTACAAGACCGACTCTGGGGTTTTCGACTCCCTCCACCAGCTCCATATAAGCGCTGCCCATCAGGGCAAACTGTTCCAGGAATTTAACTTCGCAGTCTGCATTAGCCCCTACGTCAATCAAAAGAGCCTTTCCTGTACGTGTCGGAAGAACGGGTGCAAGGGCAGGCCTGTCAATGCCTTTTATACGTCCTACCTTAAATAATGCTCCAGCCATCACAGCGCCTGTGCTGCCGGCGGAAATAAACGCGTCAGCTTCGCCTGACTTAACAGCAAGCAGCCCTTTTATCAGTGAAGAATTTACTTTTTTCCTTATTGCGATTAATGGGGGCTCACATGTTTCAATAATCTCCGGACAATCTATTATTGTTATTTTATCGTTAGGTTCCGGCATATATTTTTTTATTTCTTCTTCTATGCCGAACAAAAGAACTTTTATATTATCGAATTTCTTAACAGATTGTAAAGTTCCTTCAATGATGTCCTTTGGCGCATTGTCACCGCCCATTGCGTCAATTGCTAATGTCCACATAATGTTCTCCTTACTAATTGAATGAATAATATCACTTTATACTTTATCACTTTAATCTTTTTGTTGCAATACTTTAAATATTAATTAAAAGCTTATTTACAAACTGCGCTTTAGCTGCGATAAAGAAAGGACAAATTATTGATCAGCCGGCTAAAAACTTAATGCAGGACAGAATGGCTTTCATTGAGGCAGTGTCAATATTGCTGTCGATTCCCGTGCCGAAATGTTTATTGCCTTTGCCGTCTGAAACCTGCACATAAGCTATGGCTTCGGCGTCCGCTCCGTCGCTTAAGGCGTGTTCACTGTATTCAACAATGCTGTAGGATTCATAGCCAATTGCTTTTATGCCGTGGAAGAAGGCGGAAATGGGGCCGTTGCCTTTTGCTTTTATG
The DNA here is from genome assembly GCA_964509795.1 of uncultured Christensenellaceae bacterium. Taxonomy (GTDB): domain Bacteria; phylum Bacillota; class Clostridia; order Christensenellales; family UMGS416; genus JAFGUF01. The sequence goes on along the minus strand of CAZDZB010000059.1, from coordinate 5,367 downwards.
CTATGTTTTTGCCCGGCTAATATAATATCGGCTTTTATTTCGACAGTTGAGTTTTTATCTGACGAAATGTGGTATTTTCCTAACTTATAATCTTCATCAGGGCTTAAATATATATCCTTAAACAAATCAAATAATTCATTCGGAGAAAGCTCTTTTCCTGTCTTGTCTGTTTTTTGCTGCACCACTTCAGCAAACTCAGGGTGCATTGCTTTGGGAAGCTTATATCCTTTAAAGGTTTCAAGGATATAGGCGACGCCTCCCTTGCCGGACTGGGAGTTTATTCTTATTATGGGCTCATAACTTCTTCCTATGTCCTGTGGGTCAATGGGCAGGTAGGGAACTTCCCAAATTTTGCTTTCCTGCTCTTCATATGATTTCAGCCCTTTGTTTATAGCGTCCTGGTGGGAGCCTGAAAAGGCAGTAAAGACAAGTTCACCTACATAAGGATGGCGCTGGTGAATATCCATCAATGTACATTCTTTATATATTTGTGCTATATCATCAATATTATTTATTTTAATTTCCGGGTCAATTCCCTGAGAATAAAGGTTCATCGCAATAGTTAATATGTCAGCGTTTCCTGTTCTTTCGCCATTGCCAAAAAGTGTGCCCTCCACTCTGTCAGCGCCTGCAAGCATTGCAAGCTCTGATGTGGCTATGCTGCATCCTCTGTCATTGTGGGGGTGGACGGAAAGAATAATGCTGTCTCTGTCCCTCAGGTTTTCACAGAACCACTCAACCTGGTCGGCAAACACATTGGGAGTCGCCACCTCAACGGTTGTTGGAAGGTTGATAATCATTTTTTTGCTGGGAGTTGGCTTGAATACGTCAATGATTGCTTCACATATTTTCAGGGCGTAGTCTATTTCTGTGGCATGGAAGCTTTCAGGTGAATATTCGTAGAAAAACTCTGTATCAGGATATTGTGCGGAAAGCTCGACGATAAGCTTTGCACCTGTTACTGCGATGTCTATTATTTCCTGTTTAGACATCTTGAAAACCATTTCCCGCTGAGGCACAGAAGTGGAATTATACAGGTGGATAATCGCCTGCTTTGCGCCTTTCACAGCCTCAAATGTTTTGCGTATTAAATGATCCCTTGATTGAGTAAGCACCTGAATTTTTACACCGTCAGGGATGAGGTTATCTTCAATAAGCCTGCGCGCAAATGCAAACTCCGTTTCGGAAGCCGATGGGAAGCCAATTTCGATATCCTTATATCCCATGTCAACTAATGTATTCCAAAAGGTGAGTTTTTTCTCAACACTCATCGGTACAGGCAGTGCCTGATTGCCGTCCCGCAAGTCAACACTGCACCATATTGGCGCCTTGGTCAGGACGTTGCCCGGCCATTTTCTGTTTTTTTGGCCTGTAAAAATGTGAGGAACATACTTTTGGTGATTCATTTTATACTCCTTTTATAAAAACTGTTTATTTTTAAATTCAAAAAAACCCTTCATCTCATAAAAGAGACGAAAGGTTACTTCCGCGGTACCACTCTAATTTGCCTTGTTTTAAGGCACTCTTATTGATACGTATGGCATGCATAGATATCTATTCTCTTTAACGGGAGAAACCCGGCACAGCCTACTGCTATTTCGGTGAGCGACTCCGATGCTAGTTCACTGCCTGTTAAATGCTGTTTTTCACCAAACAACAGCTCTCTGAAATTCAACTTAAGCGGCTAATACTCATCTTCATTGTCTTTAATTTTAATTTTTATAAATGATACACTAATATATATTCATTGTCAAGCAAAATATACATTTTATTCTTTGACAAGTTTGTATTGGCTGAACTCCTCAATTGCGTCAAAGCCGAGTCTTTGATATTCGTGATTGGATATGGGATTGTGCTTATCGGCATATAAAAAGGCATAATCGCTATCTTTGAGGATTAGCTGCGTCAATTGCTTTACGCAGCAAGTGGAATAGCCTTTCCTGCGATATTCCGACGGTGTATAAACCAAATTTATTGCTCTGCCATGCTCGGTTTTTCTGTTGGATGCTGCTACTGTAACAACAGTGCCGTTATCTACCAGGGCATAAAGGTTTCCGCTGGTTTTGAGCTTTGCCGCTTTTTCAGATATTGTATTTTTATCAGCAGGCAGATTACATTCTGTGCAAAAACCATAATAAAATTCTTTAAAGTCAAAATCCAGATTTTGAGCATTTACTATTTTAAGAGGCAGAGTCTCAATATAAGTTAATTCGCTGCATTTTCTTTTATACAGCTCTGAATGCAGTTCATATTTAACTGAATGGCTTTCCATGGCTTTGACTATGGCTTTGACTGTTTTTTTGTCTCCGTTGACCTGCTGGGGGATGTTGTTTGTGCCCACATAGTTTTGCGCCAGGACATCAGCCATCTCTTTTGGGCTTATGCAGTTGGAAAAATGCACCCGAGGAAAATCACCGATTTGGGAACTCAAAATAATTTCACTGCCGTTTTTGACTGACGCTCCGAAAAACCCCTGCTCTTTATTTAAGGATGAGTGAGCGTTGCCATAAATCAAGTCAGCCTGCAGAGAATTATGAATAATAAAATTTTTATTGTCCTTTAAAAATTCATCTGCGCTTTCATATACTGCTATTTTCATATGCACCTCCATAAATAAAAAAGAACTATCAGCTGCTGGCTTATAGTCCATATTAATCAATATTTAAAACCTATATAAATATTAATAATGCAGATTAAGCCACTGCGCTTTTTGCACACAGACTGAGAGACGGCTTGATTGCTGCATAATTTTACTCATTTGACCACCTGTTAGACTGATTAATTTCTTTGAATTATAATACCATGATTTAATATAGTCAATACATGCGGTTATTTATATGGCTAAATGGAGTGTTTCGTGATAAAATTAAGAAAATTAAGTCTAAAAATATACACGTGAGGTTATATGGAAAGCTACGGAATATTTGATGTAATAGGCCCAATTATAATAGGGCCGTCCAGCTCCCACACGGCGGGCGCAAACCGGATAGGCAACATGGCAAGAGCCATATTCGGCAGGAAACTCAGTAAAGTTGAGTTTTATCTTCATGGCTCTTTTTACAAAACCAGAAAAGGCCACGGCACAGATAAAGCATTGCTTGCGGGAGTAATGGGGATTTACCGTGATGATGTGAAAATACGTGACGCATTTGAAATAGCTAAACAGAGAGGGATTGAATACACATTTTACAAGGCTGATTTAGGAGAAGTGCATCCCAATACAGTTAAAATAGATATGTATAACGCGCAAGGGGAAAAATCTGAGGTTATAGGTTCCTCTATCGGCGGCGGGAAAATAGTGATTACAAAAATAGATGCAACGGAAGTAAAAATAGATGGTGAATATTCAGCTCTCATTACAAAGCATATTGACAAACCCGGAGTTATAGCGAAAATCACTAAAGCTTTAGCGGACAATAAAATAAACATTGCGTTTATGAAGGTATTCAGGCACAGTAAGGGGCATACCGCAAGGCTGGTAATACAGGTGGATAATTTCGTGAGCCAGGAAATTATAGACAGCATTGTTGCCTTTGAAGATGTGCTTGAGATGAAGTTCGTAAAAAGCGTTAAGGAGAGCATAACAGATGAATATTAAATCCGGTGCTGATATTTTAAGAATATGCGCAGAAGACAAATGCAGCCTGAGCAATGCTGCGTTAAGATATGAAATGAAGAGAAATGATGTTACGGAAGAATATGTTTTTAATAAGATGCGCAGAGTATTCGTCCAGATGAAAACATCAATACAAGAGGGCATGAAAAAAGATGCCAGTACCTACCAGATACAAGGGAAGATGTTTAAAGACTATGGCATGCAGATGGATGAATATATGCAGAACAAAAAAACATTATTAGGTGACAGGGCAGCCAGGGCTGTGGCGTATGCTGTGAGCGTAATGGAGGTAAACTGCTCAATGGGCAGGATTGTTGCGTCCCCCACAGCCGGCTCTTGCGGAGTGCTTCCTGCAGCCATAATGTCAGCCGCGGAAACATATAACCTTGATGATGACAAGGCAGTGGAAGGCCTTCTGGCGGCAGGGCTGGTGGGCGCGGTTATTGGACGAAATGCGTCGCTTTCAGGAGCTCAGGGAGGATGCCAGGCGGAAATCGGCTCAGCCTCTGCTATGGCGGCAGCGGCAGTGGTTGAAATGACTGGCGGCACTCCCAAAATGGCGCTGGACGCGGCGGCATTTACGCTTAAAAATATAATGGGGCTGGTTTGCGACCCTGTAGCGGGATTGGTTGAAATACCCTGCGTTAAAAGAAACGGTTTAGGCGTACTTAACGCCTTAATGAGCGCTGACATGGTGAATGCCGGAATTGAAAGTGTTATACCATTTGATGAGGTTGTTTGGGCTATGGCAAAGGTGGGCAGGCAGATGCCGGCATCATTGCGTGAAACGTCAGAAGGTGGCATCGCTGACACCCCCACTGCAAGAAAAATTGAAAATGAGATTTTTTCAAACTCTTAGTAACCTTTTTTATAGTAATTTATAAGGCATCCGCTCAAAAGGATGTCTTTTTCATCTTCTGAAAGGCCCGTAAGGTATAATTCAACCTGTGTTACCTTTCCTTTTGAATATAACTTTGCGGTGACTTTTTCATCCAGGTTATCAATAGCCTTTTTTATTCCCTGAATGTAAAGCACGCTGCCTCTTTCGAAAAACAATTCTTTTTCAGTGGTGAAGGGAATCATCCCCCAGTTTACGCAGTTGCTTCTGTAGCGCTTTGTAGCGTATTCAAGTGCAATGTTGGCGCAGCCACCCAGCACTTTCTGGCAGGATGCCGCCTGCTCACGGGCAGAACCGTCGCCCGGCTTGTTGGCGTATATAAATGAGCCGATCATTGTGTTTTCCAGGCTATCTAAGCTTAAAGCTTTTAAAGCCTCATTAAACTCACTATCTTCAATATTTATGCTGTTTTGCCTTTTGCTTTCCCATTCCGACACTTTTTTTGCAAAGGGGACATATTCAGGGTCTTTGCGGCTTAATGTAAACTCCGCAAGCTTTAAGGGATTGGAGCGGTATGATGAGGTGTCGCCGGAGGGGATTAGCTCATCTGTTGTTGTGACTTCATCGTGAATAACGCTTGCGGCAACCATTAATAGATTATCCTGCATTTCAATAATTTCAGGCCAGTCTTTAATATTGGGGCCGTAAATTAACTGCCTGCTGCTGTCAGGCTTACCAGTGCCGTTATATATTCTGTTTTCATATATTTTGCTGTTAAATTCATAAACAGCATCAGACACGAAAGGCTCAAGCTCAGTAGCAGGGGTCAGTATTCCGCCCTTTGCTGCTGTGGCTGCAATGGAGCGCGCGTCCATAAGGGCAACTGCCGCCAGCTGGCCTTCACCCGGCTTGC
>CAZDZB010000058.1:9170-12798 GCA_964509795.1 uncultured Christensenellaceae bacterium | reverse complement strand
GCCAGCGTTCGTCCTGAGCCAGGATCAAACTCTTAGTTTGAAATCCTTAAATGCTTTCTCAAGCATCTTTTTTACTCTTTTTGAATCATCTTAAAATCACTTTTGTTAATTGACTTTCGTCACCTTACCAAATTTCTTTGGTTAGTTCATAAGTTTGTCTTGCTTTGCAGTTTTCAAGGTGCTTTCCTTCGTCGCTTGCGCAACGATACCTGCCGCCTCTTCCGGCGACAGCTAGATAATAATAGCATATGCCTTATTGTATGTCAACACTTTTTTAAACATTTTAATGGGTTTTAAAGCATTATTTTTTACATAAAAAAATAAAATCAAATTCTCGGTTTTCTTTGCTCAAAAATTGGATTTTATTAACTGTAAATGGCGAAAAAATATATTCCTTTTGATAACAGAGATATATTAAAACTCATTCGGCAAAAGGTTTCTCACTATGCCTAAATTTTCAATTTAAAGCATTTTGGTTAATTCACTTAATATTTCGTCAGCAGTTTGCTTCTTACTCATTTTTTCTTTTCTAATAACTTCGCCGTCTGGGAAAACAAAGCTGACTATGTTAGTGTCCGCTCCAAATCCTGCCCCCTCTTTTGTAACGTCATTGGCTACTACCATGTCTGCATTTTTACGCTTGCATTTTGCTACAGCATTTTTTTCCAAATCATTAGTTTCAGCCGCGAATATAATAAGCTTTTGGTTTTGCTTTCTTTCACCTAAAGTTTTGGCGATGTCTTCTGTCCTTATTAATTCAAGCATCATATTGCTGTCTGTCTTTTTTATCTTCTCATCTGCAGTGTCTTTCGCCTTGTAATCGCATGGCGCAGCTGCCTTAATCACAGCGTCTGCGTTATCGTAATATCTAAGCACTGCATCAAGCATGTCTTTAGTAGTATCTATACTAATAAATTCAACTCCTGCAGGTTTGGGGATATTTACTTTGCCGCTTATTAATATTACTTGAGCTCCTCTGTCCCTTGCTTTTTCAGCAATGGCATACCCCATCTTACCGGTTGAAGGGTTAGAAATAAATCTGACGGGGTCAATGTGCTCAACTGTCGGTCCCGCTGTAACAATAATCTTTTTCCCTGCCAAATCCTGCTTAGCTTCCAGCAGCTTTTTGCATGCTTCCACAATTTCCTCAGGTTCGCTCATTCTTCCCCAGCCTATGTCACCGCAGGCCAGCATACCACTTCCGGGTCCTACAGTATCATATCCAAGATTTTTCAGCTTACTTATGTTTTCCTGAACAATTGTGTTTTCATACATATTGGTGTTCATTGCAGGTGCTATCAGCTTTTTGCCCGTGTGCGCCATTATTGTTGTCGTAAGCATATCATCGGCAATGCCATTTGCTATTTTGCCTATTACATTTGCAGTGGCCGGCGCAATCAAAAACAAATCCGCTTTTTTTGCAAGCGAAATATGCTCCACTTCCCACGGAGCCTCTCTGTTAAACATATCTGTTACAACCGGATTGTTTGAAATAGTCTCAAAAGTAAGAGGAGTCACAAATTCACATGCATGTTTAGTTAAAATAACATTAACTTGATAGCCTAGTTTTTTAAGCTTGCTTACAACCTCAATAGTTTTATAGGCAGCAATGCCGCCTGTTACACCTACTAAAATATGCTTACTACCGTCCATAAAGTCCTCCATAACGAGAATCAGAAATGATACATATCAATAATGGCTTTTATAAGAAACTAATCCTTTATCTATTTCATTAACCGCTATTGTTAATGGATTCTTCTCTTTTGTCTCTCCTTCTTTGATTAGCTGTCTGGCACGTCTTGCAGCCACAATAACCAATGTGTATTTGCAATCAACCTTTTCTAGCAGATTTTCTATTGTTGGTTGTTGGTTCATTTGTTTCACCCCTATATATTTAAATTATAATTATTTACTATTCATATTTACACTATAATATGCAAAACTACACTTTGTTATATATTATATAATAACATTTTTTATGCATCTACGTCAAACGGGCTTAACAATAAAAAGGAGATTAATTAAGTTATAAATTCTCAGTTTCATTCTCTCTTTTGCTTTAATTGTATATTTTAACGTTATTAATATTATTATTCTAAAACAATGCATATCGTTTTAAGTGTATATTCAAAAAATATTCCATTAACCTTAAATAAACACATTATACTGATTATGTAATCAGTATAAATTCTTCACAATTTATTTATAAAAACTCTTTTTACTTGTGCTTGACGTTTATCTGTTATTACATTACAATATATCGTATGAAGTTATGTAATTTAATGGAGTTAATTACTGTTTAAATATAAACAACAATGGGGGAAAATCCATGTTTGGAAGTCAAGATATCGGAATTGATTTAGGCACTGCAAGTGTCTTAGTTTATGTTAAAGGCAAAGGTATAGTCCTTAAGGAGCCGTCAGTTGTAGCGGCTCACAAAAAAACAGGCCGTGTGCTGGCCGTTGGCGAGGACGCCCGTCGTATGCTGGGAAGAACCCCTGAAGACATAATCGCTGTTCGCCCTTTGCGTGACGGCGTAATTTCAGACTATGAAATGACAGAGAAAATGCTCCGCTATTTTTTGAATAAAGTGGTCGGCAAGAAATTTTTCTTTAAGCCAAAAGTAGTTGTCTGCGTACCAACAGGAGTAACAGAAGTTGAAAAACGTTCTGTAAGGGACGCTACAGAGGATGCAGGGGCAAGGGAAGTCCTGCTTATTGAAGAACCCATCGCAGCAGCAGTCGGAGCAGGCATTGACATATCCAAACCCTATGGTTCTATGGTGGTTGACATCGGCGGTGGGACATGTGATATCGCTGTTATTTCCCTCAACGGAATTGTTGTAAGTGACTCTATTAAAGTCGCCGGCGATAAATTTGACGATGCTATAATAAAATACATGAAGAAAAAACATAACCTTCTGATAGGTGAAAGGACCGCCGAAGAACTCAAAATTAATATCGGTGCCACATTTCCCCGTAAAGAGACAATTTATATGGAAGTAACCGGGCGAAACTTGATTTCCGGGCTTCCGAAAACACTGAATATTGGTTCAGATGAAATGATTGAAGCTTTGGACGAACCTGTACAGGAAATTCTAGAAGCAGTTCACAATGTACTGGAGCGCACTCCTCCGGAAATAGCATCTGATATATACGACAGAGGAATTGTAATGACGGGAGGCGGCTCACTGCTTTATGGCCTGGACATGAGAATACAGCAATATACGCGTGTCCCATGCTATGTAGCTGAGGACGCCATTTCATGCGTTGCTATAGGTACAGGGCGCGCCCTTGAAATAAGTGCATCTATCAAGCGATAAGTGCAATGAGATATCCAGATATGCTTCCAAAAGCTGCACTGAACAAAGCTGCTGAATACATATATGAGTACGGAAGAGATATTGATATTTCTTTATATGAGTACTATTTTAAAAAATCAGGTCCATCAAATGTAATAAATGAATTATTAAAACATCTTAATACAGACGGCGGCTTCGGCAAAGGCCTTGAGCTGGATTTCACTTATCAAGGCTCTACGCCCTTATCCACTACTCACGCATTGGATATAATCAGAAGGCTCCGCATTTATTCAAACAATCATGTAACAAGCGAAGCCCTTGAATACC
>CAZDZB010000058.1:0-9070 GCA_964509795.1 uncultured Christensenellaceae bacterium | reverse complement strand
AGAAGGCTCCGCATTTATTCAAACAATCATGTAACAAGCGAAGCCCTTGAATACCTGGAAAACTCCAAAAATTATAAAGACAGCTGGTCCTGCATAACAAAAGAAGTGAATAACTTTCCCAGAGCAGTGTGGTGGGAATACTCACCTGCTATGAAGGAAACTTACACCCTAAATCCGACAGCGGAAATTATAGGGTATTTTTATATTTTTGGCGGCGGAGTCTATCGCAACACTACCCACCAAATGCTGGATACATGTTATACATATCTCAAAAATCCCGATAACGGAATCAAGATGCACGAAATTATCAGCTTGATGAAAATGATAAGAATGCTGCCCGGCAGTGCAGGAAACCGTTTTTTAAGGTTCCTTAGAGCGCGGCTAAACAGCAGCCTGTGCTACGATATAAAAAAATACAATACATATGTTTTCACTCCGCTTAGCGCCTTCGAATCTCCTAATGACCCTTTATATGATATTTTTAGAAATCAAATCGAAGAAAACCTTGACTATCTTGTTGACTCACAAAATGCTGATGGTTCATGGGATGTCACCTGGCACTGGGACAGGGATGAGCACATTTTTGACAAGCAGCTCCCTTACATCACAGCTCATATTACTCTAGAAAATATTATCAAATTAAAAGCTTTCAATAGAATAGCAGTTTAATCAGCTAAATTACTGAGAAAGACTGAATAATTTAAGCCGGAACTATCATTTTTTATATTTTTTATAAATATATAAAGAAGGCCTTTAAAGGCCCTCTTTTAATTCATGTATTTTTTCTCTCATAGCGGAGGCCTTTTTCATCTCTTTGCGCAATCCTTCCCCATCACGGTTTTTAATGTATGCTTCCAGCTGCTCAATGCCCTTCCTGAATAATTCAACTTCTCTTGAAAGCATATCACTGTTTTCGCAGAATATTTCACTCCACATTTCGTCATTAATCATAGCGACTCTCGTTACATCCCTAAAACTGCCTGCGGAAAACTCATCCACGTTTCTTTCTTTCGCGCACAGCATATACGAAATTGCAATGACATGCGGCAGCTGGCTGGTGTAGGCTATCAGTTCATCGTGAAACTCAGCTGATGATTCCACTATCTGACCAGCGCCCAATGCCAGCGCAAATTCCTTAACAAGCTCTTTGCCCGGCAGGCCGCCTTCCTGAATTATGTATTTGCAGTTATAAAAAATATCTTCCTGGCTATAATCAAACCCCTTATGCTCTGTGCCTGCCATGGGATGCCCTCCCACATAATGCACGCCTTCAGGCAGTAAATTCGGAACTGTATTTATCAATTCCCTTTTTACACCGCATATGTCCGTTATCACGCAGCCTGGCTTAAAATTATCAGCATTCTTCCTTATGAAATCTATAGCTTTGGCAGGGTATAAAGACATTACAACAAAATCGGCATCTTCCAGAGCTGTTTTCGGGTCATCAGTAGCAATATCCGCTAATGACATTTCTTTGATTTTTCGCAGTATATCTTTATTGATGTCAAGTACTATAGTTTTTTTAGTTATTTTTTTTCCCGTTTTAAGAGCTTTCAGAATTGAACCGCCCATAAGGCCAGCTCCTATAATTGCAATATTCACTTGGCCTAGGCGCAAATTGTTAGCCATAATTTTTCCTTCTCTCATGTTTTATAGGCCGGGTATTCATGCTATTTTACTTTACAGCTTTCAGGCTGTCAAGCAGTTAAGCATGTCAGCTAAGCTCTCCTGCAAGAAGATGCTGATATTGCAGCGCTAGTTTTTCTATCGAGTTTCTGCTTACAAGATATCCTGCGTCTTCGCCGTTTTTCTTTGCGATGTAATGCGTAAGGCTGTATTCGAAAAATTCAACAGTATATTTATCTTTGATTTCTGAATTTAAATAATAAATTATGCTGCCTATTTTTTCTCCCGGCTCACCTGGATAAATTGTAAGGCCGTCTATTTTTATTGTTACGATATCCTGATAAAGCAAAAGCATCTGTTCATAAACATCGTCTCCTGCGATGTTATCACTTATTCCGTCCATCTGTATATCCACGTCATATGTTACGCTTCCATCGGAGCTGCTGACAGACGTAATTTCAATGTCCATAGCTGTCTCAACATCAGGCAGGCTTATTTCAACTCTGTCTAACGCATCAATGTTAATCAAAGCAAGGTTGGCATCCGCTGTCATAAAAGCAGAGTAATTAATAAAAGGCGCTTTGTCCTTTGAAATCGCATAAATATTATTGTCATTATTAAATGACAGCGAATAGTTGTCCTCGTCTCCGTAATCGCCTATCGCAAAACTTTGATACTGATTGCCTGAGCCGTAAATTTCTGCAGTAAAAACTGGTACATCCAGCCCGAACAATTCTTCATCTTCCATCTTGCCTATTACGCTGTCAGCCGCCAACTGTATTATGTATGTTATCATGCCTTCATATTCTTCTGTTCCATACATTACAGCAGTGTCAGCGTCGTGATTAAATGGCTCAATAAATTCCCAATAGCACAGTGAAATATCGTTGTCATCAGAAGTTCTCTGAATTGTATATTCTTCATTAATTGAATTTTTTATTTTTATTTTTTCAATATCAGCGTGTCCAACGTTCACCTGGTTGAGCGCCAGCAAATCCTCCAGCTTCAACTGCCCATAAACATAATATGAAACATCTACAGTATATATTTTTTTAAAAACTGAGGACTGCATGTAGTACTCATCTTCTAAAGGCGCTTTGTTACCGATTGTAAATGTCTGCTCAATCACCCCGTCATGGCACGTTGTTATCCTGGCTGATGGTGTCAGCATGCCATACATGTTTTCCTCATCTTCGGTGTCGCTTACCACTCTCTCGCCCATGATATGTGCAAGCATGTATGTTAACTCGGTCATGATTTCCTGGTCAATTTCTTCCTGTTCGTGCCCTACTGCGTGCCAAATGTCATCTTCCAGCACTAAAACTAATTTGCCGTATTGGTTTTCAATCTCAATTTTCTGTACAGAGCCTATTGAATAATTGCTTATATATATTATCTGCCTTTCCTGTGCTGTTTCCTGTTTTTTATTGAATGCATTCAACGCCAATAAATCCAACGCTGCCAGCGCAATCATAATGCAGAGTATAATTATGATATTTCGCTTTTTCATGTCCATATTACAAATTATTCCTTGTTACAAAAACAATAATTCCTACTAGGAAAATAAGCAGCGGTATAACAACACTTACCATTATTATTATGAAATATGCCTGGCTCATTGTTTCTATCATTAGAGGAGAGTCAATAAGTGATTTCCCGGATATATAGAAATCATCTTCATCGTCTGCCAGCCACGCTATGCATTTTATAAGAAAATCCTTGTTCTTGTAAACACTCATTGACAAGGCTTGAGAGTCAGTGAATATTCCCGGCGCCGTAGTTATCACTGCTTTTAAATCATATGCTTCCTCATAGGCGGATTTTCTTTCCACCGCAGCCATCACCACGTATTCTCCGAAAGCTCCACTTGAGTCGGGTTCTTCGTCCATAGCGCTGCTCCACTGCTGTGCAAATGAAGTGATGTATGTTTCAAGCACAGCTTCAACGCTTAATCCTGATTCGTTTATTTTTTCCGGAAGTATAATGTGTCCCGGATTTCTGCCCAAAACTATTTTATATCCTCCGTCCAAAAACTCTGCTGTGATCTCGTGGTCTAAAATCTGCGGAATAATATAAGAATATTGACTCTCGGAGCTGCTTACTACGGCTGTATTGTCCAGGTCTGTTTCCCTGATTATTCCCTGCCCCAACTCAATATTGTATTCTTCTATCAGTGAAATAAGATTTGTAAAATCAACTGTTTCGCGGACTGTTTCGTCAATCCCCATTAGCAGCCTGCCGCCTTCTGATAAAAACCCATCAAGCGTCTGCGTTTCCGCTAATGTTAAATCGCTTTCCGGCGACATTATTATAACGATATCGCCTGATTCCAATGGGTTTTGTCCGCCGAGCAGATTCAGCATCTCAAAATCATAGTTTTCTTCCTGTAATATAGTGCATATTGTATCTACTGCGCCACTTTCAGGGCTGTGCCCGTCAAGCAGCCAGATTTTTTTATTACCTGGGTTTATGATGTACTTTATCGATCCCGTTATCGCGTCCTCCGCGATAAACTCATCATATTCTTCCGTGTCCTCATTATATAAATATAGGTCATCATATTTTAATATTTTATATCTTTGAGTTTCCGCATTAGTGTCAGGTGAATTACTTATAATAACAACTCCTGTATCAATGACGCTCCCCGAAGCTTCATTATAATAATCCATCAGTACCGGATTGGTCACTATATCAATGTTTGCTATGTGTATTTTCCCGGATTCGCTTTTGTAGTTCTTTAGCAATTCTTCTGTGTTTACGTCTTCATATCCTTCAGTTTCGGTTATATATATGTATATGTCCTCTTCCAAAGAATTGATAATAGTTTTTGTTTCGCTGCTTAGCGAATACAGCCTTTTTAGTGACATGTCAATTGATAAATTATAATTGTCATCCAACAGAAACACAAAATAATTCAAAAGAAATAGTGAGACGATAATTCCCGCCATTATTATTAATGAATATGTGCCGAATTTTAATTTTCTTTTTGCTTTCGTTTTTTTTGTTTTAACCATCAGCTCCACCTTCTTTTCTCAACGCTGAAGTAGGAAGCGCAAACAAAAATCACAGCAAAGCTTATATAGTAAATTATATTCTCAAGAGGCAGCCTCCCCAAAACAAAAGGTTCCAGCCTGTTAAATAAAGAAAACCAATCCAGAACATTTTTTGCTGAAGCATTGGTAACCAGATCTAAGGCCGAGTCACCAATCCAAAGCATAAGCATAATCGCGGAAGTTGATATGGCGGCAATCACCTGGCTTTCCGTGAGGGTGGAAACAAACATACCGATAGCTGTCATAACAAGCCCTAATAGCAAAAAGCCTGTGTAGGCACTTACCATTTCACCAAATAAAACCACTCCGAAATAGCTTATAATTAAAGGAAAAATCAATGATATAATTAATGTAACAAAATATACAACTGAAGCAGCAAAATACTTGCCTAAAACTATTCCATATACTGATACTCCTGACGTAAGCAAAAGCTGGTCTGTTTTCTCTTTTTTCTCCTGCGAAAAAAGCCTCATTGTAAGAACAGGTATTGTTATCATAAATACAAAAGTCAGCGAACCCAAAGTTTCTGAAAAATTAGAGTTGAGATTCAATATATTAGTTATTGAAAAAAATATCCCTGCAATCAACATAAATGTGCCTGCAAATACATACGCTATAGGCGAAAGGAAATAACTCCGCAGTTCTCTTTTGAATATTGCACCCATAGTTATTCGTTCCCCCCTTTTTGTTTTGTAACCTGCAGAAAAACATCTTCCAGGTTTTTTTCAACTGGTTTCATCATAATGATAGTAACATTCCGTTTAACCGCCAAGTTGAAAATGTCTTCACGCAGGCTGCTGTTTTTATATTCAATTTCAAGGTCTATTGATCCTTTTTCTGTTTCTCCCAGCACTTCTACTTTCACTGTGCCTTTGAGCTGTTGTACAGCTGCTTTGAATTCATCTGTCGTTCCCTTCACCCTCAGCATCATTTTTTTATTTTGTTTTGCGTCACTTATCAGATTTTCAAAAGTGTCATCTGCTGCAATACGCCCCTTGTCAATTATTATTATTCTTTGGCAAAGCTGGGCAGCCTCGCTTAAAATATGTGATGACATAATTATAGTGTGTTTTTCTCCAAGAGCTTTTATCAGCTGCCTTACCTCTATTATCTGTTTAGGGTCAAGGCCTATGGTCGGCTCGTCCAATATTAAAACTTCAGGGTTGCCTATCAATGCCTGTGCAATCCCCAATCTTTGGGTATACCCTTTGGATAAATTCCTGCAAAGCCTTTCCCTCACTTCATTTATTCCTGCCAAAGTGCAAATCTCATCTATGTGGTTTATCCTTAATTCTTTCTCAATGCCTTTCAGGTCAGCACAAAAATTAAGGTATTCGTTCACTGTCATGTCCTGATAAACAGGCGGCTTTTCGGGAAGATACCCTATCTTTGATTTGGCTAAAGCGGGTTCTTTTAAAATGTCGTACCCGTCAATTTTAACAGTGCCTTCGTCGGATGAAATATACCCGGTAATTATATTAAGGCAGGTTGATTTTCCCGCTCCGTTTTTGCCCAGCAGGCCGACGATTTCATTCTTTTTTACTCTGAAGCTTACATTTTCTATGCCTAAATTGTTACCATAATATTTAGTAACACTATCTACACTTATCATTAATTATTTTCCCTTCCCCGCTTCATGTATGCCCATATTTCCGATTAATTATATCATTATGCTTTATAATTTGGCAAACATCTATTTATTGCTTTGCACCTATTAGTGAAATATGCTATACTTACCCTGTAATTAGCAAGTCGCTTTTTTCCAGGAGGTGATTAGGTGACACAGGCAAAAAGAGGCAAAAACTCTTCAAAAGTTATAAATATCTCTACAGGCGGAAAACGGGCAAAAAGCGCCAGAGACCATTACCATGCTATATCCAATAAACGCAGGTTTATTGTTTTTTTAGTTTTCTTTGCAATAGTAGTTATCATTACAAGTATTATGTTCATAAGTTCCCTTAGAACCCTCAGCGAATTAAGTGACCAGAAAGCTCTTCTGGAAGACCAGAAAGAAGATTTGGAAATCACGGGAGAGAGGCTGAGAGAAGAAGTGGAATTTACTAATACAAGAGAATTTATTGAATATATGGCCAGAAAACTTTTGGGATGGATTAATCCTGATGATAAAAAATATGTAATAATAGATTAAGATTGAGGAGATTAAAATGGCAAAATTATATTACAGGTATGCAGTAATGGGCGCGGGAAAATCCACTCAATTGCTGCAGATTGCATATGATTATGAAAAGAACAATAAAAAGAAAATTCTTTGCCTGAAACCAAAGACTGACACAAAAGCAGAAGATTACATCATAAGCCGCCTTGAAGACGGCATAATAAGAAGAAAATGCGATTTCCTAGTTGAGCCGGATAAGGGCTGGCTGTATGATACACTTAAAAAGCAACTCCTCGCTTCCAGGAAAAAAGGCCCTTCTATTTCTATTATTTTAATTGATGAAAGCCAGTTTCTATCCCGTGATAATGTGTGGGATTTAGCAAGGGTAGTAACCTATCTTGACGTTCCCGTCATTTGTTTTGGCCTCAAAGTTGACGCTTTCGGGAATCCTTTTCCAGGAAGTTCGCATTTATTTGCTTTGGCACAGGATGTTGAGGAAGTCACAACCAGGGCAATCTGCCGGCTTTCCAAAAAGCCAAAGAAGGCCACAATGCAGTTAAGGTGCATAAACGGAGAACCTGTTTTTGAGGGCAATCAAATAGCAATTGAAAATGACCTTGATATAATATATGAGCCCATCTGCCTTGAAGAGTACATGAAACTCTATGATGAATATATGAATAACAAATAAACCATGCAAAACAAAAACTCAGATGTAACCTACACTCAAAAGCTTAAAGATTTATTTTTCATCTCGCTCAAACTCGGCGCGTTTACTTTCGGCGGCGGATATGCAATGTTTCCGCTGTTTCAAAGGGAGTATTCTGAAAATAAAAAATATCTAAACGACAGCGAGATGCTTGACATTCTGGCAGTTGCCCAGTCATTGCCCGGAATGATTGGCATAAACGCCTGCATCTTAATAGGGTACAGAATTGCTTCCGTTTTGGGAGCATTTATTGCTGTACTAGGGCTTGCTCTTCCCGCTGTGATAATAATGTCAGTAGTTTCTTTTTTTTATGTGCGTTTCAGCCAAAATTTATATGTAATTGCCGCGCTTAAAGGAATACGTGTTGCGGTGATTGCTTTGCTTGTGCAGGCTGTTATCAAGCTGGGAAAGCAGGGCATAAAGGGTGCTTTCGGCTGGATAATGGCATTAGCAGCATTTGCGTTTTCGGTTTTTTCTAGTATTCATCTTATCTTTATATTGATAGCCGGGGCAATAATAGGAATCCTGTATTTATATCTGTTTGAAAAGAAAACTGAGCTTCCTTATAATAAGGACGGTGCCTGAAAATATGTTGCTAAAAATGATTTGGACATTCTTTAAAATCGGGTTGTTTACAATAGGCGGCGGATACGCAATGATACCGCTCATTTCCCAGGAGCTTACAATGAACGGCTGGATGACAACAGCAGAGGTGACGGACATAATAGCCATCGCCAAAATGACCCCCGGGCCGTTTGCAGTCAACGCCGCGACCTTTGCCGGCATGAAAATGCAGGGCCTTGCGGGCGCTGTATTGTGCACATTCGGAGTAATACTTCCTTCCTTAATAATTACGACAATTGTGGCAAAATTCTTTTTTAATTTTCAGAATCTGAAAATTGTTAAAGGAATTTTAAAGGGAATAAGGCCTACAGTTGTTGCTCTTATTGCAAGCGCAATAGTAACCGTATCTTTAATTACTTTATTTCACATAGAAAATATAAACATGCTGATAAACTCCCTGGGAAACATTGAACTTTACTCAATAATAATCCTTGCAGTTTCCCTGCTTTTGCTGCTATGGAAAAAACTCCATCCCATTTTGGTTATAGCCATTGCGGGAGCGGCAGGCATTTTGTTTTATCAGGTTATTCCTATGCTTTAGCTGTAAAAGCATTTACTACAGCGAAAATATTATCGCAGAGCTTTCTCAATAAATCAGGCGTATTTGCCATACACTCATCAATTTCCATAGGTTTATCCGGCAGGGTAAACACAGCGGTCACTCCCTTTTCATAAACCGCCTCATATCCTTCGCCTGTGCTACCCGCTAGAACAATCAATGGTATGTTATGTTTTTTAGCATATTGGGCAATGCCATGCACTGCTTTGCCGAAAACTGACTGGGCATCCACCCTGCCCTCGCCGGTTATAATCAGGTCCGCTCCTTTTACCGCATCCGCAAAATTCCTAATCTCCAGCACTGCGTCAATGCCGCTCACGAGTTCTGCTCCGCAAAATGCGCTCAGCGCCGCGCCCATTCCTCCCGCCGCGCCTGCGCCTGGA
>CAZDZB010000057.1:0-13088 GCA_964509795.1 uncultured Christensenellaceae bacterium | reverse complement strand
CTTTGTATGGCCTTTCGCACCTGTTGCCGAAAATATACTTGCTGCCGTCATTAAAAATATTAATAGTAAGCCTGCAATGGTTGGTACATAGATTGCATACAGCGTGTTTGCTTTTATGCGTGAAGTTTTCAAGTCCTTCTCGTGTTATTAGACTAGATGATTTGTTTTTATGCTCCTTGGCGTATAATGCTGCGCCGTATGCTCCCATAAGCCCGGCAATAGAAGGCCTGGTTACGTTTTTGCCAAGTTCTTTTTCAAAGCTTCTGAGTACTGCGTCATTTAAAAATGTCCCGCCCTGCACTACCACATTGTCGCCCAAGTCGTCGCTGCTGTGCACTCTAATTACTTTATAAAGAGCATTTTTGACTACGCTCATTGAAAGCCCTGCTGATATGTCACCTACGCTGGCACCTTCTTTTTGCGCCTGCTTAATGGACGAGTTCATAAATACAGTGCACCTTGAGCCCAGGTCAATTGGCGTTTGCGCAAAAAGGCCAAGCTTGGCGAATTCATCCACTTCATACCCTAAAGCTTTGGCGTAAGTTTGGATAAAAGAACCGCAGCCTGATGAGCAGGCCTCGTTTAAAAATATATTATCAATTGCGTGGTTTTTAATCCTGAAACATTTTATGTCCTGCCCGCCGATATCCATGATAAAATTAACGTTGCTGTTGAAATGATGTGCCGCTTTATAATGAGCGACGGTTTCAACCAGGCCGTAGTCTATGCCGAAGGCGGTTTTTATAAGGTCTTCACCGTAGCCCACAACACCGGAAGAGGAGATGGTTATCTCCGGACCCATTTTGTCATAAAGCTTAATGAGCTGTTCTCTGATTATTTTCACAGGATTTCCAAGATTGGCCCCGTAGTATTCAAACAAAATATTATAATTTTTGTCTATCAGAATTATTTTTGTGGTAGTTGACCCGGCATCTATCCCCAAATAAGCGCTGCCTTTGTAAGATGCGATATCCTTTCGCTTTACATCATTTTTTAAATGTCGGATTTTAAATTTTTCGTATTCATTTTGATTTTCAAAAAGAGGCTCCATTTTTTTGGCTGTTGATTTTTTTGTACTGCCTTTTTCCACCATGCTTATTAAGTCACTAAATCTGACAGGATTTTCTCCCTGAGCATACATTGCGGCCCCTATGCCCACAAAGTACTGTGAGTTATCCGGGAGAATAGCAGTATCTTCTGAAAGGTTAAGGCTTTGAATGAACCTGTCTCGCAGGCCTTTAGAAAACGTAAGAGGGCCTCCTAAAAATATGACCTTTCCTTCAATATTTCTTCCCTGGGCAAGCCCTGCTATGGTTTGGTCCACGACTGCCTGATGAATGCTTGCGGCTATATTTTTTTTGTGAGCGCCTTGGTTTAAAAGGGGCTGTATATCGCTCTTGGCAAACACACCGCAGCGTGATGCTATCTTGTATATTTCGTCATGGTTTAAACTGAGCTCATTAAGCTCATCTAATGTAACATCGAGCAAAGTTGCCATTTGGTCGATAAATGCTCCTGTGCCACCTGCACAGGAACCGTTCATTCTGTATTCTACACCGTTTGTCAAAAAAATGATTTTTGCGTCTTCGCCGCCCAGCTCTATTACGACGTCAGCATCGGGGATATGTTTTTCAATAGCAAGCTGTGTGGCGTATACTTCCTGGACAAATGGCATATCGCACACTTTACTTACGCCAAGGCCCGCTGAACCTGTGAATGCCGCATTTAGCTTTTCGTTTTCGGGTATATATACAGACAGATCTTTAAGCATGCTTAAAGTTGTCTGGAACACGTCGGAAAAATGCCTTTTATAGTCTTTGTGGAGTATTTTCCCGCTTTTATCAAACAAAACAGTTTTCACTGTAGTTGAGCCAATGTCAATTCCTAGTTTCACTTTTAATCTCACCTGAACATATTTTTTATATAAACTATAACTTTATCAATATATCTGCGCTGTGTCAATGATGACGACAATAAATTAACATACAATTTGCCTAAGGGGAGTAAATGGCAATAAAGAAAATGAATGACTGAAAGTGGTTTGAGAAATTAAAAGATGGGTTAACTTCTATCGTAAAATTTAGTGGCAACAGTAAAATGTTTTTCTTTTACCTCCACTCCTTCTAAGATGTCAATCAAGGTTTTCGCTGAATGATAACCAAGCTTCTCTGCGAAAATTTCTACAGAGGAAAACTGAGGATTTCTGTAAATTGAAACCGGTGTGTTGTTAAACCCCACGACAGGAACGTATTCATCAATAACTTCATAACCTTTTTGACATGCACCGAAGGCAATAAGGTCATCAGTAGTTACAATGGCGTCAGGAACAAAATATTTAAGGAATTGCTGCATTCCCTTTACTCCTGTTTCTTCGCTGTCATCGTTAGTATAAATCATATAATCATATACTTCCAGGTTGTTTTTGGCCATTGCGTTGTTGTATCCTTTAAGGCGTTCAAGATTTACTCTGAACTCCAGCGAGCCGCCGATAAAACAGATTTTTTCCATTCCTTTATCTATTAATTTTTGAGTGGCGTTTTGGGTGGCCTCTGTGTTGTCGTTATCTACTGTGTATGCCTCCACATTATCGTCAACTTTGCCTATTACTACAAAAGGCATATTGACGTTGTTGAGGTATTCTATTCCCTTATCATTATTTCTTGAAGTTGTAAGTATTATCCCGTCAACCCATCTGCTGTTTACTAAATCCTGGAGGATTTTAAGCTCTCCTAGTTCTTTTCCGCTGTGTCCGTGCATTATGTAATATCCGTGCTTTTGTGCGTAGGAGCTGATGCTGCTTATTACTCTTATAAAAAACGGATTGTGAAAAAGCGCATCACTTTCGCTGGGCAAAATGATGCCGATTATTTTTGTGCGGGACTGATTAGCGAGGCTTCGGGCAATTGCGTTGGGCCTGTAATTCAGTTCTTTCATAGCACTGTAAACCTTTTCTTTGGTTTCTCGTGTAATTTTAGGGTTATCCGCAATTACTCTTGAAACAGTGGAAGGATTTACGCCTGCAAGTTTTGCCACATCCTTTATAGTTGCCATTTTGCCTCCATTTTATTATTTCAATTTACCAATTGTATTAAATCAGCGAAGAAATCACTCTTCTTCATTATGCATTTTTCTAAATTCAGCGGGGCTATACCCAGTGTGCTTTTTGAAAACTTTGGAATAATAACCGTGATTGCAGAAATCAAATATTGAGGCTATGTGCGTTATGCTCATGTTTTTATAAAGTAAAAATGATTTTGAAGCTTCCACTTTTTTTTCCTGTATATAGTCAGTTATAGACATTCCAACCTCTTTATTAAAAATACGTGAAATATAGTCGGGGGAAAGATGTGTGATTTTACTTAAATCGCTCACTGTGATTTTTGAAGTTATATTCTGATATATGTAATCAATGATTTTGGAAACCGGATATTCATATTTTCTTTTTGCAGCACTGTTTACAAGGTTTGTAAAGATTTTGACCATTTCCAGTTCGTATTTTTTTAATTCTAAAACAGTATCAATAGTTTCGATATTTTTAATGACTGCGTCACTCATATCAAAAGCATCTTCTGTATGCACTCCTCCTTTTATTGCAGCTCGGGTAAGGACGGTGGCTAGTGCAATGAGAGAGTTTTTCTCTGATCGTATTGGATTATATGCTAATTTGGCTCGTTCCATTAACGCAAAACGATTCATAACAGTAATAGCGGACTCATAATCTCCATTTGCTACATTTCGCACTAATTCAAGCTCCAAAGAGTAGGAAGGATGAACATATTGATAATCTAAATTCTTAATTTTCTCTCCAATTAATGAGTTTTTCATATAAACCTCAAAAAATATCTACGTTTTTATGTTAATTATAACAGAATTTTATAAGAAATTAAAGGAATATAATCATATAATATCAGTATGTGTTAGCTTTACACGGATATGCTGCATAGGTATAAGTTGGCATATTGCCTTTTAAATGGGGCTGTGCAAACGGTTGCTAATGCGGAATACGCCGGTAAACTATACAAAAACATCCCCCCAATGGGGTAACGTTAAAGAGGAGGAAACGAAGTGAAGACAACATTAAAAGTATTAGCACTAGTATTAGTTGTTGTGCTGGGAGCAGTTATTTTTGCAGGCTGCTCACAAGAGGAAGAAAGCATAGTTATCTATCAAAACAAGGTAGAAATTCATGAACAGCTATCAGCTTTCGCAGCACTGTATGAAGAGGAAACAGGTGTAAAGGTAGAAGTTAAAACAGCAGGCGGAGACACACCATATGCAGAGAACTTAAAAGCTGAGTTCCAATCAGACCGTCAACCGGACATATTTGTTATTGAAGGTATGGGCGGATATAACACATGGTCAGATAAGCTTGCGCCATTTGAAAATGAAGAGTGGATGGATGTAACAACACTTGAATTTGTAGTTGACGGCGTAACTTATGGTTTTCCTGTAGCTGTTGAAGCATGGGGACTTGCATACAACACAGCAATGCTTGAACAAGCAGGTGTTGACCCGGCATCATTGACATCACAGGAAGCTTATAGAGCGGCATTCGAAAAAATCGATGCAATGAAAGACGAATTAGGCATTGATTCTGTTGTTGCTATGGCAGCAGGCCCTGACATGTACTGGGTAACAGGATTACATAACTTCAACGGATACCTTTCAGCAGGTTTGCCATATGGAGACACAACAGTTTTGGATGAACTGAACGCAGGCGTAGCAGACATGGAAAGACTGACAGAATATGCAGACTGGGTAGAATTACTCTTTGAATATGCAGATCCTACAGTTTTAACAACAGGAAACTATGACGCTCAAGTTGGACAATTCGGCAACCAAAAAGCAGCATTCATCCATCAAGGTAACTGGATTGATCCATGGCTCATATCAAACGGCGTTGACTTTGAAATGGGATATGCTCCTCACGCATCAGTATACGGTGAGCATAACGCAATATTCATCGGCGCTCCTTCATTCTATGTTTTGAATAACGAGAGTGAAAACCTGGATGCAGCAAAGGCATTCCTTAACTACATGGCTATGAACGAAAACGGACATGAGTACATGGTTAACGAAGCAAACATGCTTCCGGCATTTACAAACGTAACATTAGTACCGAGCTCACCTTTGACATCATCAGTATTTGAATGGCTGAAGGTTGAAGACGGAGCTTACACATGGCTGCAAAATGACATGCCTGACGGATTTGGCATGGGCACATTAGGTCCTATCTATGAAAGCTTTGCAAAAGGTGATTTAACAAAAGACGAATTTATCACTAAAGTTGCTGAGGCTATTGAAAGCATAGGATAAGGTTTGTGGTATGAAAGGGTGCAGGTCTTTGGATCTGCACCTTTTTTAAATAATAAAATGTGGTATAATTAATATGTAGATAAAAACTGCACACCTTATAAAGAAGAGGAGAACATTATGAACAGATACTCGAAAGATAAGACCGTTTTTTGGCTTTTTCTTCTTCCTGCATTATTGTCTTTTATGATTGTTGTAGTTATTCCTTTTTTTATGGGAATCTATTACTCAATGACTGACTGGACAGCAATATCGGGAAGACAAATCAGCTGGGTAGGGCTTGCAAACTACGCGAACATGTGGAGCGACGTACAATTTAAGTACTCATTTATCAGAACTTTTGTATTTACTGTATTAAGCGTTGTCACAATTAACTTTATTGCTTTATTTCTCGCCTATTTGGTAACGAGGGAAGTGAAATTCAGGAACTTTTTCAGAGCAGGTTTTTTCCTGCCAAACTTAATCGGCGGCCTTGTGCTGGGATACATTTGGCAATTTATTTTTAAAAGCATCATACCACCTCTTGGAGGGCTGTTCGGAATAAAAGCCATAGAAGATGTGGTAATATTAGGAGATGCAACGCTGACATTGTTTGGATTAGTGTTTGCATACACATGGCAGTATGCTGGATACATTATGATGATATATGTTGCAGCAATACTTAATGTGCCTCAGTCATTGGTGGAGGCATGTGAAATTGATGGTGCGAATTTCTGGCAGAAGTTTAGGAACATAACAGTGCCTATGATAGCCCAGGCAATAACTATAACTTCATTTTTGACCCTAGTAAACTCGTTTAAACAGTATGATATTATTGTCGCGTTAACCGGGGGAGGACCCACTACTTTGTTTGGAGCAGCAAAAGATGTTGTTAATTCCACAGAACTTTTGGCAGTTCATATATATGAAGTTGCATTTGTTTACAATGATATGGCAGGAGGTCAGGCGAAGGCCATTATATTCTTCATTGTTCTTTCTGTAGTATCAATTACGCAGGTTGTTTACAGCAAAAGAAGAGAGGTGGAATTATAATGGAAAAGATCAAAAAAAATAAAGCACCTTTAAGAAAAAGGATATCAAGCACTGCGGCGCTTATAATAATAATTATTTGTTTTGTGGTTACAGTATTTCCCTTCTTTATAGTTATAATCAACTCAGCGAAAGCATCTATTGAAGTAATTAATGAACCGATTGCGATGCCAGCCAACTGGGGTCAGCTTTTTAAAAATGTTGCTACAGTATGGTCCAGCAACACTGTAAGGTATCCAAGCAGTTTGATGTCATCAGTTATAATTACAGCATTTTCGTTGTTTTTTATAGCAATATTTTCATCAATGGCAGCCTGGGTATTGGTGAGAACAAAGACTAAAATGTCGGCATTTATTTTCCTGCTTTTTATAAGTGGATTGATTATTCCGTTTCAGGTTGTTATGTTTCCGCTGGTTCAGCTTTTCAGCATGACATATAAGACGATAGGAATTAAGATGCTGAGGACATATCACGGCATGGTGCTTGCTTACATTGGATTTGGTGCACCGCTCTCTGTATTCATGTTCCATGGCTTCATTAAATCTATTCCTTTGGAATTGGAAGAGGCGGCAACAATTGAAGGATACGGACGGTGGAAGATATACAGGAGAATTATTCTGCCTATATTGCAGCCTATTGTTGTTACTGTGTTAATACTTAACGGTATATGGATATGGAACGACTTCCTGCTGCCATCACTTATTTTGGGAATCGGCAACAGGATACAGACAATACCGCTCGCTGTACGGTTCTTTGCGGGGTCGTTTGTTAAGCAGTGGGATTTGATTATGACAGCGGTATTAATGGCAGCTTTGCCTATTATTATAGGATTCTTATTTGGACAGAAATATATAATTTCAGGAATGGTATCAGGCGCAATTAAATAAATTGAAATCGGGAATTGCTTCCGTTTACTGCTGAAAATTTTTATTAATTGACAAAGATTGTCTGCTTTTAATAAGGTTTTCAGCAGTTTTATTTTTGACAAAGGATTTAATCATGGATAAACTTGACAACTATACCCTCCTTAATCAAGAAACATTGCTTTCGACGGCGAATGGATATGTCGGTATGAGGGCAAATTTCGAAGAAGGATATAAAGAGGGCAGTAAAAGTATTGTTGGAACTTATATTAATGGGTTTTACGACACTGTGCCGATATGCTATGGGGAGATTTGCAGCGGTTTTCCCTTGAGCGCCCAGAAAATTGTAAATATTCATAACGCGCAGGGGATACGGATAAACATAGATGGCGATGTATTTAATGTTTATGAGGGCAAGCTTATTGATATAAGACGGGGGCTTGACATAAGAAATGGTTTTGCATTTAGAAATGTGGAATGGGAATCGCCAAAAGGACACAGACTAAAAATCACGTTTAAAAGAATTGCTTCATTTATAAAACGGGAGCTTCTAATTTTGAATGTGGTAGTTGAATCATTAAATTATGAGGGGCCAATCAGTTTCACTTCAACAATTGACGGCAGAACTTTGACCAAAGCCATGGAAAACGATCCCAGAGCGGGTGGTGAAAATGAAACTTCCCTTGAAGTCACCGAAAACGTCATAAAAGGCAACTGCCATGTGATTACCAGCAGGACAAGAAACTCAAACCTTTTTGTATCAACTGCATGCACGTATAACCATAACATGGAATTTTCTCAAGGAGATTTATATAGCCAGGCGAAGTGCGAAATAAAGATAGAAAAGGGAAATAGTATAAGGCTTACAAAATATATTTGCTTTGCAGACAGCATAAGGCATGGCGAAACACCAAGTGAGGCAATAAAAGCAGCGGAAGAAGCCAAAAAAAACGGAGCTGGTTATTATTTTGAAAAGCAAAAAGAATACCTTGATGATTTTTGGAAATACGCCTATATCAATGTAGAAGGTGACAGCGGCGTCGAATATGCCCTTAATTACAGCTTATACCAGCTGCTAGCCTCTGCGGGTAAGGATAAATACAGCCAGATAGGCGCAAAGGGATTGAGCGGCGGAGGTTATGATGGACACTATTTCTGGGATACAGAAATATATATGATTCCTTTCTTTACTCTTACTATGCCGGAGACAGCAAAAACACTTCTTAGATTCAGGTATAATGTGCTGGAAGAATCCAAAAAAAGAGCTCGTGAGACTGGGCATAAGAAGGGGGCAAAAATTCCTTGGAGGACTATAAGCGGAAGTGAATGTTCGTCGTATTTCCCTGCGGGAAGTGCTCAATACCATATTAACGCGGATGTTGCATACGCAAATATACAGTATTATTTGTTTACAGATGATATACAAATGATTATTGATTTCGGTTATGAAGTTGTGCTTGAAACTGCGAGAATATGGCTGGAAGTGGGCAATTACAGCAAGGAAGGCGAATTTTGCATAAACACTGTGACGGGGCCTGATGAATACACAGCGCTTGTTGATAACAATTATTACACTAATTCCATGGCGAAATTTCATTTGGAATGGGCAGTCAAATTAAGCAGTGTACTAAAAAGAAAATACCCGGAAGAATATAAAAAACTACAGGCAAAACTGAGGATTTCACAAGGTGAAATACAACAGATGGCACAAGCCGCCGAAAAAATGCGGCTGCCGTTTGACGAAAAAACAGGAATTCACATGCAGGATGACGGGTTTATGCAGAAAGCTGAATGGGAATTTGAATCTGTGCCAAAGGAGAATTATCCTCTGCTTCTTAATTACCATCCGATGCATATTTACAGGCATAAAGTGTTAAAACAAGCCGACACAATTCTAAGCTATGTGCTTCTTGACAACATAGAAGAAAGCATAATGAGCAGTTCATATGATTATTATAAGCAGCGTACGACACATGATTCCAGCCTATCTCCGTGCGTGCACAGCATGATGGCTTCCAGAATCGGGCGTGCAAAAGAAGCATATGATTTTTTTATGAGTACAATTCGCCTGGATTTAGACGACATAAACAAAAACACAAAGGACGGTCTGCATATTGCCAACGCCGGCGGCGCATATATGGCAATGGTTTACGGATTCGCAGGATTGCGCATAACGGAAGCGGGGCTGCGCCTGCGCCCAATAAAGCCGGATGTATGGGACGGCTACAGTTTCAGAATAAATTACAGAGGACAGATGATAAAAGTCCGTGTTGCAGAATGCATTGAAATAGTTTGTGAGAAGAGATTTGAGTTATTTATTTATGATAAGCACTACATTATTGATAAAGAGCTTAAAATTGACCTGGAGAAATAAAAAGTAGTCAGCTGAAGTTCACCCCAAAAGTTAGATAAAAAACTTTTGGGGTGAACTTCACAATTAAATAATATTTAAATTAAAAAGTTGTTAGATTAAGTAAAACCCAGCAGTTTTTTTAAATTATCATATTAAATAATTTGTATTGTATTGCCAGATGTACTATAATGTTAGCGAACAAAAACGATTTAAAATGAGAGGAAAATAATTTGAAAGAATTAGAAAGCAAAAAAGGTTTCATCTGTGATATGGATGGAGTAATATACCATGGAAGCAGGCTGCTTCCCGGTGCAAAGGAATTTGTGGACTGGCTGCAAAAAGAAAACAAAGACTTTTTGTTTCTGACCAACAATTCGTCCAAAACAAGAAAAGAGCTGCAGATGAAGCTTCAGAATATGGGCATTAATGTAAATGAAGAGCATTTTTATACTTCCGCTTTAGCGACTGCGACATTTTTAAAAAAACAGTGTCCGGGAGGAAGCGCTTACGTTATTGGTGATACCGGGCTTACAAACGCAATGTATAATGTAGGGTTTCTTATGAACAATACTGATCCTGATTATGTGGTTTTGGGAGAAACACGCACATACAATTACGAGATGCTCGAAAAAGCAACTCAGCTTGTTTTAAAGGGAGCAAAACTGATAGGATGCAATTTTGACGTTACAGGCCCGGTGGATGGTGGAATAGCCCCGGCGACCAGAGCGTTGATTTCGCCGATAGAAATGGCAACAGGCAAGAAGGCGTATTTTGTTGGCAAGCCCAACCCATTGATGATGAGGCATGGGCTTAACACGCTTGGTGTAGCCAATGAAGACGCTGTAATTATCGGCGACAGAATGGACACAGATATAGTTGCAGGCATAGAGTCAGCTGTGGACACAGTTCTAGTATTAAGCGGAGTTACAACAATTGAATCAATGAAAAAATTTGCGTACAGGCCCAAATATGTTTTAAACGGTGTTGGGGAGATATTTAAATAATTTTGCAAACGAAGGTGTATTCTTTTAAAGAGTACACCTTTTGTTAATTTATACGTTTTTTAACTTGATATATACTATTAGAAATTAATAATATCGCACTCTTTTATCTGACAGGAGGATATATGAAAAGTAATTTAAGAAAAGCTATTATTTTTGCGGCTGCATTAGTTTTGATTGCGACTTTATCAGGATGCTCTAAAAATGAGGAGCAAGAAATTGATTACGGACAGGAACCGCCGGGGGTTACTCCTGAAGTTTTCGCCCCTGGTATAATATCAAGAGATGAAGACATGGAATACGCCTGTACATTTTCACCGGACGGCAGCGAAATATATTATTCAGTAAGGGAAGGAAAAACAGGTATGCCTAAAGTGTATATGAGCACATTTTTGGATGGGGCATGGCATGAGCCTTGTGAAATTGAATATGATGAGGAAGGAATTTTATTTGAGCCTCATTATGCAAATGACGGTATGACAATGTATTTTACAGGCAGAGTCAATGATTCGATTTCCGGTGAATACAAAACTGGCATTTGGAAAAGAACATATCAAAACGGACAATGGACAGGGCTTAATTATGTAAACGCCGGAATGTATGTTTCAACTACAGATGACGGCACAATTTATATGACGGATATTGAAACAAATTTGGGGATTGTGAAAGTAATTGAAAAAAACGGTGATTTTTCTGAGTTTACAGCATTAGAAGGTGGTGTCAATGAGCCGGTGCCGGGCATACATCCATGCATTGCCCCGGATGAAAGTTTTATTATATATGATTGCAACAGAGATGACGGATACGGCGGAGAAGGGGACTTGTATGTAAGCTTCAATAATGGCGACGGAACATGGAGCGAAGGTTTCAACTTAGGTCCTGATGTCAACAGCGAAGGGGTTGAATTTACAGCGTCTTTTTCACCTGACGGAAAATATATTTTCTTTATGAAAGACTATGATTTATATTGGGTCGACGCTCAAATAATAGAACAATTCAGGCCTTAAAACAATATTACGAATCCAAAGCCTCACCATATGCTGAGGCTTTTTTACTATAAAAAAACTTATAGTATCAGTTATAGGATTTGGATTTCTATGCTTATTTAAACATAAATGATTGTAAGGCTTTGCTAAAGCAATCTTCCTGTTGGCATATCGTAAAATAAGCATTATAATAAAAATTCGGTAAGTTTGATGCAGGTAAGGAAGGAATAAAGATATCTGATGAAAAAAAAGGGTTTTTCAGAAGAAAGCAATTATTATAATATTGAACAAATTAATGAATATACATATAGATTCTCCTGCGGCATGGGGGTATATTTTGATTTATTTACAGGTAGTGAAAGGGCATTGCTTTTTGACACAGGATACGGTTTTGGAAACTTAAAAAAAGCAGTAGAGAAAATCACAGACAAACCATTAGCGATTATTAACAGTCATGGTCATCTTGACCACACCGGCGGAAATTTTTTGTTTACCGACTGCGATATATATATGCACGAAAGCGAAAAGAAAATTTACATGATGCATAATACGCCAGAAATGAGAGCCAGAAATTTAAAATACGCTAAAAAAACAAAAATAAAGAAAAATAGCTCAGTTGAAATATTACCTGATAATTTTGACTCAGACGCCTACCTTGATATAAGTCTTTCGGGATGCAAAAAAGTTGATGAAGGGTATGTATTTAATCTGGGTGGTATTGAGCTTGAAACGTATAATTTTAAAGGACATACAAATGGCGGCATTGCACTGCTTGATAAATCCTCTAAAAGTTTATATACAGGGGATGCCATAAGCCCATTTGTTTGGCTGTTTCTCGATGAATCCACGCCTCTCTCTGCGTATATTGACTCGTTGAAAAAAGCGATGGATATAAATTTTAAAGATTTATATATGGGGCACGGAAGCACACCGGCGGAGAAAAAGGCGCTTCAATATTATTTGGATGCCGCGGAAAACCTTGATTACAAAAAGGGGCATGCGTTTAAAGCGCCGAGGGGAATACACAAAGAAGTACGTCTTTGTGTAAGGCAAGGATACACAAAGTATGACATAAAAAAAGAAGGTTTCGCCGCTATTGCCATTTCAGAGGATAAACTGAAATGAAAGACAAATTAACTATCCAAGGATTGGACGAATCAAGCGATGAACTTTCCAGAAGGGACTTTTGACATCTTTGAGAGTTGCTTTTGTATACAGGCAGATTATGTTGTTTTTGAATACAGCCTGAACCTCAGTGACAATATAACCATCGGAAAAGAATAGCGTGAAGTTACTTACGTGTAATTAGCACACGCAGAATGCAGCTTTTCTTAGTACACTTGGCTATTTGGGCATTGAATAAGTTGATTGGGAAACAATTATTGAAACCAGAATTTTCACCTAACCTAAGGTAATTAAAATTAATAAAAAGCATTTAAGAAAGGTTATGAAGTTTATAGAAATAAAAAATAACGTTCCGGAAGGAGAAGAAAAGTGAACAACGCAATATTAGCCATTAACCCCGGTTCTACCTCAACTAAAA